>CAKTYF010000107.1 GCA_934631995.1 uncultured Eggerthellaceae bacterium
CTCAAGACGTTCGTGCGGCCCCTTGAAAACGACGATGGTATCAGGGATGTCGCCGTAGCAGTTCCCGTAGTCGTTTCCGCGCTCGGTCAGGGGAATGCCGTCGTAAATGCCCAGCAAATCGCCGTCTTCGGCCTCGGTCCCCCACTCTGCATCGGCAAGCTCTTCGGGCGTTGGCTCGTCGCGCACCAGAACAACAACGTTTTCCATAGAGTCAATCAAATCTTGCGGAATGGAATCAAGCGCATCCTGAATTGCCAGTTCAAATTCTTCATCGGTAAGGTTGACCATGATCTTCTCCTGCGTTCTACAATCCTGCATCCGCGCGAGATTGCGGTTCTGCACTCACGATCTGCAACTCTGCATTCTCCCCGCATTCCGCGGAAATTATCATCACAATAACACAACAACAATAAGGGAAGCGGCACTAGAAGTCCACCCAGCATTTGTAGTGGTGTATGGCATTGTGCAATTGCATCAAACAAAGCCGCGAAGAGACCGCCGACCGCAAACCTAAAGAGTCGGAAAGACACGGAAATCACCGATTAATAGATAAAAGCACTAGATTGAAAATGAATTATCCGATAGAATATACAGATACGCCAGTGTGGCTCAACGGTAGAGCAACTGATTTGTAATCAGTGGGTTGCGGGTTCGATTCCTGTCACTGGCTCCATTGAAACCGCAGGTCAGGACGCAAAAGTCCTGATCTTTTATTTTTCCCGAAGCATAAAGAATCCGGTTAAAAAAGGATAAAAACGGAGGACATCGTACCCACATCGTACCGGATGCGCACCAGATATATGCCAGATGTATGCCAGGTTGCATCAAATCGCATCACTTATGAGCACAGGAAATGGACGATAAGCGCTTTTGGAAACAATGCTTGTCCGAGGCGAACACGACCAGCCACCAGAAAAAGGCCAACGATGATTTATATAAGAGAATTTGAATTCTATGAATCCGAAGGCTTCACGCTTGCAATCCCATGCGATATGGAGGGAGGCACGTTCGGTAAAAACCTGGAAGAAGCAGCGCAATCCGCTGCGGACTGGCTGAAAGAAACTATCAAGAGCGATTTAGCTCATGGGCTTATCCCACAAGGTGGGAAAATCGGACATGAGCCCAGTCATAACGGGCGCATCATTGCAATAGCCATAGATTACGCCTAAGTAAGTCAACATTGCAACAGCAAATGCTGCACGAACTTGACACACAGATGGCGCAACGTTTATACCAAATGCGCATAATCCTGCGTCTGATGAAAAATATGCGCAACCCGCACGATATCTCCGTCCAACGCCACCAAGGCTATATAATTATTTACGAAAAGCGACCGGTATCCCTTTGCCGCCAACTCCGGCAAACGGCTCAAAGCGAAAATATCCGGCGACGAACAGAGCAAATCTATCTGTCGATCGAACTCATCCATGAAATTCTTGGCCGCTTGAGGGCTTCGTAGCACATCAACAAAGTACGAAACAATTTCTTGATAATCGCGCTGCGCCTGAGGAAGGATGACGCATTTATAGCCCATACTGGAGCCTCATTTTCGCGGCAAAATCATCGTAGCTCTCGTATTCCCCACGTGCATACTCCCCCTCCGCCATAAGAATCTTGCTGAGCAATTTTGCTTTCGATATCTCCTCAAGCTCGGCCTTTCGCTGGTCTGCGCTAACGCAAGTCATAACCTCAACACCGTTTCGAGTCACAAGAACCTCCCGCTCTCGACGCACGCGTTCAGCAAACTGAGCGGTGTTTTTCATTTCACGAACGGGCAAGGCAACAGGCATCATATCTCCAATCAACGATAGTGTTCGTGGCCCAATTGTACCACATCGCCATTTGACCTACCCAGCAGAAAAAGTACGCATTAAGTAAAATAGCGTTCAGCCAGAAAAAGTATCAGATATAGCAACCAAAAGCAGAGCAGGCAAGCGCAAGCTGCGTTGTAGACAAGCCAGTGAAGCTCATGTTGTCGCAAACCAAGAGCGAAAACGCACAAATCAACGATTCAGGGCAGGTCAATTCTCCTAAACAACGACACACCGCTGTCTTACGTTTTGGCACATTCGTATGACCTGGTGTTTTATACGCCAGGAAGACTCGATTCGCAACAAAGAGCGAATCGATTGTGGCTTTTTCGCACCCACACCTGCCCCGTATCGTCGATTTGGGCGTATCTGAGCTATTTTTTCGACAACATAGCCTTTCGCGGCTGCGCACACAGCATAACAGCCGCAAAAAGCATCGGCGGCGCAAGAGAACGGCACGGGCAATGCGAGGGCAGAACAAGAAAGCAGAACCCATAAAGTCCAGGACGCAAATAGCATAAGGCGCTTACCCTAAACCCTGGGCAGCGCATCGTTAAGACCACTCATGCAACCAAGCGCAGCCGAAACGAATCCGCACAGACTGCGCGAATCTTTCAATGATGCAGCCACCGCAGACTCACCCGCCTCAGTCGCAACCATTGATGCTTGCCATCTCCAAACCCAGCATTAAGTACAATCCTCAACGCTGCTTAGCCTTCATCACTACAACCGTGCTCAAATCCGCACCATCAAGGCGACCCGCCGGCAGCTCTAGCACATGGCGCGCACCGCGCACCTTTTTGCCCATGCGCCACGGCACCAGCGTTTCCGCATCCAGAACCTGCAGATCAGACCCCAAATACAAAACATCAATGGAGCATTTCATGAAGCAGGTATGCACCCGCGCGCAATCTGCAAGAAAAAGCCCATCGCCATCGGTGCGAACGTCTTTGCCCATTAATCCCCAAAGCCGCTTGAAGAAAGTATCGGCCACGGGAATATACTCGCCCGAGTCACTCTCGTCTACCGAAAGCAGGTAATACGTGCCCGACGTGGACTTTGTTTTCGGATTTCCGCATGCCATTGCTGTCCTTTCCGCCTACATGAACGCTGCAATGATATTCAACACCGCGGAACCCAAAAGCGCAACTAACAGCGACGGGAAAATAAATCACACCAAGGGAATTAAAATCTTCACGGGAAACTTCGGGGCCTTCTCTTTACCTTGCTAATGACGATATTGCTTGACAGAGGTCGCTTGCGTTTGCAGCGCGTTCGCAATGGGAATATCCAAGCGGTCAACCCGCACAATAGCGTTCACAAACGTCGTAATAGGATCGGTATCAGCCCCTTGCGCCAGTGCATTTAGCACCGATTCGCGCAAAAGCACCTAATCGAAGCCACAGCCATCCGAAACGCTCGCGCTCATGATACCAAAACATTGAGCACGTTCACCCCCAACGACCTCGTAATACTTCATTGCACGGCGCCCAAAAACGAAGAGTACCGCTCTTGGCTTGCATTACAGAATGGCCCACGAAGGCCAACGTATTTTAGGCGTTGGGAAGCGTCTTTAAGCAAGCCAGCCGGGCGTCGTTTGCCCGCTGGCGGTAACGTTTTTGAAGAACGGGGGGGTGCCGCAGAGCGGGGTACATTGGGCTGGGGCAAATCGAAGGCTTCCCAAAGGCGGTTTCCGAGGTTATGTTGTTGAATTTTTAATCCCAAATTCGAAGTTGTGATAGGTTGGAAGTAGGTGAGACTCACAAATCGGGTCACTTTTCGAGCATTGCAGAGGATCTAGAAAAGGCACTCGGTATAATACCAGTTCATAACTATTTCCATTATGGATAATATGTCACACCGTCAACAGAACCGACTTCGACCTACTTCCAACCTGCATCAACTTCGAATTTCACGCCGATTTTTCAACAACATGAACCCAAAGCCGCACCTAAACCGCTCAAACATCCCTCATAACCTCAACCCGCACATAAAATCGTTCACAGTTCTTTGTTTTCGGGACTTTATCCCGATTAACCTCTTTTTTTCAAGAACTGTGAACGATTTTGCCGGGCAATCCACTGCAAAAACTGTCGCAAATCCATGGGACAACCGCGGATGCGCAAGGTTGTCGCGGTCATGTGCTCTCTGCGACGTTTCCGCTTCAACGGGCAAAGGAGTTTATAATGGACAGCCTTATGACACTCTGCGATTACATAATATGGTTTGCCGTTTTCTCCTTTGCTGGGTGGCTATTCGAGTGTGTCAACAACATTGTGGTCAAAGGCCAATGGGAAAACCGCGGTTTTCTGTGGGGCCCCCTGTGCCCCATTTACGGCGTGGGCGTTGTTTCGGCCATGGCGTTATTCAGATGGCCCCCTATATCGAACCTGGACATTCCCTTGTGGGGCGTCTTTCTTATCTGCATGTTCGGCAGCGCGATTTTGGAATATGCCACGTCGGTACTTATGGAAAGAGCGTTCCATGCTCGCTGGTGGGATTACAGCAACCTTCCCCTGAACCTTAACGGTCGCATTTGTCTGCCGGCATCACTTCTTTTCGGCGTGTCCGGCGTGCTTATTTGCCTGCTGGTCATCCCCTGGGCGCAAGATTTGGCGACAGCGGTTCCCTATAGAGTCCGGGAGATCGCAGGCCTGCTGATACTGGTGATAACCACGGCAGACGTCACCCTGTCGGTAAGTGCCTTGACCCAGCTAGTGGAGAAAATCGAGGCTGCCAGCGCCAGCTTCGACCAGGCTATGGAAGCAGGCCTTGAGGCCGCGAAGGATGCGGCCAAAGATGTGGCGGAAGCCATTCCCGGTAAAGACGCTCTGGCCGATTTTTCGATGCGGGAGAAGCTTGACGGCGTTCTTCCCGATATTCCGGGTGCTGCGGAAACGATGCGCGATACGGTGTTGGGCCTTGCCAGCAGCCTGGATGCCCGTCAGAAACGCGTGCTTTCCAGTTTGAAAGGCTATAGCAGCAAATCCGGCACAATGATGGTGGCGTATGTTCGCAAAGGCATCGACAGCCTGGGCGGCGTGTTGCCGGGCAAGCCAGGTAAGCCAGGCGGCAAATCGGGTGGCAAACCGGGTAGCAAGGGCGAAAAGTAGCATGGGCATCTTGGGGAAACGGCGCGCGGGATGCTCGGGCTCAGCGCGGCAGAACGGCAGAAAAGAAGCGCGCAAACAGCGCTTCGACCAGCTGCTTTCCGCCTCTTGCACCCACGAGGGCGCTCGGGAAATGAAGGGTTTTTACCAGCACGGCACCGTAAGCACCTACCAGCACTGCGTGAGCGTGGCTTGGCTGAGCTTTTCCTTGAACGATACCTTCCATATAGATTCGGATGAGAAGTCGCTGGTCAGAGCAGCGTTTCTTCATGACTACTACGGTTACGATTGGCATGGGACCACCAATAAGGCTCATGCAGTGAATCATCCGGTCATTGCAGAGCAGCGGGCGGCGCGGGATTTCCCCTTAACCGACAAGGAGCGAAACATCATTCGCTCCCACATGTGGCCGCTACCCCCCACACGCGTGCCCGCCTGCCGCGAGGCGTGGTTGGTATGCATCTCCGACAAGGTGTGCGCCCTGTACGAAACCCTCTTTCGCCGCGGAAGCTTCCATCGTCAGCGCTAGCAGCGGCAAGGTCGAAGGAGCCAGTTCAGTCAGAGTTGCTACAAACGCGCAATGATTCCGTTTTGCTGCATAATCGAATGCAAGCAATTACCGCAACGCCAAGATGAGGCGGGCAGACGCAGCCCAAGCCGCAACGAGCTTACAACGATTCCCTTACAGCAGCTTGATTGCGGCGGCTCCCAAAATCATAATCAGAGCGCCCAGTATCTTCTGCCCATTGACGACCTTTTTCGGAGACTCGAAGATCCCGAAATGATCAACCAAAATGCCGCCCGTTGTGGAGCCAACCAAAAGAAGGATAATCGTCATTCCGGTTCCAATAATTCTTGATAGATAGATATTTACGAGAACATACAGCCCGCCAAGAATGCCGCCAATCCACATCCACCAGGGGTTTTTACCTGGTTTCTCTTCTGTTGGTTCCAGCTTTCCATTCTTCAAGCGTAAAACGATGCAGATAATTGCCAGGATGATGGTTCCAACGGCAAACGAAATGACCGATGCTTTTATCGGGGAGCTTGCCGCTACCCCAAGATAACCGTTTACCGCAGTCTGAGTGGCAACCGCCATTCCCGCAAAGACGGCAAACGCTCGCCAGAGCCATAGGGACGCATTTGCTGATTTTTGCTGGCTGCCGCGCTTTGCTTTGCATTCTTTTGCCATCGAGACTAAAACCACGCCCAGAATCACCAGCACCGCACCCGCAACGCGGAAGGCAGTCAACGGCGTTTGCCGCGAATAAAACAGCCCAAAATTATCGATGGCCAAGCCCATGAGAATCTGGCCAAGAACCGGAAGCACGACTGTCTGCACGCCGCCCAACTTCGGAAACAGCAGGATGTTTCCCGTCAGGAAAACCACACCGCAGGCGCCGCCAATCCAGATCCATGCGGGCTCATCCAGCAACTGCGCAAAAGGAATGCTCAGCCCCTGCCCGGCGACCAGCAACAATGTGGATAGGAACAACAGCCCAGCAGAAAACGACACCAAGGCCGCATTGTATGGCGTCCCTACCTTCTTCCTGAGCCTTGTGTTTACGCTCGTCTGTATAGGCAGACAGATACCTACCAGGAACCCAAGAATAAGGGGCATGCTCTTCTTTCCTTCTTTGCCGGTGCGTTGTTGTTCGCGGTTGCTCTCCATCAGCCGGCTGCGAGCGCGATGAGAGCAGTATCAGCAGCATAGCGCACCTGCACCGGAATGCAAAGCCTTACCTCCGCTAAAGAGACGCATCGCGCG
>CAKTYF010000108.1 GCA_934631995.1 uncultured Eggerthellaceae bacterium
GCACGCAGAAGCGTAAGTTCGCCCTTATCGGCCGCAAACGCCTGATAGAAACGCTCTTGGCACTCGCCAAAGCACACCACAGCATGGGCATATTGCTTTGTAGCCTGCACCAGCTCCGTTAAATCGGTGCCTTTATCGCGGCCGCCATAGAGCGCCACAACTGTTCCCGGCTCGAAGGAAGAAAGCGCCTTCAAGCTTGAATCGACATTCGTTGCCTTCGAATCGTTGAAGCAATGCACGCCGGCAATGCTGCCACACGGCTCGTTGCGATGCTCCAGCGGCGCAAAGCTCTTCAGACCATCGATGATCTGGGTATCGTTCGCACCAATGGCAAGCGCACACGCAGCTGCTGCCAGGGAGTTCGAGACGTTATGGTCACCTTTAATCTGCAAGTCGCTTACCGCACACAATTCATGGCGAACGCCCGCAAGATCAATGACCAACGTTTCATTTTCGTCCACATATGCCGCGGACGATACGCCGCAGCGCGCAATCATGCTCTCGCGAACACCCGCCGCCGTACCCAACGGCAGGTAATCGAATCCGCGCTCATCGGCTGGGGTCGCCTTAAGCTCACGAATCTTGCCACGCACCACTTCATCGGTGGCATCAAGAATTGCCAGAGCACCAGGCGTTTTGTTCAAGTTTGCCAAGCACTTGTACTTTGCATCGCGATACGCTTCAAACGACAAGTGCCAATACAGATGATCGGGCGTAATATTCAAAATGACCGATGCAACCGGCGTGAAAAGCGATGTTGACGCCAGCTGGAACGAAGAAAGCTCCGCCACGTAAACATCCACACCACCTGCGGCAACAGCATCTAAGCACACATCGCCGATATTTCCTACAGCAGCCGCTTTGAAGCCTGCGCGCTTCAGAATGTGCGCAGCAAGCGACGTAGTAGTCGTTTTTCCATTCGTACCCGTAATGGCAACCCAGCGCGCATCTTCGTTGCTTTCGCGCCAGGCGAATTCGGCTTCGCTCACCACTTCTTTGGAAGCCGCGGCAGCATTGCGATAAAAATCGGAGAACTGCGAAATGCCCGGGCTGGCAATGCACAGGTCGTACGAGTCGGAAAACTGCTCGCAGTCAAATGCGAACGTGACGTTTTCGCTTGCAAAGCGGTCCGCAAACGCCTGCGCTTTCTGGTTTTGCGCGCCCGCCGCAACAAAAACGCTTTCCACACGCGTTCCCACCAGGGCAGACAGATACGATACGGCCGCCATGCCGCTTTTGCCCAGGCCAATCACTAAAACGCGCCCAATAAATTCAGGCGCGTGTTTTTTGCCAGAAAGAAGTTTTATTTCGGATTCGCTCATAAAGCAGCTCCTAAACAATCGTCTCGATAAAGTACAGCAGGAAGCCCGAGGCAGCCAAAACGCCCGAAACAATCCAGAAACGCACAACGACCTTCGTTTCGCTCCAGCCCTTCTTCTCGAAGTGGTGGTGAAGCGGGGCCATAAGGAAAATGCGCTTCTTCGTGCGTTTGTAATACGCTACCTGGATGATAACGGACAGGGCCTCGGCCACGAACAAGCCGCCGATGATGATAACAACGAATTCCGTCTTCGTGAGCACCGCAAGCGCCGCAAGCGCCATGCCCAGCGCCAACGAGCCAGTATCGCCCATGAAGATATCGGCAGGAAACGCGTTGAACCACAGAAAACCAATGCACGCGCCGGCCAGCGCAGCGGCGAATACCGCGGAATCCAGCAGGTCGGAACGATACGCAATAGCCGCCATAACCAGCATGACAATCATCACCGTGCCAGCAGCCAGGCCATCAAGGCCATCGGTCAAGTTCACGGCATTGCACATGCCCACCATCAGGATGTTCACGAAGATAAGGTAGAGCCAGGGAATCTCAATGCCATTGCCCAGCGGCACAACCGTGGTCAAAACGCCCAGGTCAAAGGTGTAGACAAACGGAATGGAGACGGTCGGCTCAACACCGCCCGCATTCACCGCCACCAGGCAAAAGACCGTGGCAATGCCGAACTGCCCCACCAGCTTTGCTTTCGGAGTCAGTCCAAGCGAGCGCTCGTGAGCAATCTTGGAAGCATCATCGACAAGCCCCAGCACGCCCGCCAGAAGCGTGGCCGCCAAAAGCAGTATCGTTTGCACGGAAGGCGAACACACTAAAAGCGAAGTGACTAGAACCGCAACAAGCATGATCAAACCGCCCATGGTGGGGGTGCCCTGCTTCACTAAATGGCTCTGAGGACCATCGGCGCGCACTTGTTGACCCACATGGCTTGAGCGCAAAAGACGAATAAACGCAGGCATAACCGCCATAGTCAACGCGGCAGCAAGAACAACCGCCAAGAATACTAAAAAGGTTGGGTATTTTGAAAAAGCCGAAAACATCTATCGAATCAGTCCCTCCACCACACGGGACAAGCCCATGAAATGAGAAGCTTTCACCAACACAGCATCGGTTGGCTCAAGCATGCTATCAAGCGTTCCTAATACATCGGAAATCGAATTTGCCTGAACAATTCTATCCGCACTCATACCCGCTTCAAGCGCTGCTTGTGCAATATACGCGGAAAGTTCACCGATGCAGATAAGATAATCAACGTTAAGCGAAGGAATAAGCGCGCCGATTCCCTTATGGCACGCCTCTGCATATGAGCCGAGCTCGCCCATATCGCCCAGAACGGCAATATGACGGCCGAAACCGTCCATCGCAGAAAATGTAAGAAGCGAAGCACGCATTGATTCCGGATTCGCGTTGTACGTATCGTCGACAATCGTGTAGCCAGCGCGCGCCTTCACGACTTCCTGCCTTCCCGCTTCGGGAAGAGCGGCCTGAAGCGCCGATGCTATTGTCTCAAGCGCCATGCCGCACTGCAGGCCAACAGCGGCAGCGGCTGTTGCATTGGAAACGTTGTGCAGCCCGCGCAAGTTCAGGCTTACGGGCACGTGCGTTTCCCCGCGCTGGAGCTGGGTGAAGCCCTGCGCGCACAGCACGAAGCACGGACGACCCTCTTCATCAAGATGGATGTTTTCCGCCCATACGGCCGGGGCGTTGTCTTCGGGCGCCGCCCGCAATCCAAAACGAACAACGCGAACGTCACGCGCCGCAAGATGCGCATTCTCGCACAAGAAGTCAGCGTAATCGCCGCCCGCGTTCACGAACGCCACGCCCTTATGGGAAGGCAGCTCGCAAAACAGCTCGCCTTTCGCGCGGGCAATATTGTCGCGACCGCCTAAAAGCTCAATGTGGCTTTCTCCCACGTTCACGATAAGGCCCATATCGGGCTGGACAAACGAACAGAGCTCGTGGATTTGTCCTTGGCCGCGCATGCCCATTTCAACCACAACGTATTCGGTGTCCGCATCGGCGGAAAGCAACGTTTTCGGAACGCCCAGCTCGTTGTTCTGGTTCGCCTTCGTTGCAACCACGCTATGCTGAGCAGACAAAACATCGCGCACTAAGTTCTTCGTGGTGGTTTTCCCGCTTGAGCCGGTCAACCCGATAACGCATCCCGAAAGCTTTAAGCGCCATGCGGCGGCAAGTTGCGTTATGGCATCGGCGGTATCGGGCACTTCCAAAATGCCTGCACCCAGCTCGCGCGCAAGAGCGCACGTCTGCTCGGAGGGGTTTTTCATCACCAGAGCAAGAGAAGCACCTGAACGCAGGGCGCTGTCAACGAAATCGTGGCCATCAACACGTTGGCCCGGAAGCGCAGCATAAAGCGCATCGGGAACGACTTCTCGCGAGTCCCACGTCAACGAGCACGCCAGCTCTTTTGTTCCAAGAGGATCAACGATAATATCCGCACCCGTGATCTGGGCTATTTGCTTTGCATTCAAACGCATGCGCGAAAAACTCCTCTTTCACCTTGTCTCTGTATCCGTTTGCATATCCCTTGCGCCGCACCAACAACGCAGCACCATTGCAAACGCGCTTGCCGACACAGGCATTCAAACCCTCACGCTCGAAGCACACGGCACGCATCAAGCAAACCCACGCTTCGAAGCCTTTGGGCCTACCCGAGCCTCCTTGAACTCCTTAAGCACCAAACGCACGCTCAAGCTCTTCAGCAGCCACAACTGCATCGTCAAACTGAAGCACGCGGCCCGCAACCAACTGATAATCCTCGTGGCCCTTGCCCGCAACTAAAATGGAATCGCCCGGCTTCGCAAGCGCAATGGCGCGTGCAATGGCAGCGCGACGGTCGGCCTCAACTTCGTAGCGTCCCGCAGGATCCCCCATACCGGCAACAATATCGCGAATAATAGCCTGCGGGTCTTCGGTACGCGGGTTATCGCTGGTCACTACCACGTAGTCGGCCGCAAGCGCAGCCTTACCCATGAGCGGGCGCTTCGTGGCATCGCGGTCGCCGCCGCAGCCGAACACCACAATCGTGTGGTTGTCGCTCAAGGCCTTCACCGCGCTGAGCGCCTTTTCCAAAGCGTCAGGTGTATGCGCGTAGTCAACGAAAATGGACACGCCGCCATCGTGGGCGGTATGAACGCGCTGCAAGCGACCTGGAACGAAAACGGGCTTCTTGAACGATGCAATGATGTTATGCGCAGTAATGCCCAGCGAAAGGGCAATACCGAATGCCGTCATCATGTTGGAAACGTTGAATTTACCCACCAGCGGATAATCAAAATCATAAACGGAACCGCAGGCATAAAGCTTCACGCGCGTATGCGTCTGGAAATATTCAACTTCTTCGGGATGAATCTGAGCGGATTTCTCGAAACCCGTGGTAATAATGTCATCGCCCGCGCTGGAGCAGCGGTGAAGCAGCTCTTTACCCCACTTATCATCGATGCAGATAACGCGCTTAGACGGATAATCCTTCCCAAAAAGCAGCGCTTTTGCCTCGAAATATTCCTCGAACGTATGATGATAATCCAGGTGATCCTGCGTGAGATTCGTGAATGCGGTCACCGCGAAGTGGCATCCCCACGTGCGCAGCAAGTCAAGCGCATGGGAGCTTACCTCCATGGCCACCACCGAGCGATCGTTTTGTGCCATGCGGCCCAAAAGCGCCTGCAGGTCGGAAGATTCCGGTGTGGTGTTCGCCGTTTTCTCAAGCGTGCCATCGGCGATAACACCCACCGTGCCAATGATGCCCGTTTTCATACCCGCTTCGCTGGCAATATGGTTTACCAGGTACGTTGTGGTCGTTTTGCCATTCGTGCCGGTAATGCCCACCAGGGAAAACTTCGTAGAGGGGAAATCGTTGAATGCGGCAGCTGCCGCGGCCATGGCCTTGCGCGAATCGCTTACCACAACTTCGGTCACATCGGTCGCATCGGCCAGGTACAGTTTGCGTTCCACCACCAGCACTTTCGCACCGCGATTAATGGCATCTTGCGCAAAAGAGTGACCATCGGTCACCTTGCCCACAATACAGAAGAATGCATCTCCCGGCTTCACTTTATCGCTGCGGTAGGCAATGCCTTCAATGGGTTCGTCGGCGTTGCCGATAATGGTGCAATCGATTTGCGAAAAAAGCTCCGCGCATGTTTTAGCCATGAGATTCTCCCTTATTTCGGCGAAATTTTATATCGCTCTATAGCATATGACATTATAGCCTTAAACGGGGCACACACATTTGTTTGGTAGGGCGTCTCGCCGGTTGTCACAAAACATACCAATTTGCTGGTGGAGTCGGGAAGAAAGCCGCAAAACGCCAGATTATAGACGCCTTCTTTGTATCCTCCCTGGTCGGAAGCAATTTCTGCCGTGGATGTTTTACCTGCAACCGTATAGCCATCAATTGCGGCATCTTTTGCAGTACCGTATTCAACAACCGAGGTCAGCATGTCTACCGTTTCATCAAGCGCCTGCGTATCCGTTGTCACTTCCTGCGTATCGTACGTCACATATTCGCCCGTTTGCGGCAGCGCAATAAGGAAATGCGGGGTAACCGCCACGCCATCGTTCTCAAGGGTGCCATAGAAGCGCGCCATTTGCAGCGGCGTGTTCATAACACCTTGGCCAAACGACACGTTATAGCCCTGAATGAGCGACCACGAGTTCCGATCAAGCAGATAACCAGCGCTTTCATTGGGATAATCCACGCCTGTTGTCTGCGTGAGCAAATACTTGTTGATCTCTTCATAGAACGGCGTGAATCCCAGTTTCTCGATAGAAAGCGCAATGCCCACGTTCGACGAATACGCCAGGATATCGCGCAACGAATATGTGCACGCGTCGCGATCATGCGCATCGGTAATGATGTAGTTGTCCGCTTCAAGCTCAACAGGGCATTCCAACTCATCTTCGGGGGTCATGACATCGTTTTCCAAAAGCGAAAGAGCCGATACGGTCTTGAACACCGAGCCCGGCTCAAAGGCATGCGTGACACATTTCAGGTCGGTCGCGCCAGCCTCTACCGTGGTTCGATCCGAAGGGTTGAACAGGGGAAGCGATGCCGCTGCGTAAATCTCGCCCGTTCCCGCATCCATAAGGACAGCAGACGAACTATCAGCATCGAGCTTTTCCGCGGAAGCTGTAATCTCTTCTTCCAAGAGCGCTTGCATTTCGATGTCGATTGACACCATGATGTCTTCGCCGTCTATCGGTTCGACTTGCTCATACACGGTGCCCGGAATAGCGGCGCCGCCCACACCCGCCTGCGCGCGCTTGATGCCATCCGTACCTTTCAGG
>CAKTYF010000109.1 GCA_934631995.1 uncultured Eggerthellaceae bacterium
ACTCTCTTTTGGCAAAAGATTATGCCACGCAGATTGCGGGTCGCACGCGTACGCGCGAGGAAGATGCGTTTGAGTGCTTGGAGCATTTGAAGGCGCAGAAATCAAACGATGAACGCCAGCCTGTGCTGGCTGCTTTGCCTCAGGAGCCTGAAGGCGTGTCGCTTTCCTCGCAGGAGATAAGCCGTCGCAAGTTCGAGCGTAAATTCCTGGTGCTGTGCGCGCAGCATCCTGCTTATGGCTTGAAATGCGCCGAGACGTTAGCTGTCACCCATTGGCATGAGCGTGTTCACGAAGCGCTTGCGACCAGCATTCTTGATACGTTGGCGGCGGACTCTTCCGCATCGGCGGGGACTGTTGTCACGCGCGCAACGGAAAGCGTTCCCATTGCGGGAAGCATCCTCACTGGATCCTTCCGCGATGATGACCGGCAAACAGCATCGGTTGAGGCGTTCGCGCGCTACTTGTGCGAAGAGCTCGCGCTGGGCGACTTGAGCGAGTCGATTGAGGATATGAAAGCGCAGCTGTCCCAGAACAGCCTGTCCGATGAAGAGCGCGACATCATCTTCCAAACGGTTGTGGCGCTACAAAAGGACGTTCAGGCACGCAAGAAAGCCATGAAGCCGCTGATTTAATGGTGCATTTAGCCGCTTCGCTCCCCATGAAGTAGCAAAGACGGTACAATGAACGGATAACCTCTGGCAGGATAAGATAGGAACGAACATGATGAAGATTGTGGAATGGCCCGATGATGCGTTAAAGCAAGTGTGCCATGACTGCAAAGTGGGCGACAAGTCGCTCAAGCGCATTTCCAAGCAAATGGCGCAGCTTATGTATAAATCGAACGGCGTGGGTATTGCTTCTCCCCAGGTGGGGCTTGATATCCGCCTTATTGTCGTCGATTGCGAAGGCGAAGAATATTATGGCAAGGACCCGCTGGTAATGGTCAACCCCGTGATTGTCGAGCGTAAGGGCGATTTGGTGGAAAGCTCCGAGGGGTGCCTGTCCCTACCGGGTATTTCCGTTGTGATCGAACGTTCGCCGTGGGTGCGTGTTCGTTATTACGACTTGGACGGCGAGCTGTGGGAGATTGAAGGCGAAGAGCTTCTTGCAGTGTGCCTTCAGCATGAGATTGACCACTTGGACGGAAAGACCCTTATCGAGGCGGCAACGCCTGAGCGTCGCTTGCAGGCCGTGGCTGATTTGGCTGCTGCACGTGAAGCAGGCGCACGTCCTGGTGAAGTGGGCATTCCGCACGAAGGTGACCGGGAGTAAACCATGCGCGTTGTATTCATGGGAACCCCTGAGTTCGCGGCAACCATTCTGCGGCAGATAAACGAGCGGCATCAGGTGGTGGCCGTTTATACGCGTCCCGATGCAATCCGAGGGCGCGGGAATGCGCTGGTGCCTTCTCCGGTGAAAAGTGCCGCACTTGAACTGGGACTTCCTGTTTTTTGCCCGACAAGCCTGAAAGACGCCGAGGAACAGGAGCGTTTGCGTTCGTTCGAGGCGGACGTTTTGGTTGTTGCGGCATATGGCGCGCTGTTGCCCCGAGCGGTCATTGATGCGGCGCGGTTTGGCGCAATCAACGCGCATGCTTCGCTGCTTCCCCGATGGCGCGGCGCTGCTCCTGTCGAGCGAGCGATTCTTGCCGGCGATGAGCAGGTGGGCGTGTGTGCCATGCGTATTGATGAAAAGCTTGATGCGGGTCCGTATTGCGCGTACCGAAGTGTTCCCGTTGAGCACCGTAGCGCTTCTGAGCTTCTTGATGAACTGGCATACCTTGGCGCTGAAGCGCTTTTGAACGCTTTGGAGCAGTTTGATGCGGGCCATGTTTTCTGGGTCGAACAGGACGAAAGCGAAGTCACGTACGCAAAGAAGATCGAGAAAGGCGAACTTGATCTTTGCTGGGACGATATGGCGTTGCAAGCTGATCGCAAGGTAAGGGCGTCAAGCGAGGCGCATCCGTGTAGTTGCGAAGTTGCGGGAAAGCCCGTGTCGATTCTTTCGGCGCAGAATTATGATTCGCTTGATTTTCTGCCCGAGCCGCTGCAAGCGGGACAAGTTGCTTTTGTGCGCAAGCGTTTGTTTTTGGGCACAAAAGAAGGAATATTGGAGATTCTCACGCTAAAGCCCCATGGCAAAAAGGAAATGGACGCGAAGTCCTTTGCTGCGGGCGTGCAGAACATAAAAACAGAACCTAAGCATTGGAGGACCCTTGGAAACTGAGTCTGATGATTTGTATCGCGGCTGGCAGCCGGTAGCTAAACCGCAGAAGAAGCGCACGGGTGCAACGCCCGCGCGTCGTTTTGCCGTGGAAACGAACACGATTGTTCGTACGCGCAAAGCGTTTGCCCACGAGGTTTTAGAATCGCGCCTGGAGCGCTCGAAGCTTTCCAAGGAAGATACCGCGTTTGCGCAGGTCCTTGTTTTGGGTGTTGCGGCAACCTGGGGTACGCTTGACGAGATTATCGATCGCGCTTTGGACAATCCGAAAGACATTGAGCCGCTGGTGCGTGATGCTTTGCGCATTTCCACGTACGAGCTGTTCTTCCTGGGCAAAGAGGAGCATGCGGCCGTGGATCAGGGCGTTGAGCTTTCTAAGTACATTGCGCCGCGCACGGGTGGTTTGGCGAATGCCGTGCTGCGTCGTGTTGTCGAGCTGAAAAAGACGTGGCCGTTCGGCGATCCGAAGACCGACATTGCGGCATTGGCTCGTCTATACGGTTTCCCGCAGTGGCTGGCAGTGCGTCTTATCAAGGATTTGGGTGCATCCGATGCCGTTGCTCTGATGAAGGCGTCCAACGAGCAAGCTCCGCTCTTTATTGCCGTGAATAAAGCGAAAGCAAGCGATCAGGAAATCGTTGCGCTTTTTGCCGATTGCGGCATTACCGCTCAACCGCAAACCATTGATGGCGTGGAAATCCCGGGCTGCTATTTCATTAGCAACAGCAAGATTCTGCTTGATGGTCGCATTTCGCATGCGCTGGCGCAGGGCAAGATTTTGGTGTCCGACGTTGCTGCGCAGCGTGTGGCCATGTTGGCGCTTCCCGAAGAAAAGCCGGCAGCGTTTTTGGAGATTGGCGCAGGTCGTGGCACGAAAACCATTTTGCTGCAGAGCAATGCCCAGCGCAAGTACGGTTCCCAAATGAAGCATTACACGCTGGACAACCATGAATTCAAAGCGCGTGTTCTGCGTGAACGCGCCGAGAAATACGGTATTGAGGTTGCCGATGCGCTCACGCTGGATGCCACGAAAATGACTGCGGAAGATTTCCCCGAGCTGTTTGATGCTGTGTTCGTTGATGCACCGTGCTCCGGGTTGGGAACGCTTCGTCGCCACCCCGAGATCCGCTGGCGTTTGAACGAGCAGGGAATCGAGAACCTGTCGGTAAAAGGCCTGAAGATGCTGAAGACGGCTGCGGCGTTGGTGAACCCTGGTGGACGCCTGACGTATTCCACGTGCACGGTAACGAAGCGCGAAAACCAAGAGGTCATTATGGAGTTCTTGAAGTCCGAAGAGGGTGCGGATTTCAAGCTGGAAGCAATCGATGGGCACGCAAGTTTTGCTACAAATGTGAATTCTGGCTCCGCTGACGGACATTTTGCAGTTTGTCTTGTGCGCGAAAAAAATTAGTGGTACATTCAGAAAGCTCATTTTTTGGATAACAAATAGGAACACGATGAACTCTGTACGAATTAACAACTTAGTCATTATTAACGCGGCAATCGTAGTTGTCGCGTCGTGAGCGTGTTGTTGGATTCTGGTATAGTTTGTCTCGGTTTTTAAGGTAACCCGGATTCCAACATTGGAATTCGGGTTTTTTGTTTTGAGTGAGAAGAAACAAGCTTTGTTATCAAAAGTAGTGCAGTGGTAGTTGTCGAACTGATCGTATGAAAGGAAATAAGATGGAGCCAAACCTCAAAGAAGTTGCTGGAAGAATTCAGGCCCTTCGTGAGGACCTTGACATCACCATGCAAGAAATGGCGGAGGCAACGGGCCGCAGTGTTGCGGCGTATGCTGCCCAAGAGTCGGGCGAGCAGGATTTGTCTTTCACGTTCCTGTATAAGTGCGCCGCGCGTCTGGGCGTTGATGTGATTGAGTTGCTTACGGGTGAGACCCCGCATTTGAAGGGCTATTGTCTGACGCGTGCTGGTGAAGGTCTTTCTATCAAGCGCCGCGCGGGTTTTGAGTATTTGCACAAAGCGCCGCATTTCCAGAACAAAAGCTGTGAACCCTTCTGGGTAAACGCACCCTATTTGGAAGAAGAGCAGGATAAACCCATTCATCTCTCGAAGCACACGGGACAGGAATTTGACTACATTCTTTCAGGTAAGATGCGTTTTGCGTACGAAGATCACATTGAAGAGCTTGAACCGGGCGATTGCGTGCTTTATGACTCGGGCCGCGGTCACGGCATGATTGCCATTGGCGGCGAACCGTGCACATTCTTGGCGCTTGTCATGAAGCCCGAAGAGGATGACATTATCTAGGCGCGTCTTTCGCAAGCCCGCATGTGCTACTCGCGGTAGCGCAAAGGCGATTGGAAACAACAATCAACCAATCAAGCGGGCGCGCCTTACAAATCAATACGTTGCCGCTTATGCAGCAATTTCGATTTTGTCTCCCCTCTATTTTGCAAAGGATTATCACTTCAATGAGAAACATCAATGAACGATTCGTGAAAGAAACGTATTCCGAGAACGGCCTTTTGACCGATTTTAAGGTGACCGCCCCTGATTCATTCAATTTCGGTTACGATGTTGTTGATGACATTGCCGAAAACGACCCCGATCGCCGTGCCATGGTGTGGTGCAATCCCGAAGGCGAAGAGCATTTCTTCTCGTTTGCTGACATGCGTGAATGGTCGAACAAGACGGCAAATTACTTGGCTGCGCAGGGCATCAAGAAGGGTGATTACGTTTTGGTTATCCTGCGTCGTCACTATCAGTTCTGGTTTGTGGCAACCGCTTTGTGCAAGTTGGGTGCCATCATGGTTCCCGCCACGTTCATGCTCAAAGAGCACGACTTGGAATATCGCTTGAACGAAGGCCTGATCTCTTCGGTCATCTGCACGGATGCTGGATATATCGCCGATGTGGTGGATGCTGTTATCGACCGCTGTCCCACGGTGAAAAGCCGCATTTTGGTCAATGGCGCCGGTGGCGGCCTTACACCGCTCGACGAAAACGGCAAGATGATCATTCCCGAGGGCACTGCGCTGGGAGCGGCGCTTTCCGGCCCCGAGAACATCTGCGTTGCCACCACATCGCGCGAAGGTTGGCTTGATTTCAACTCGGGCGTGCGCGCGGCAAGTGCTGAATTCGAGCGCGTTGAGACCAGCATCAAGGATCCCATGCTCATGTACTTCTCTTCGGGAACGTCGGGCCAGCCCAAGATGGTGCTTCACTCGGGCGAATATGCCGTTGCTCATTTGCTCACGGCAAAGCATTGGCACAACGTGGTGCCCGACGGCCTGCATTTCACCATTGCCGATACCGGTTGGGGCAAAGCCGTTTGGGGCAAGTATTACGGGCAATGGCTCATGGAAGCTGCCGTGCTCACGTACGACTACGACCGCTTTGACGCCGATGAACTTTTGAGCCTTATTCCTCGGTATGGCGTGACCACGCTTTGCTGCCCGCCCACCATGTATCGCATGTTCTCGCAGGTAGACATCGATAAATACGATTTCTCCACGTTGGTGTATTCCACTACGGCAGGTGAGGCGCTTAATCCCGACCTGTTCGATTTCTGGAAAAAACATACCGGCTTGACCATTTACGAAGGCTTCGGTCAAACAGAAACGCCGCTGACCATTGCGAATCTTACGGGCTCCACGCCGCGTCCGGGTTCTATGGGCAAGCCGGTTCCTCAGTACAACACGCGCATTCTTGATGAAGACGGTAATTTCTGCAAGGTGGGTCAAACGGGCGAGGTGTGCATCGACGTGTCCCAGGGCGCTCCGGGCATCATGATGGAGTATTATCGCAATCCCGCTAAAACGGCCGAGGCCATCCATGACGGTTGGTACCACACGGGCGACACTGCCTGGTGCGACGAAGATGGCTATTACTGGTACGTGGGCAGAAACGACGACGTTATCAAGTCGAGTGGCTACCGCATTGGGCCCTTCGAGATTGAAAGCGTTATGCTGGAGCACGAAGCGGTCAAAGAGTGCGCGGTTACGGGCGTGCCCGACCCCTTGCGCGGCAAGGCGGTAAAAGCCACGGTTGTTCTTGCCTCTGGTTTCGAGGGGACAACTGCTCTGACGAAAGAGCTGCAGACGTGGGTGAAGCAAAAAACCGCGCCGTATAAGTACCCGCGCATCATTGAGTACGTAGAAGAGCTGCCGAAGACGGTCAATGGCAAGATCCGCCGCGCCGCCATTCGCGAAAACGACGAGAAATAGTTTTATGGCAAACGGTTACGACATTCTTGAATACGGTCCTGCACCCTGCGCGGTGAATATTGTGGTGGGTCATTACGGAGCAGGGAAGACGAACTTTAGTCTGAACTGGGCGTTTGACCTTGCAAAGCAGGGGAGAAACGTCACGCTTGTTGATTTTGACGTGGTAAATCCGTATTTTCGCTCAAGCGATTATGCCGCCT
>CAKTYF010000110.1 GCA_934631995.1 uncultured Eggerthellaceae bacterium
CAGATAAGGCATCTTGAAACCCTTCGACCCCATCGCGCTTATCAAAAGCCCAGGTCGCAAAATTATCTTGGTGTCAACAAGCGCAGCAGATCCTTTTCCACCTGCCACGTACCGTCGATTTATGCGTTTTGGAGCGATTTTTTTTGACAAGATGGGGCTAGAGCACCTTAGGGGAACCGCAAGAGCACCTTCGTAAACTGCGTGCAACCCCTTAAGAGCAGCAGAAGAGGCGTGGCGCACGAATCGCAGCGCCCCGTCAAACGACCCAAAAAAATAGCAAGAAACTCTCGAAATCATCGATTCTTAGTCAAAAAGAAGGCTTTAGGAAAAACCTGACTTCTCCCCCTTGTCCCAAAACTCGCGACCCGGAGAAACGCAAATGGCGCACCCGAATCGAGTGCGCCGTTTTGGCCAAAAATCAAAAGAACATGAGAGTTTGTACCGATTATCTTTTGATCAACAATAACCCAATTAGAGCAGAAATCAGAAAGAGAAAGGGGTGCCTACTCCGCCCAATGCTCCTGACGGGCCAGCACTGCGGAAGCAAGCTCGGGGTCGGCAAATTCGGCATTGCGCATAGCGGAATCTTTCGCCAGTGCCTGTTTTTTGAACAGCAAGCTGAGCAAGATGTGCAGTCCCATAGTCAACGGAGCCACCACCAAAACCGGAACGCTTACAAGACCGTTAAAGTACACCAGGCAGCCCACAATCGCAGAAACCGCAATCGTGACAATGCCGCGCCAGTTCACCGCAGGAATGTATTTTAGGGAAACAATACCCTTCGAACCGATATGCATGCGCCCGCGCACGATATAGTAATCGGTAATCAGCAAAAATCCCCAGCTCATGGTCAAGATCGAGCCCACCGACATAAAGGAGTTCACCTTGTCCAGAATGTTGCCGAAAATAAAGATTAGACCAACGGCATTCGTCAAAACAACAGCAACAGGCCATTTCAGCTCAATACCAAACAGACTGTTGAACAGATTAGACATGGCATTCGAAGAACTAATGGAGTTGGAAGTTTCCACTTTCAGCTGCGACAGGCAGATAATGATCATGCCCGCCATGCCCAGCGACAGCACGAACGTGATGCCGGGGTTCGTAATGGCTGCGCGCGAAGCGGACGAAGGATCAAGCCCCTGTGCCAAGAAGTACTGGTACGACACATCGTAGCCGTAGTAGGCCAGAATCGCACCAAACACATACGTAAGCACCGCAAAGAAACTGCCAACCAAAGCAATCATGTTTACATCGCTGGCCTTTCGCACGAAGCGCGTAAAGTCGGATGAGAACAAAGCCATAAGGCCCGAAGTCATAATGGAATAGTTCACCGCGTATGCAAAGCCATCCAGCTGGGTAACATCAGGAACCATAACGCCATGAGTCAGCGCCTCCACCAGATGACCACCAGCAGCAACCTGCACAGTCACCACAGCAAGTGCCACGAAAAGAAGCGCCACGAAAAGGGTGTTCAACTTGGCAATTACCTTCATGCCAAACAATGCCATGAGCACCCAAACCACCGAGATGCCTACGTACAGCATGTTCTTGCCTAAGGCACCCTCGATGCCAAAGAAATAAATGATGGCATTTCCCAGCTGAACCGTACCAATGGCCAGCGTGCCCACAAACAAGAAAATCCAAATAATGGAATTTAGCGCAGAGCCCTTGGTTCCAAACACATACAAACGAGAAGTCACGTTGCTGGGAAGACCTTCTTGAAAGGAAATACGACCAATCAGGGTGGTCAAAACGAAGCTCAGCACGAACATAATGGCCGCAGCGCCTAAACCGGCATAGCAGCCGGCGTAGAAAGCCACAATGCCGCCGCCCATAAGCTTGGTCAAACTCGAAACAACGCCGGAAAGAATAGACGCAATACCACCCGCACCAAGCTTCTTGTCTTCTGGAACCTTCTCGAACAAAGATACCTGCTCAGTGGCCTTGCCTTTGTTTTCAATTTCGGCCATTTTAGAAACACCCTCCCCTTTTGGCATACGCATCTCCCAGAGCTTTGGACACACAGCGCTTGGAGATGCGTGCACAAGCACGCTTTTGAATTAGATGAGTGTGGGGTTGAAAAGCGGAGTCCCACGCCGCCGCGCGGGACTCCTTTAGAGCATTTAGATGATGCCGATGTTTGCCATGATAATCATGACAATCAAGGAGCACAAGCCTGCGCCAATGGAGATAGCGGCAATGTGCTTGTAAGAGTTGCCGTGGTTCAGACCCATGGCGGCCATCATGCCGAACATCGCGCCGGAGTTCGGCAGCGCGCCGCCGATAGTCGCGGAGGTCGCGATGATCTTGGCCAACGCCGCGGGATCAACGCCCGTAGCCAGATACGGATCCAAGAAGTTGCCAGCGATAATGCCAACAGCACCCGAGCCGGAACCCATAATGCCACCCAGAGCAGCAGCCATCGTAGCAGCGGAAACATACGTGCCACCAGGCATGTTGAAGATTGCCCCGTAGATAACGGTGAAGCCAACGGAAGCAGCTGCAACCGTACCAACGCCAACGGCGGCAGAGGTGAACACCGCAGGACCCAGTGCATTCACAGCGCCCTTACCCAACGTGTCGCGCACGGAAGGCAGGTACTTGAAGAAGCAAGCGATGCACAGCACAACAGATACGACCATGCCGATGTACACGACGTTCTTCACGCCGAACTGGGAGCCGATGATGATGATTGCAATCAGGGCGATAAGCGGCAGCAAGGAAAGACCCAGAGAAGGAATCTTCTTGTCCTCTTCGACTGCGGCTTCGACATTGTCCTCGCCACCGGTGGGCAGGTAGCCTTCACCCTTGGCCTCGCAGCGCTTCAGGGCGAACTTCATATAGCAGCAGGAAACGACAATCGCAATGATGGAGCCCACGATGCCCAGAATGGGAGCAGCCGTCATGGAAACGCCGCAGCCGTTGGCGGCATTGATCCATGCAACAGCGGGAACGCCCGGGATCATGGCCATGGTGAAGGAGCAAGCGCCCAGCGACCATGCAGCGCAGAACAGATGCCACGGCGTGTTGGATTCCTTGAACAGCGGGCGCGCCAGCGGAATAAGTGCGAACATAGCAACGAACATAGAGACGCCTGCGTAGGTCAGAATAGCGCCTACCAGGGCAATGCCCAGAAGGATGAAGAAGGGGCCCTTCTTACCCAGCGAGCCCATAATCGCATTCGCAATGGACTTTGCAGCACCGGACTTATCCATGAACTCGCCGATGATAGCGCCGCCCATGAACACCAGCAAGTTCTTCTGAACGAAGCCGGCCATGCCCGTAACATACGATTTGTCGCCGCCGACCATCGCGGATGCAAGATCCATGCCATTGGTCAGTGCGATGATTGCAGCCGTGATAAGGGAGGTGATCAGAACATTCCAACCCTTCATGGATGCAATGACGAAAATAACGAGACCGACAACAATGCCGATAACGCCTATAACTTCCATCAAATTCCCCTTTCAAAGGTAAACCCGATAAGGCAACCCGGACCCCCAGAAATCGCGTTCACGATTATACCCGGAGCGCAGACGCCTTATCCTCTATTTTTATCTCCCTTCCGAAACGTGCAGAGTCTCGCATGCTTTGGAAGGGAATCCCCAGGGAGCCAACCGGCGGGAAGGCTCCCCTTGAGAACAAGAACAAAACTCGCAAACGGCAAGCGCGATTACGCCATGTCGTTGCGCGTTGCGCGCATGAGCTCGGCATTCGACTCGTGCTTCATGCGCAGCTCGTCGCGGTAAATCGTGCCCTGATCGAACGAGGTCAGATCGCTTGGGCTCTCGAACATGGTGCCCATGTCGCCGCGTTGTTGGTTCAAGGCAATGGCCTCGTCCACGTCGTACGGAAGAAGCGGGGTCTTCTCGCGCGGATTCCAGATCAGAGTCGCCGGCTTGGTGACAGACGGATCAGGCATGCCCAGGCAGTAGCGAACGTCGCCGTACTTGGCAATAAGCTCGTCCAGCGGACCGAAGTCCATGGCGCGCAGCGGGCAGCTCAGCGTGCAAACGGGAGCCAGACCATCCGACAGGCGATCAACGCACATGGTGCATTTGCTCATCTTGGTGCCCAGCTCGTCGCTTGCGAACTTGGGAGAACCATAGGGGCACGCATCGTAGCATTTGCGGCAGCCCGTGCATTTATCCTGGTCAACCAATACAGCGCCGAACTCCTCGTCCTTGTAGATGGCGCCGTTTTCGCAAGCTGCCATGCAGGAGGGATTCTCGCAATGGCCGCAGGAGAACGCCAAGGCGTGCAGGCGGGTCAGAGGAAACGTTCCCTCTTCCCATTCGTAGACGGTCATCCACTTCTCTGCGCCGGGCTCAATGCCATTCCAGTCCTTGCAGGCAATGCTGCACGCCTGGCAGGCGTAGCAGCGATTCATGTCAAAGAAAAAACCATACTGCGTCATGACTTACATCTCCTTCTCGCCCAGAGCCTGGCGAACCTTCAGGGCAACGCGCGCGCCACGCATGCCGCCACGCTGAGCCTCGGAACCGAAGCCTTCGACATCGCCGTCGGCGACTTTCTCAACGTTGACCAGGCCGGCAATAATCAAAGCACCCAAGATGTGCGGCAGGTGCGCGTCATCGAGCAGAATGTTGGGCGTGCCACGCATGTCCTGGCCGAACTGGTTCATCTCGGCCTGCTCGCCGTTAGTCTGGAACCATGCGCCGTGATGGATGGCCGCGGTGCCGGGCATCATGCGGCTGGTCACGTAAGCCGCCATCATCGCCTCGCCGCGATCGCTGTACACGCGGCACAAATCGCCGTCTTTGATGCCGCGCGCCTGAGCGTCAACGGCGGAAATCCACACGCCGTGGCGATAGCAGTCCTCGCGCATGAACGGGTTGTTATCGTTGCTGGAGTGCTGGCGGTAGACGGAGACGGGAGAAACCAAAGACAGCGGATACTTGTCCACCTTCGGGTTGTAGAAGCCGTCGTTGGACGCATGGCCGATGTCGCTTTCCAGGTAGCTGGGATGCCACACGGGCATGGGATCGAACTGACCACGCCAACGAGTCTTGGTCATGTCGTTGTTCTTCACAAAGTTGGAAACGAACTCTACCTTGCCCGAGGGGGTGTGGAAGGGGCTCACGCCCGCGTCCATCTGCTTCTTGAAGGCGTGGTAGGGGGCAACGGTATCGATGCGCACCACGGGATGCTCGCACATATACTCGTAGGTCACCGGCTCAGTGAAGCCCAGATACTGCATGTAGCGCTCGTTGGCGGCCCACTGCTCAATGGCCTCTTTGTAGACGGCCTCTTGAGCGTCCACCCAGTGCTCGGCGTCAACGTCAAGCATGCGCGGGTTGTACTGCTCGGCCACGCCCAAGCGCTTTGCGATTTCGGTCCACACCCATTCCTTGGAGCGAACCTCGCCCGGGAAATCGGCGCCGCGACCGCAGAACGTGAAGTAGTTGCGCATGCCGTTGGGGCCAGAGACGAAGCGCTGGTGGCCGTACATGTACTCGTCCATGCCCTCGAACTGCCATACGGGAGCAGGCAGGATGATGTCGCACAGCTCGGCGGTGGGCTGGTTGATGTGCCACTGGAAGCCCCAGTTGAACTCGGTGGAAGCCATGCCGCCAAAACGCTTGTTCACGTTGGAGTGGTTGTTGGCGTAGTTGTTCTCGAAGATGATCATCTGGACGTTGGGCAGCGGCGCCTCGTCATCGGGCGAGCCGATCTGATGGCGGAACGTGTCTTCAGAAATCTTGCCGTCCCAGAAGTCCTTCTGCGTGGCCAGGATCTCGGTCAAGCAGTTGTTGTTGAAGAGCACGGGTACCTTGTAATCGCCCGGATTGCGCTGCCAATCAGCATGCGGGGTCATGATGCGGCCCGGCGTAGGCAGGCAGGCACCGGTCTGGCAGCCGCCAGCAATGGCGATGTTGCCGGTCATGGCCTGCAAAAGCATCGCAGCCGCAGCGGAGTAGTCGCCCAAGTGACGCTTAGCGCAAGAGTAGAAATACTGCAGGTGAACGGGCTTGGTGGTGCCGTACAGGCGGGCGAACTCGCGGATGGTCTCGGCGGGAACGGCGCAGATGGGAGCGGCCCACTCAGGCGTCTTCTTGATGCCGTCGTCGCCCTCGCCCATGCAGTAGGCGCGCCACTGCTCGAAACCGTCCTTTTCGACCCACTGGTCAACGAATTCGTGGTCGTACAGGTCCTCTTCATAGAGCACCTGGGCCACGGCCAACATCATGGCAAGGTCGGTACCGGGACGAATGGGAATCCACTGGTCAGCAAGAAGCTCAGCGGATTGCGTGTAGCGCGGATCGATGACAATCGTCTTGCAGCCGTATTCGTGGGCAAGCTGCATGTAGTAGGAGGTCTGACCGTACCAAGCAACAACGGGATCCATGCCCCACATAACCAGCAACTTGGAGTTGAACAGGTCGGATGCTTCGAAACCAGGCAGGTTATCGTCAATGCCCTTGGCGCACATGGGCATGTTCACGCCAATATGGAACATCTCTCCCGCCGCGTGGCCAGAGCAAGAATGCTCGCCCCATGCGCCGAAGCCGGCGTTCCACCACGGAGCCAGCGGGAAGCCGTTCTTCTCAAAGCTCGGGTACTGGGAATGGAAGATGCCGTAG
>CAKTYF010000111.1 GCA_934631995.1 uncultured Eggerthellaceae bacterium
CGGCGCAACATGTTGTGTTATCTTCCATGATTTCAGGCTCTTCGCGCTGCATGTCGGGTTTGGGATGCTCGGGCATTTCGTCCGCGTCGTAGATGCCGCCGAACTTCTGCGGATAAGCCTCGCGGATGGCCTGCACCAGCGCGACCTTGCGAATCATGGTCGCGGGCTTGGTTTTCCAAAGGCTGCGCCCCTGATCGTACTCGGACAGGCTTACGACGGCCTTGCTCGGGTACTTTCGCGCCTTGCTGTAGACCTCAGCCCACCCGCCGATAAGACGCTCGGTTCGACCTCCCACAAGCGACCCCTCGCGGTACTCCATGGTGCCGTTGCGGTCGATTACCACGACACCGGCACGCATCCCATCGAAGTCGGGCTGGCTCGTTACCGTGCGGACGAAGTAGTCCTTGCTCGTGATGACGGAGCTTGACACGCTGCCGTCGCGGTTGTTGTAGCAGGTCATGTACGCATCACCTGCCAGCGGGTTTAGCCCCCGCGCCTGGCATTTCGCCATGAAGGCGAACACTTCTTTATCGGTCGGGTTTCCCGACCCGCTCACGATGTGCTTGAGTACGATTCCAGGCGTGAGCTTCACCTCGCACCCATCGGAAGCCGTGTACTTGATCATTGCCTCAGACATACGCCTTCTCCTTCCGAATGCTTCCGCGAACGTGCAGCTGCTTCATGAATGCTATGATCTTCTCGCGCTGCGTTTCGGTCATCGCGCAGCGGATCACGTACATCTCGGGGTCATCGGTCGCTGGTTTCGCTGCGGGTTCCTCGGTCGGTTCTTCCTCGTATCCCTGTTCTTCAGCGCCCAGCTCGCAGCGGACGGCGTTCATGGCATCGACCGCGCTCTTGCGCTCTGTGTCGGCGTTTATAGCCTCGACAGCCTTGAGCGTGTCCCAAAACACCAGCTCTGCCGCTTGCGGGTCGAAAAGCTTTGATTTCACGCCCTGGAAGCTGTTCCACTCGCGAAGGACTTCCGCGATTCTGTCCTCAAGCTCTGATTCGTACTTCTTCGCCGTGTAGTTCTTGGCGGTGGTGTCCCACCACTTGGTCTCGCAGATGCGGTCGAACGGGACGTTCGCCTTGAAGCTCGGGATTCCGTTATCTGCCAGGAATTGCTCGTATACCTCTTCCAGGTGCGCCTTGCGCTCGCGCTTTATGAGTCGTTCCTTGTCCTGCACGCACGCGGTTACCATCTCAAGCGGCTCTTCCACGATCTTGAGGATGCGCTTCACCTCTTCGTCAAACGCCTTGTAAGGTGCCTCGTACTCGCGTTTGACTGACGCGCGGGCGTCTGTTATGTTTTTCTTGATGCCGTTCAATTCCGCACGGCAACGCTTGGTTTGGTCGAGGTCCATTGCGGCGATGGCTGCGCCGCTGACGTTCTCGTAATCCTTCGTGAGGTCGCGAACTTTGGCCTCGACCATCGCGAAGTCCGCAACGATGACCGCAGGTTTAACCTGCACTGCGAGCGCGGTTTCCTCGGGTTCGATGATCTGCGCATCGACTTCTATCGGTTCTTTCATCTTCCATCCTTTTTTGAGATTTTTTCAGCCTGTGACCAGGCATGTAACAAAACTTGTAACAAACGCGGCTATTTTTTCAGCTTCCGTTGAAGCCGAAGATTCCGCCCGCGTATCGCGTTGTATTGGCGGTTTGCCTTGATGAGCTCTTCGTCCTTCTCGCGCATGACCTCGGCTCTGAGCTCGCGATTCCTCACCGCCTGAGCCGTTATGAGGTCTCGCTTCGCGCACACGTCGCAGAACCCGCTTCTGTGCAGTTTCTTCCTGCGCCTGCCGCACTTCGGGCATACCTGGTAGGCGATGAGGGAAAGCCCGAGCCTTGAGGCTCGCATCTTGATAGCTCCCTGGGTTCGGTCGTAGCCGTCCTGTACGAGGGCTTGCTGAACCCCGCGAACTCCGAGGCTCGCGAATGCCTCGATGATTGAATCTTCGTCATCTGACCAGCGCACTTGCTCGTTTCCTCCAATCTGTACCGCTTATAGCTCACCGCCTCTCCGTAGCGGTTTCTCGATGATTCCCAGGTTGTCTTGATTTGATAGCCGCGTGATTTCAGATCGCTAATCCTTGATGCCAGCCGCATCACGCCAAGATCACGCATGGCTTCAATCTGCGTGATGCTACCGAAGTCGCGCATATAGCGAAGAATCCTGTCGTTTTGCGTGGGCTTGCAGTCAACCTTTCTCATATCGACCACCCCCAGCGAGCCGCCTGCACCACGTAGGCGACCTGCAGCAGGGCTTGCACCCCCGCAAGTGATAGCATCGTCAGCACAACGGTTGCTATCATGCTGAGCGCGGTGTTAGAATCAGAAGGAACCCCACTGCGACTGTGACGGTTTCTTTTGCCTGCGCCGCTGCAACGGTCGCGGGCGTTTTCTTTTCTCACTCTTTCCATAATCCGCACCTCCAATTCCTTCGAATCCAACCGTTGAGATCGTCGCGGTTCACGCGCCATTGGCTTTTGTTTCCGGGCGGGTAGTACACTGGAAGCGGGTCGCCGAGCCATTCAGGCCACGAGCGCACCTTGCCAGGGTCTATCTCAAGCTCTTCGGCCACTCGCGTCGCCGAGAGCCATTCCGTGTAGCCTTCCCGCATGCTCTGCCTCCTTCCGTTCTTCCTTCTTGAGAACCCTGCGGGACGCGGCGGCGCATGGTAGAAATGCATTTGCCGAAGCATTACCACTAAATGGGAAGGGAGGTGATGACCATGACCGCCCGCCCCGAGCGTCATCGGGGCTTTCTTGCCGCGCCCCGCGGGATTCTCAAGATTCGTAACTTCTCACCCCTTTCGGGGTCGCAAGCCGCTATGTCCGCCACTGGGTGGCTCTTTGTCAACGTGCGCCATTCGGGCAGGAAGGACGCTCACGGGGTTACATTGGTTTCAGCTATCCATGGGGAGGGTGTGAGCGCCCTGCTTACCCGAATGGTTGGTGGGTTTTCGTTCACTCGTTGGCTATCCGACGCGCTCTTCGGTGCGCGCCAAAAGGTAATCCGTCGTGCATCCGAAGATGTCAGCCATCTTCTTAAGGCGATCAGATGGGACGGCGGCACCGCCCTCGTACAAACTCAGGCTCGTCTTACAACAGCCTAGGCGCTTTGCGAACTCCTCCTGGTTCATGCCGATGCGGCGTCGCTCCGATGCGATGTTGTTCATCGCTTTTCCCTCCTTTCAAACTAACGAAATATTCAGTATGTTTTATTTGATTATAACGAATTTTTCGGTCTTTTGTTTAAGAAAGTTGAA
The DNA here is from genome assembly GCA_934631995.1 of uncultured Eggerthellaceae bacterium. GTDB lineage: Bacteria > Actinomycetota > Coriobacteriia > Coriobacteriales > Eggerthellaceae > CAKUOV01. Next base: position 3,272 of record CAKTYF010000111.1, read on the forward strand.
ATTTCTTATAAAATTTTCAGTACCAATATTTTTGATAGAAAAGAGTTGAGATGGATAACAATATCGGCGAAGCAAGAAGATCATACGCTGCCCTAAACGGAAAATTCACGCAAGATGATGCTGCTCGCTTCTTCGGGGTTGCCCCGTCAACATATAAGGGGTGGGAGCAGGGGACAGGGAAGCTCAACGGCGACATTCTTTGTAAGATCGCGGACAAGTATGACTGCTCCGTTGATTATCTGCTGTGCCGCGTGAAAGACCCCACGCCGTACCCCAAGCGCATCGCGAAGACCGAAGAGGAGCGCAGGCTGCTTGACGCTTTTCGCGATTGTTCCGATAACAATCGCAGCGTTGTCTCTGCAGTAGCCGCCGCCATATCTCGTTGAGCAATCCATACATTCAGCCTAACTATTTGCATAAATCGTTTAATATGTTGGTGATAGTGTCTCGCGCAGATGGTTACGTTGGGTAACGGATTCGGTTACTTTTCGGTAATCTTTGAGACGGCAGAATCAGAGGGAAAGGGTAAGACCATGAAGAAAATCGCAATTATAGCTGCTGCATTCGCGCTTGCAATGTGCATGCTCGGGTGCTCCAGTCAGAACGCGCAAAGCGCTTCGCAGGAAAGCGAGCCGGCAAAGCCGCTCGACTTGACGGGGAGTTGGAAGCAGTCGAATTCTGACTCTGAAAAATCGTGGCAAGAAGCCGAGATAGCAGACGGGGAGATAACCATTTGGTGGGTCACCTCCGATTCGAAGAAGCTGTACTGGGCTGGAACATATGCCGCCCCAACCGAAGCGATTGACAGCTATTCGTGGCAGTCTGAGAACGACAAGGAACAGACATCGAAGGCGATTATGGCATCATCTGCGGAAACAAAGGAATTCAGCTATTCAAGCGGCGTGTTGAGCTATGAGGCTTCCGCCATGGGCATGACGAAGACGGTTGAGCTGAAGCGCTCATGAGACGCGAATTCGGGAGCATAATCGAAGTCGAAAAAGGCAGAAGTTACCTGGTACAGTGGACTGAAGGCGGCAGGCGCAGAAGTCACCGCGTGCGCGGCACCCGCAAGGACGCATCGGATTACCTGGCAAAGGTTCAGGCAGGCATAGAAGGCGCGGCGAAAGATATCACGTATGCGGAGTACTGGCGGGCGGTGGTCGAGCCTTCGATTTCCCAGCTTGCGCCAAAGACGCAAAGCGAACATCGCTACGTGTGGGGAATCTTGGAGCCGCACATAGGCGCAAGGCGCATCGCCGACACCACCTATAGGGCAGCGCAGGCCGTCATAGACAATGTGGAAGCGCCGAGAACCCAGGAGAAGTGCAAGGCGCTGTGGCGCAAGATGTGCAACATGGCTATCGCCCAAGACGGTCTGCTCTCTTCCAACCCCATAGTCGCCGTGCGCACGAAGCCCGTTACGCACAAAGAGAAGCGGCTGTGGGATGTCGCTGAAGCCAAGGCAACGCTTGAAGCCCTGCGCGGCGTATCATACGAACCGCTTGTGCTTCTGTCTCTATCGTGCGGCTTGCGTCCCGAAGAGGTCTTCGCGCTCGATTGGGAGGACTTGAGCTTCGAAGATGGTTACTGCACTGTGAGCGTGAGCAAGACGGTGGTGCTTGTGAACGGCGTTGCCGTGGAGCAGCGGCGCACCAAGACCGCTGGCAGCACGCGAGCCTCCGTGTGCGGCGGCAGCTTCGCGGCGCGCCTTGAAGATCTGTCGCGCGGTAAGCACGGCGCGATTCGCCCTAACGGGCGCGGCGGAAGGACTTCCCCCTCAACAGCGGCGCGAAACTGGAAGGCGTGGTGCAAACGCAACGGCATTGAGTACGTGTGCTTCGAGAATCTGCGCAGCAATTACAAGACCCTCGCGGCGCAGGCGATGATACCCGCGGAACTCGCGCGGATGCAGATGGGGCATGCGGGAGTGGGGGTCGCAGAGCAGCACTACCTGGTGGCGAATACGCAGCTTTTGCGGCTCGCGGCGGACATGTTTTGCAAGCTGTTCGAATGACGAATCGCATCGATTCGCATCACGTTGATGAATGTTTCACCAGGTAGAGCGCGAACGCATCACAGCTTCCTAAACCGTGCGTCGGATGTTCGAATCATCTCGGGGGCACCATGAAAAAGCCAGGTCAGAGCGGTATTCGCCCTGACCTGTTTCTTTTCTCGGACTTCTGGGGGCGGGGAAATCGGGTGTTTGTTGGTTTCGCGGAACAGCAAAAAACGCTTTTTAGAGAGCTCGATAATTCCCTTGTTTTTACATCATAATGAAAAAATAAGCCAATCTGATTGTATTTATATCAGTATAGGGGTATTTTCTTTTCGGGTGAACCAGAAGAGGAAGGTTGCTAATGGCTTTTGATTTCTTGAAGATTGCGCAAGAAGCTGCTCAGGCTGCAGGTGAGATGGCTGGTCAGGCTGCTACTGCCGTGGGAGATGTCGCGGAAAAGGCTGCTTCTGCTGCTGCAGATGCTGCAAAGGTAGGTGTCGACGCTGTGGCAAGCGCTGCAGCAAACGGCGCGGCGATCGTCTCTGATGCCGCAGCCGAGGCCGTGGAAGCTGCTCAGGCTGCAGGTGAGATGGCTGGTCAGGCTGCTACTGCCGTGGGAGATGTCGCGGAAAAGGCTGCTTCTGCAGCTGCAGATGCTGCAAAGGTAGGTATCGGCGTTGTGGCAAGCGCTGCAGCAAACGGCGCGGCGATCGTCTCTGATGCCGCAGCCGAGGTCGTGAGAGAGGCAAACAACCGCTGGTACAATCCGCTGTTTCTCGATGAGTACCAAAGTACCGAATTCGATAGACCCAAACTCATCATTGTTTCTGATGAGGATGAGCGTAAGGGCGTAGAGGCTTGCAAGGGCGCTATAGGCTGGATGAGACGAGACCTGAAGCCCGAGGTTATGCATCTTTATGAAGAGTTCGTTCCCCTAAGCGGGCTCAACTTTTATCCGCACGCCGTCTGCGATACTGCATATGTCATAGATCCATTCGATTCATCTCGATACATTGATCGTAGCCAGTTCCTCTCAGTTTCGCGTAGGGATCAGATGACGGAGTTGAAGCAAATTGCGCATATGTTGGGAGCGAAAGAATGCCTGTTGGAATACGCGGAAGAGGTTTTGACTTCCGGTGGCGTTGATGAGCGGGTTGATCGTCAAGTTAGGATTCCAGCGTCCAATGCTGGTGGAAAGACTTTTTCTGAAGGTGTTGGCCAAACAGGTCAGTCTAGCTTTGGCAAGAAGACAGAAGATAGAATCCTGTTTCGCCAGGAGTTTGAA
>CAKTYF010000112.1 GCA_934631995.1 uncultured Eggerthellaceae bacterium
ACCGATGGCGGTATCACGCAGCACGACTTGAACGTGCAGCTTACGGAAATTGCGAAACTGTGCGGCCTGAAAACCATCGCAACGAACGACTTCCACTACCTTTTGAAGGAAGACGCACGCGCGCAAGACGTTATGCTGTGCATTGGCACGGGCTCCACATTCGATGACCCCAAGCGCATGAAGTTCTCGAACGACCAGTTCTACATGAAAACCGAAGAAGAAATGCGCGAGGCGCTGAAGGACTTCCCCGAGGCCTGCGATAATACCGTTGAGCTCGCGGAGAAAATTGACGTCGTCCTTGACCGCACGCAGATCCTTCCTCGTTTCCCCTTGCCTGAAGGCGAGACGGAGGTTAGCTACTTCCGCAAGCAAATCGAGAAGGGCCTGAAGGAGCGCTATGGCGACCCGGTGCCTGAAAACGTGTGGAAGCAGTACGAATACGAAGCGGGCATTATTATCCAGCAAGGATTTCCGGCGTACTTCCTGATTGTTCAGGAGTACATCTCGTGGGCGCGCAGCCAAGGTATTGGTGTTGGACCTGGTCGTGGCTCTGCGGCAGGTGCCGTTGTCGCGTATGCCATGGGCATTACCGACTTGGACCCCATTCCCAACGGCCTGATGTTCGAACGCTTCCTTTCCCCGGAACGCGTGGAAATGCCCGATATCGACGTTGACTTCGAAGATGAACGTCGTCAGGAAGTTATCGACCACATCAAGGAAGTCTACGGCGAAGACCACGTTGCCGGCGTTATCACGTTTGGCAAGCTGCAGGCGAAAAACGCCGTGCGCGATGCTGCGCGCGTGCTGGGGTATCCGTATGCCGTGGGTGACAAGGTTGCCAAGCTTATCGGCGATGAGCTGGGCATTACCATTGACAAGGCGCTGGAGACGAACCCCGACTTCAAGAAGGAATACGAAAACGACCCCGAGGTGAAGGCGGTTGTTGATGACGCGCGCGCCATTGAAGGGCATGTGCGCGGCGAAGGCGTGCATGCCTGCGCGACCATCATCTGCCGCGACCCCATGACCGACCATGTGCCGGTAAAGCGCGACACCAAGGGCGGCGGCATTATCACGCAGTACGACGGACACTACACGCCTGAGCTGGGCCTTTTGAAGATGGACTTCTTGGGTCTGCGTACGTTGGGCGTTCTTTCCCGCGCGTGCCGCAACGTGAACGATCGATACGGTCTGAATCTGGTTGCCGAAAAGATTCCGACCGAGGGCGACGAAGAATCTTACGCGCTTATGCGCAGCGGCAACATGGATGGCCTGTTTCAGGTTGAAGGCGCGCTGTACGTAAGCCTGTTCAGCCGTCTTCCTCCGCGCCGCTTCTCCGATATTGTTGCTTCCATTGCGCTGAACCGTCCGGGTCCTTTGGAATCCGGCATGGTCGAGGACTACATCAAAGTTGCGAGTGGCAAGACCGAGGTCCACTACTACGACGAGCGCCTGAAGCCCATTTTGGAAGAAACGTACGGCACCATGGTCTACCAAGAACAGATCATGCAGGTTTCCATGGTCATGAGCGGCTTTTCCGCAGGTCGTTCTGACGTTTTACGTAAGGCAATGGGTAAGAAAAAGCTCGACGTCATGCGCCAACTGAAGGAAGAATGGAATACGGGCGCTGTTGCGAACGGTTACAAGCTGGAAATTGCCGAGCAGATTTGGAACGACGCCGAGAAGTTTGCTAAGTACGCGTTCAACAAGTCGCACTCGGCTGCGTACGCCATTTTGGTTATGCGCACGGCGTACTTGAAGGCGCACTACCCGAACGAATTCATGGCGGCTGTTCTTTCCAGTTACATGGGCAACACGGACCGTCTGATTCGCTACATTGCCAGCTGCAACCATAACGGCACGCCGGTTTTGCCGCCGGATGTGAACCAGTCGAACGAGGAATTCACCCCTGTTGACGAGGGTATTCGCTTCGGCTTGGTTGGCGTGCGCGGCGTGGGTCGCAACGTGGCGGAAGCGATTGTTGCGGAGCGCAAGGCGAACGGCCCCTACAGCTCGCTGCACGATTTTGTGAATCGCTTGGACTCGAAGTGCTATAACCGCAAGACGCTTGAAGCCCTGATCAAAGGCGGCGCGTTCGACTCGACGGGCTACACGCGCAAGCAACTGATGAGCTTTGTTGATGACACGAACCTGCTGGAAAATGCTGCGAAACGCCAGCGCGACCGCGATGCGGGACAGGTTTCCATGTTCGATATGTTCGGCGAAGACGAAGAATCCGGTTTCGAAGAGGAAGTTCCGCCTCCCGATGGCATTGAGTGGGATAAGCGCACGAAGCTTGCCTTCGAGAAAGAGATCATGAAGATCTACGTTTCGGAGCATCCACTGCAGCCGTATGAGCGCATGTTGGCACGCATGTCGAAGTTCACCATGGGCGAGTTGTCCGAGCGTACGAAGGAAATCCGCAACGGCGATTTCGTGGGCATGGTGAGTGGCGTAACCACGAAGCTGACGAAGACGGGCAACCGCATGGCGACGTTCACGCTCGAGGATACTTCCGGTTCCATGGAGTGCATCTGCTTCAAGTACAGCGATTTCGCCGACGCTATTGTGGAAGATGCCGTGGTGAAGATAAAAGGCAAGTTCGAGTGCGGTGATCGCGGAAGCCAGATTATCGCGTACGAAGTTGAAACAATTGAACTGGGCGATGAGCAGGCAAAACCGCTGCACATGCAGATTAGCGTGTATTCGAATGAGTACAACCTGGATGTTTCCATGAAGCTTACGGCGCTGCTGAAGCAGTTCCCGGGAAGCGATGGCGTGTCGCTTCTGTATACGCAGGGCGATGGACGCCGATTCCGCGCGGAGCTACCGGTTCACGTGGATGCCACCTCGCGCGTGCTGGCGCTGGAACTTTCGCGCTTGTTCGGAAGAGACGTGCTTCATGGGTAATTGCTCGGGAAAAGATATGGCGGCGCTTGCGGGTGCTGCTGTGCCGGTTGCGGGTGCGGCGGGTGTCACGGTGCCGGGCGTGCCGGGCATGTCGGGCACTGGTGCGGCTACGGCGGAGGCGCCTGGCGCGATGCCCGCGGACGAGCCGCTGCGCACGTACGCCCTGACGCTCGGGTACAACGGCGTGCCCTTTGCGGGATTCGCGCGGCAGCCGGGTCAGCTTACGGTGCAAGGGAACGTCGAGGAAGCGCTCTCGCTGTTGTTCAAGCAGCCTGTTTTGACGGTTTGCGCAGGTAGAACCGATGCGGGCGTTCATGCGCGCGAGCAAGTCGTGTCGTTTTCGGTTCCTGTTGCTGCGGTCAGGGGAAGGTCGCAGCGCACCTTGCTGCGCTCGCTGAATGCCTTAACGCACGAGCATATTGTTGTGAAAAACGTCGAGGAGCGTCCCGAAGGCTTTTCGGCGCGTTTCGATGCTGTGTCGCGAGAGTATCACTATCATATCTGCATTGACCCCGTTCCGCCGCTCTTCATGCGCGACTATAGCTGGCATATCTCCAAGCCGCTGGATGTTGAAGCCATGCAGCAAGCGGCACATCTTTTGGAAGGCGAGCATGACTTCAAATCGTTTTGCCTGGCGGCTTCTGCAAAAGACAAAACGACGTTTCGATATGTGGAAAAAGTGCAGGTGGAGCCCGCTCAGGTGATGGGCGAGAACCTGCTGATAATCACCGTGAAGGGCAATGCGTTTTTGCATTCCATGGTGCGTACGATGGTAGGCACGCTCGTGAAAGTGGGCGCGGGGCATCGTGAGCCGGAGTGGATCAATCGCGTTTTGGCGGCATGCGATCGCAGCGCGGCGGGCGAAACGGCTCCCGCGTGCGGCTTGGTGTTTTGGTCAGTTGACTACGAAGGCGAGCGCTGTCCCTATGCTCCCGTTGTTGATTCGGCGGGCGTGGTTGCGCCGGCAGCTCGGGGGCAGGAGGCGCTATGAAACTGACGGATTCTTTTCGCGATGCCGCCCAAATACGGCAGGCGCGTGGACTTGATGCGTTTCGCAGCCGTGAGGAAGAAGAGAACTTGCGCGCGTGGGAGCGCGTGGTAGAAATAGCAGATGAACTGGGTAAATGCGATGATTCTGGGGTCGAACACGCCATGAAAGAACTGCAGGAACTTGCTCATAAAAGGCTCTCTTTTGCCGATGAGCTCGGTTTTTCCGAGCAAGAAATGGAGTCGTGCGAAACGGCATCGGGTATGATTGTAGCGTCAGAGGGCGTTGCGTCTACATCCGAGGGCTCGAGCTTGGCTGCAAGTGCTACCTGCGCTGTGGGTGCTGATTGCGCGGCAACGTCGGTGAGCTTTTCTGCTGCGGCTCTTGATGATGCGGAGATGTTCGATGGCGATGAACTGGAGGAAGTTGTATTGCCTTCGAGTTTAAGGGCAGCGGATGTCGTTTCCCCAGATGATAACACTGCTTTTGCTGCAGGCGATTCTGTTGCCGGCGGAGCTTTCGGTGCTGTTGTTACTGCTGTGTCGGGTGTTGCGGGGGAGCCTTCCGACGCGAATAATTCGACGGCAGCAGGTGCCGCCGGCAATGAGATTCCCGAGCTGCTTGACGTGCCGGCACGACCCGCCCCGGCTGAGGTCGCCACATTCAAGCACCTTTGTGCAGGTCGCGACGGCAAGCTCTGTCTTTTCGAAGACGCCGATGGTCACCTTGTAGCTGTGCGCGCTTCCCGCCTTGCCTAATGTTAAAAAGTGACGGGGTCTTTTTAACATTTCTGCCAATTTAAAAGCATGTTGTTGAAAAAGCGGCGCCAAATTCGAAGTTGTATAAGGTTGGAAGTAGGTTGGCGTTTGGCATCGACTGGGAATTAAAACATATCTCAATCGAGAATAGCTCTGAACTGGCATTTTGTTGAGGCTATTTTTCGCGAATCGCAATCTTACCGTAAAATGCTCCAATTTGTGCTCTCGACCTACTTCCAACCTGCCACAACTTCGAATTCTAAGGTCATTTTTCAGCAACATAAAGAGGTGTGGGCCGGTTCATGTTCAAAAGCAAGGGGTTGTAAGATGCCGGGGTGTCCGCGGAAAGGGACACCCGCTTTTTTCGAAGAAGCTATACTGGACTTTGAGTCAAGAATCCAGCACGCAAGGAGCGAAAAATGGCACATCTCGCATATGATCAAAACATCGTGGTTGACCTGGAGTTCACGCCCTCCATACGAAATGCGCGAAAGCATGGTGTGCGCCAGGCGTATGAGGTAATTGAGATCGGCGCTGTGCGCGTGAGCCCGGATGGACGCGTGCTTGATGAATTCAGGTGTTTAGTAAGACCCGAAATGGCGACTTCTGTAAGCGGAAAAGTGCGCCGACTTACGGGAATCACCACTCATATGCTAGAAGATGCGCCCAACTTTGCCCAGGCATTGTTGCTTTTCAGCGAGTGGGTGGGCAAGGGAAGAACCCGCATGGTTGCCTGGAGTGAAAACGACAAGGCGCAGATTATCTCCGAATGCGCAATGAAGGAAATTGAGATGCCCGCGAACATGCGTCGTTGGATGGATCTTCAAAGAGTGTTTCCTCGTGCCATGGATATGAGAGGCCGTCACAAGTGCATGTCCTTGCACGATGCCTTCGCATGGTTTGACCGTGAGCTTTCGGGTGATTGCGAGCATCAGGCGCTGGCAGACGCGGAGCACACCGCTGAACTTTTGGTTGCGCTTATCAAGGGAGAGCACTTGGAGCACAAGCGCGCTCTTGAAGCCGCCATGACAAATGCGCAATCATGCAGCTACAACCCCATGGCAAGCGCGCTGGCTGGTCTTCTTGAGAAAATGAATGAGGCGGCATAGGGCGTTGGGTAAAAAGATAGGTCTTTCGCCTTTACCCTACATTTAGCACATTTGCAAGATTTGTAGGGTAATAGAAACAATTTGCCCGTTTCGCATTCTCGAATAACTTCCTGATCCAACCGCAACCTGCACAAGAAAAGCCCCGAATTTCGGGGCTTTTTGGTGGTGCCACATTAGGCGAGCAGGCTTTGCAGGAGTGCCGTGCTCGGTGTTCCGGCTTCGCAATTGTTGACAAAAGGTGGGGTAATTTGACAACAACTGCGCTCTGACCAGCCGCTCTCTTCTTGTCGTTTACCGCTTGGCGCTAGTCCTCCTTGGCCCTCACCTTAGGTGCGGCGGGAGCATCAAACGAACCAGCGCAATGCGGGCAGCGCGTAGCGCCTTCCTTGACTTCTTCCAGGCAGAAGGGGCAGGTGGGAGGCTCGGTTTCGTCCTCTGCCGCCTCTTCTTTTTTGCCCAGATTCTGCATGTTGTTCACGGCCTTGACCAGCAAGAACACAATGAATGCAACAATCAGGAAGTTGATAACGGCGGAAATGAATGCGCCGAAGTCAATGGAAGTGCCCGGAATAACCAGCGCGCCTGCGGTATCGATGCCGCCGCCCGTGATAAGCGTGATTAGGGGGTTGATGATGTTCGAAGTCAGCGCAGTAACAATTGCCGTGAACGCGCCGCCCACGATAACGCCAACGGCCATATCCATCACG
>CAKTYF010000113.1 GCA_934631995.1 uncultured Eggerthellaceae bacterium
GTCGCCTTCACCCGGCTTGTTGCCGCCGGGGTTGTCCGTACCCGGATTGCCGGGAGTTTCCTTCGGGACTTTCTTGAACTGGGCTTTGTAGATAACGTCTTCCGTTGCGTCGGTGATTTCCTTGTGCCACGATTCAAATACGTAATCGTACTTGTCATCGGACGGCTTCATGGGAGTGGGCACGTTAATCTGGTGGGCTTTCGTGCCGATTTCGTACCAATCCTCGCTGTAGAACAGGCTGCCATCTTCGTTCGCGAACGAGATTTTCACCAAGGACGGTTTTGCGGCGGCAATCAGATAGACCTTGCCATCAGCCGAAATATCAGTGTAATTGGTGTACTCCACGCGCTGCTCTTTCGTTTGCGTGGTGTAGCGCAGCTCTTCGCCGTCAACGAACCAGCCGTCAATCTTTTTATTCGTTACATCATCGGGTTTGCCCAGGTACAGGGCATTCATGTCCTTTGCGGGCGCCAGCTTCAGGAGAGAACCGTCCAAGTAAACGTCAGACGCCGCTTTGTCAGCGCTGTTGTTGCACAGCTTGGTATTGGTAGTAGTGGTACCAGCGCCTTCGCCAGAATTTGAATCCGCAGCAAAGCCACCGCCGTAGTTCGCGGCTTTATTGCCCGTGATGGTGCATTCATCAATGATCATGCTGGTGAAGTTGCCATACGATGCAACGCCACCGCCCAAGGCCGCACTGTTTTCCGTAATCGTGCAAGTGCGAATTTCGGCTGCTGCGGGCGCTTTCAACATGACCGCAAGCACGCCAGCACCGTAACCTTCATCTTGGTTTGCGGTGTTCTTAGTTATCGTAGCCTTCTCAAGGAACAAGCCCGGCTTTTCGGTAGCGCCCACGTTCGGGGTGTCGGCACACAGGCCGTATGCCGCAGCGTAGAAGTACGCAGAAGCAAGAACGCCTGCGCCATCGTTTGCTTCGTTTTCGCTGATGGTGCCGCCAAGAATTTGTGCGGAGTTTTGAAGGTTGCCCCATCCGCCGTTGATGATTTCGTCAATTGATGCAACAACCGCAACGCCGCCACCCATCTCGTTCGCTTTGTTGTTCGAAATAGTTCCGCCGTTCATGACGAACGAGGATCCGCCCGAAACATATACGCCGCCGCCGGCAGAAGTGATAATGCGGGCGTCCATACCGTAATCCGAAGCTTTGAAGGGAGAAGTGGCGAAGCAGTTCGTGATTTCGCCGCCGTCCATCGTAAACGAACCGCCGTAAATCACGGCAACGCCGCCGCCGTAGCACATGGATCCGCCGGTGATGCCGCAGTTATCAATGGCGCCTCCATACATGTGGAAGGTGCCGCCTTGCACGGTCACGCCACCGCCGAAGTAGTTTTCGCCCTTGCGGTCAGCAACAGTAACGCCAGGATACATGTTGCAGGTGCCCTGGATGTACAGCAGACCAGGCACGTCGTTGCTCTGCGCGTTTCCGCCGCTGATTTTCAGCGTGTCGCTGCCATCGGTCGCGCCCAAGTTCAATTGCGCTCCCGATTGCACGGAAATCGAGCTGTACTGGCCGAGCGTCATGGTGTGGCCGTTACCAAGAATGGTGGTCGGGCACGTGCTTGAGAACACGGCGCCGGCGTTTTCCAGATTGTCGGTCAGCTTGATAACGTATTCGCCACTGGTCGCAGCATTGACGGTTGCAACCGCGGTATCGAATTCGGCGCTTGTGCCTACTTCGATGGTGGTGGGTTCTTCCGCGAAGGCTGCCATGGGCGCTATGCCCACACAAATTGCCAGCGTTGCAAGAAGAACCATCGCTTTGTTCGGTTTTTTCATTAACCAGCTCCTATGCTCATTGGTATCCGTATGGAGTTGTCCGAATTTTCAACCACTCTCCCGAGTGGTTACATTTTTTGCCGTTGCGGATTCTACTATAACTTCAATGCGAGTAAACTAGCGTGAACAAAAATAGGAGCATTATTTTGCGTCAGAGCAGGTAAGAACAAGTAAGTGCCGTAGAGACACGTTGCAAAAGAACCCAGGACGAGAGCAATCAGGTGTAAGGACCTGGTGTGAAACGGTGCGTAAGAATTGCATCCTAAATCATACGAAATATGCTAAAATATGAGTAATTTAAGCTTAAAATGAAAGAAATCAATCATATATGAGTAATATTTCAAAACTCACTCCATTGAAATCACCAGATGCTGCGGCGAAGGACGTGGCGCTTCGTGCACGTGCGCGTCGTCGTGCTTTAGGCATTACTCAGCCGCAGCTATCCGAGCGTTCGGGCGTTGCGTTGGGCACGCTTCGCCGCTTTGAGCAAACGGGGCAAATATCGTTTGATGCGCTGGTGTCTATTTGCCGCGCCCTTGATTGCGAGTCCGACCTGGATGCGCTCTTTGCAAAGCACGCATACCGTTCCATTCAGGAGGTTATCGGTGAGCAGCAATAATAGACAATTGAATCAGCTCTCTTCCCTTGCTGAAAACGGGGCGGTCAAACAACTTGGCGTGACGTTACGTGGCAGGCGGGTTGGAACGCTTGCGCAAACACCCGATGGTCTTGCTGCATTTGAGTACGATTCCCAATGGCTCTCCGACGGATTCTCGATTAGCCCCCTGAGTCTTCCGTTGCGCTCGGGCGTTTTCGTGCCCAATTTGCACCCGTTTGATGGAGTGTTCGGCGTTTTCCGGGATAGCCTTCCCGATGGATGGGGCGCCTTGTTGCTGAATCGGCTCCTGAAGAATAGCGGCATTGATCCCGCTGAAGTAACGCCTATGACAATGCTTTCTCTTGTTGGGTCGGGCGGTCGCGGCGCGTTGTGCTACGAGCCGGAAATCATTATGGGCGATTCGTCGTCGATTGATGATTTTGACGCGTTTTCGAAGCTCTGCCAGGAGATTCTTGCCGATAAGCCCGTGGATGATTTGGATGAAGCGTTTGCCGCTGGTGGATCATCCGCCGGCGCACGTCCGAAGGCTTACGTGAAAAGAGAAGGATCCGAATGGCTCGTTAAATTTCCTTCGAGCATGGATCCCGATGAGATTGGCGTTATGGAGTATGAATATTCACGCGCCGCAAAGGAATGCGGCATTGCTATGTCGCGAACGGAGTTGTTGCCGTCAAAAATCTGCGGGGGCTTCTTCGCAACCGAGCGCTTCGATCGCAACTCCGCAGGAGAAGGCGTGCATATGATTACTGCATCAGGGCTTTTGGAAGTGTCTCATCGGTTTCCCGCGCTTGATTACAAGCATCTCTTCCAGGCAACGCAGATGCTCACGCATGATTTAAGCCAGGCGTGGCAGGTGTTTCGCTTGATGTGCTTCAACGTTTTCGCTCATAATCAGGATGATCATTCGAACAACTTCGCATGGCTTTGCGAAGAAGGGGAATGGAGTTTTTCGCCCGCATACGATTTGACGTACAGCACATCGTTCGGCGGAGAGCATGCGACAACGGTGAATGGAAAAGGCAAGCCGACCATAGATGACATTCTTGCGCTTTCCAGCGAGGTTGGATTGTCGTCACGCAAGGCGAAGGTAGCTGCTCAGGAGGTTCAAGCGCGCTGCAACGAATTGCTGAAATCGCTTGGTTTAGCCTGATTGAACGAGATTTGCGATTCGGAGTCCAATGATTGCCGGACTCGAATTGCTTGCGCTTACCCTTACCGGAGCTTTCGCGGTTGACGAAGCGGCGGCAATGCTTTTGCAGCTCGTGCTTCGTTTATGACCGGGCAGTGGCTTCCGTTTATTTGCTCGATGGTTCTGATTGTGATTATTTGCATTGAGCTTGTTTGCGCCTACTATCGGGATTCCCGTTACCTTTGCCCGCATTGCTACCGCGTTTTCCAGCCCAGCTGGAAGAGTTTCTTTTTCTCGGGTCATACGCCGAAAACGCGCAAGCTCACATGCACCCATTGCGGCGAGAAAAGCTGGTGCGCGGAGATTTCGGTCGAGAACGCCGATGTCGCTTCGGCTGCCGCCGTCCGCTAAGCAGCGTTGCCTTTTGTCGGGTGATAGCGACTGCGGCCAGCTTCGCGAAAAAAACGCCGAAGTTGCCCGGTTTTGCGTACGAAGAAACGTACGGCTTGAACTGGCCGCTGGCGTATCGCCTGATGGGCGACTGGCATCAGCAGCACATCGATTGGTCCTGCACCGTTCGGATAGCGCTGGGGCAATCGACGTGTTCGGGTTCCGGAGCCCCGTGCGGCGTGCGGGGTCGTAACGCTTGTGGGGCGCGCGTGTAGTAAGATTATGAATCCAGAATCATGAACCACCCTTCAAAAGGGTGGTTCATGATTGCTGTTAGCGGGCGGTGCGGTTGCTGTTTGCTTGCAGCGCCGCAGTGGTGTAGTGGCGGCGGGGCTGGGGCAGCCGTGCGTCTGCCGCTGACGGTGGAGGTACGGCTTGCGCGCAGCGCAGGGCGGGTTTGCTTCTTGCGGGAGCGTTATGTGGCGTCGTTAAGAGCGATCGAAGGATGATTGAAGAGTGTAGGCAGGCTGATTTGACGGTGCTTGTTGTAAAAACACCCCTGAATTCAGGCAAATCGACGATATTTGGTGGTTTGTATCTCCGGATTTGCTTCTTTTCAAGGGCCGACCATTTTTCTAGGAGAGATGCGGTTATAAAACCCCAGGTCAACTGATTGAGCGAAAAACGATCCATGTGCTATCGTTTTTCGGACCACCGATTATCGTTGATTTGCCCGAATCGAAGCCCTTTTTCACAACAAGAGGTGGCCTGTTTCGGGTTCTCTATCGTTCTTAGGGACGAAAGAGAGCTTCGTGGCGGGCTTGCTCCCCATTTTCGAATCCGTACCCGCGCAGGCAGCGATTACGAATTGTTGTCAGACCCGTTACTGTTGATGTAATCGATTAGCTCGGAACGCTTGTGAATGCCGATTTTCTCGTATACGTGACGAATATGGGTGTTTACCGTATGGGGGGAGATGTAGAGCTTCTTTGCCACATTATCGGTAGTAATTCCGCGGGCGATAAGCATGATGATTTCCGTTTTGCGCGCGGAAAGCGAGAACTCGGCGGCTAGCTCCTTGATGCGATGCTTTTGGCTTGATTCCGTTGCCGGCGGCTCCATGAGTTTGGTGATGTTGTGTTTCTGACGCACCAACGGAATGATGGTGCAGGCCAGGATGCACACGAAAATCAAAGAGGTGGGCATGGTCGCGATTTCTGCCCACGCAGGGCTTGCCTCGTAGAGCAAGGCAATCGAGTTGCCTATGGCAATGCCAAGGGCGAATAAATGCACCGCTGAAACCGAACGCAAAGCCAACGGGCACGTAGCCTTTCACACCTAGCGCGCCGAAATACATTATCAAAAGTACTTCGAAAATGGCCACCACAGCCAGAATCAGGAAGAACGCGGGAATGGCAAAATTGCCACCCATCAGGAAAAACGCGAAAGAGATAATCGCCAAGATGATAAGCCAAGGAAAGATTCGGTAAATATTGAGCCGGTCTTTTGCAATAGCGCAGACTCCACCGATAAGGCATAGCAATGCTGCTCCGCCAATGGAACCGAAGGTGAAGGCGGAATCGCCGTTGGGCAGGTCCTCCCACGGAACAATGGCGACAAGAAAATAGCAGGCGATTGAGGCAACGAACGTAGTCGCGCAGACAACGACCATGGGCTTGATGGCGCGCTTAGCGGCGCTTTTCGGCGGCAACGTGGGGTAGGGCAGGCCTTTCGAGATTTTGGCGCCGTGCACGAACAACACGCCTGCTGCAAGGGGCATAAGCGCGATGAATATCGAAGAGATGCCGGTGGGAAGAACGTAGCAGATAAGCGAGCACACCAGGGTGACTACACCGACGGTTGTGCCGATGTACATTACCGAGAAGGATGTCTTTGCACGCGAGTAAAGTTCGCCCCGCATGATCCAAAGGATTGCATTTGTGATGCCGATAACCGCCGCAAGCGCGAAGGCGATAAGATCGGTGGGGAAGGTGAATGCAAATAGGGTAAGAGCAAGGGTTGCAAGCACGGCTACAGTGGTTGCTGTCCAAAGCAGCCATTTGATGTCGCTCAAGTGGCGTTTTCTGCCCAGGGCAACAGCGGTGATGATGAACGTGAACGCTGCGGAGACAAGAGCAATGAGCCACGACTGCGTGACGCAGTCGTCAAGAAGTTGCACGCCAACGAAGGCATCGTGCAGGAACCATAAGTTGTAATGCCATGCAAGAAGCAGGGCGAAACCGACAAATCTGCGCGTCGGGTGATCAATTGAATTGATTTCTGACTCCACCTTCTCTGGGACAAGCCCCTTGATGCTCATGTGCGTTCCCCCTTGCGCATGTCAAACAACGAACAAATGCTCATGTGCCATAAAGTAACACCACAATATGAAAGACGGTTATCCCCATTATTCCGTAATCAGTAAAGGTGATTCGACATTTTTCTTGAAGTGGTGTATACTTTTCATGTAAGTATGAAAAACATGAATTAAGGAGATGCTGTACAATGTCC
>CAKTYF010000114.1 GCA_934631995.1 uncultured Eggerthellaceae bacterium
AGATGACCTGGGCGGGAACCGACAAGTACACGCGCAACGGCAAGCCGTTCCCTGCGGGCGTGCAGCTGACGAACGCTGTGGGAAGCTACGGACACACTATCTCGCAATACGCGCTGGGCCAGGCGCTTTCCATTTGCCAGAACCTGGGGCGTTACGCGAAGCATCAGGCAAGCGAACAGTGGCATGACTTGGGAGGAATCGAAACGCTCGAAGGCGCAACCGTGCTTATCTTCGGCGCGGGAGACATTGGAAGCCATTGCGCAAAACGCTTTGCAGGCTTCGATGCGCACATCATTGGCGTATGCCGCTCGACTGAAGCAAAGCGCCCGTACTTCGACGAACTCTGCACGCTTGAGCAGGCAGAACAGTTCATCCCCCAAGCCGATGTCATTATCGGCGCCATTCCCAACAACGATGCCACCGCTGGCTATTTCGACGCGCGCCGCTTAGCGCTGTGCAAGCCAAGTGCTGCACTGGTGAACGTCGGTCGCGGCAATTTCGTTGATTGCCTGGCACTCGATGCCGCCCTTCGCGCAGGTCAGCTGCGCGGCGCCGCACTTGATGTCACCGATCCCGAACCGCTTCCGGAAAAACACCCCTTGTGGCAACAAGAGCGCTGCCTGATAACGCCGCACTGCTCGGGCGGTGCTTTCGGACGCCTGCCAGAGACTGAGCAGCATATCTGCGATTTGACCTGCGAGAACATTCGCCGATTCGTTGCTGGCCAGCCGCTCAAAAACCGCGTGTTTTAAGCCGCGCAAGAACGAGGGGTCGCAGCGAAAAACGAACTTTGCCGACTGGTGCACCGCGCGGCACGTCATTGTAGTCCGCCTCTGCCCCTTGCGACCCCTCGTCTTCCCGACCCTCGACCCTTGCCCCCCCTGCACCTGCTCCTTCGCCTCATCCCTTTAGCCGCCCCCTTCGACTTGACCCTTTCAACCTTGCCCCTAATCCCTTCACTCACGGCTCCCTTGCCACTCCTCTCCCGCAGCAGTGATAAAAATGGGGTACTTTTCTGTGGGTTTGCCAAGGCTTACTTTTTTGCGACCTGGGGATACGCAGAATTTTCACGCATGCGAAGACGAAAATCCACAGAAAAGTGGGTCGCTTTTATCATGGGGAAAGAAATGGACGAAACGTCCCGAAAGCCGCACAACGCAAAAGGGCGAGAAGCACGCCAGCTTCCCGCCCTTCGCATTCGAACAGCCCGTTTATCTCAAGCGCGCGTTCCTATTTCGCAACCGCCTTTGCCGTGAGCTGGTCATATTCGGCGTCGGTAAGCTTGTAGTTGTAGAACGTCTTGTAGTAACTCGTTACCGCGGTCTTCATATCGGTCGAGAATGCCTGCGGATAGCACAAGCGCGGGAACCACTGCAGGCCCATGATCTGGTTCACCGTGGGCGGATTGTTCAGCCAAATGTAGGGGTCGCTGGGAACCTGATAGTAATTGTTGTTCGCGATAGCGGAAATCTGAGCCCATGTCTCATCTGCGGCAACCGTGTCGTAAATGCTTGTGGGACCAAAAACGATCATGTCGGGATTCCACACGGAAATCTGCTCAAGACTGATCTCATTGCCCAGACCCGAACCGGAAGCTTTCTCGACCTCGACAACGTTCGTGGCGCACATGTCCAAAATCGTGCCCTGATACGAACCCTTCGCAATGGCGGCAAGGCCGGACTCGCCCACCAGATAAGCCACGCGCACGCGCTGATCTTCGGGGATGGTGCTCATGGCCTGCTCAACCTCTTGGTACGCGTCTGCGCAGTAATCGCCCAGCTGCTTGCCGCGCTCCGGCATGTTCAGCAGCTCGCCCAGCATGGCATACGCCTCATCGTAGGTGGCAAGCGTAGCCTCGATATGCACGCACGGAATGTTCAGCTGCTGCTGCAGGTTGTCCAAATCTTCCGCCATGCCCTTCTTAGCCTCGCCCCAGTCAATGAGCAGCTGCGCACCCGTTGCAGCCACGGCTTCCTTATTCAAGTCGCCCTTGTTGCCAAAAATGGCACCCAAAACGGGAAGACTCTGATACTGCGAGCCAATGTATTTTGCCTGTTCATCGGTAAGTTCTTGCGAAATGCCCACCACCAAGTCGGGTGCAAACGTCAAAAGCACCTGATTTGCGGTATGTCCCGAAGGAACCACTTTCGTGATGTTGGCGGGAACTTCAACTTGCCTGCCCAGCGAGTCGGTGAAGGTACGCGTTTCCGTGCTTGCCGATGCAGAAGCTGAAGCCGCATCCTTCGAGCTTGCTGCCGAGCTGCTGCAGCCCGCCGCAAGACACCCCGCTCCCAGCGCAAGCGCCGCCACAAGGGCACATGCCAAAACCTTTGTTTTCTTCATTCCTTTCTCCTTTCGTATAACAGAGCACGTTGGCTCATATACCCTCGTAATGCCTGTTCAAACACTGCATCGGTCGTTAGCGGGCGTTTCCGCGCGCCAGGCGTCCGAACAAGTTAGCGTCTGCGTGCGGCACCCAACGACACAGCGCGACGTCGCGCCGAGCACCTGCGGCTTCTCCGCCTGATGCCAGCGACACCGCACCAGGCGCCTGCAGCTCACAACCTTAACCCGTGCGACCACGCTGCCCGCGCAGCCCGCAAGGCCCTAGCCGCCAATCTCGCTTACCGGCACGCACACACGCACGCGATCATCGTACAGCGAATTGACCTCAACATCCACGCCGTAAATGTCGCTCACCAGCTCCTTTGTAATCACGTCCTTCGGGTCGCCGAACGCCTTCAGGTGGCCCCGCTCAAGCACCAGCGTCTTATCGGCATACAAAAATGCCTGGTCAGGCTGATGCGTTGACTGCACAATACTCATTCCCTCGCGCGCAAGCTGACGCACGCACGAAAGAACGCGCACCGTATTACCGTAATCAAGCGCGCTGGTTGGTTCGTCCATGATGATGGTGTGGGCGTCCTGCGCAATGGCACGCGCGATAAGCACGAGCTGCTGTTCGCCGCCGGAAATCTGCGTGTACGTGCGTCCAGCCAAGTGGCCAATGCCCACGCGCTCCAGTGCTGCGTACGCGCGCTCCACGTGCTTCTTGCGCGGCGAGCCGACGATTCCCAGGTCGTGCCCAGTGCTCATGATGACGACGTCCAACACGCTGTAGTCATATACCGGTGCATGAGACTGCGGAATATAGGCGATTTCTTGCGCGCGCTGACGGATGTTCAGCTTGCTCAAATCCTTCCCATTCACCAAAATGCGGCCCGTATATCCGCTGTTCAGCCCTAGAATGCACTTGAACAGCGTGGACTTCCCCACGCCGTTGGGGCCCAACACGTTCACAAGCGTGGCATCGGGAATCTCCAGATTCAGGTCAAACAGCACCGGATGATTGCCGTACGAAAAGTTCAATCGTTCAATCGTAATGCTCATTTAGATCTTCTTCTTTCGCGTGATCAGGTACAAGAAGAAGGGGGCGCCAATAAACGCCGTCAGGATGCCAATGGGGATTTCCGCCGTGGTCAACAGGCGCGAGACGTCATCGACGATAAGCAGGAAGCCCGCGCCCATAAGCATACTCGTTGGCATGAGCTTGCGATAATCGCAGCCTACCACCATACGGCACAAATGCGGAATGACCAGACCAACCCAGCCAATCATGCCCGTCACGGCAACGCTCGCGGCAGTGACCAGCGTGGCGGCAAGCGTGACCACCAAGCGAATACGGCGCGCATTCACGCCCATAGTAGCTGCTTCGTCATCGCCCATGGTCAGGATGTTGATACGCCAGCGCATGACAAAAAGCACCACAAGCCCCACCGCCATAAACGGCAGCGCCATAAGGACGTCCTTCATTTGAATGCTGGTCAGGCTTCCCATGAGCCAATACGTAATGGCCGGAAGCTGATCGGCGGGGTCGGCCACCAGCTTGGCAAACGATACACCCGCCGAGAACAGCGAGCTTACCATAACGCCCGCCAGCACCGTCACCAGAATGCGGTTGCCCTTCGCGCGATTGCTTATCATCAAAACAAGCAGCACCGTAAACATGGAGAAGGCAAAGGCAAAAGCCGAAATGCCGAAACTCCCCATGCCCACAAGAATGGCAATGGCGGCACCAAGCGCGGCACCTTGCGACGCACCCAGAATGTCAGGCGATGCAAGCGGATTTTGAAAGACGCCTTGGAACGCGGCACCGGCCGCAGCAAGGCAGCAACCCACAAGCAATGCCATGATGATGCGCGGCATGCGCACGTTGAAGAAAAGCGCTTCAGCTTGCGCGGTCCAAGTGGGCTCGATGGCATTCGTGTTCGCGAAAAACTGCGTAACACGATTTGCCATCATAGAAAATGCCTGGTCAACCTCGATAGGAAAACGACCAAGCATAAGCGAACAGATGAAAGCCACCAGGATGAATACCACCAAGAGAACAGTCACGAGACGCATACGTGCGTTACCGGCACGCACGACTTTTTCTGCGGGCGAAAGGTATTCCGCCGCATGCGCAATCTCGCTTTCGGTAGGCACATCGGACTCGGACGCACCGGCGGACGACCGTTCCGCATGCAAGTTTATGTCCCCCGCCGACGCGCAAGTCGAACGGGACGATTGTGCGACCCGCTTCGATTGGTCGGCGCATTCTGCCTGGTCGGCGCGTTTCGCCTGTCCGGTATGCCCCACCTGATCGGCATATTCTGTCAACTCAGGACATCTACCCTGTTCAGAGCCGCTTTTTTGAACCATTTTCGGAAACTTCTCCCTCAAGGAAATCTCCTGTCTCTTTTCCTTTGGTTCGATTATTCTATAGCGTGAATATTTTATTGTCAATATGATATTAATCTGACATATTCATAATTGAGTATAATTCAATGCATCAACGTTGCTCCCAACCGACCCCTTCTCCCGCGTACAACAATCCCATGATAAAAATGGGGTACTTTTCTGTGGGTTTGCCATGGCTTACTTTTTCACGACCTGGGGAAACGTTGAAAAATCAGGAAAACGAAGGCAAAAATCCACAGAAAAGTGGGTCGTTTTTATCATCGGGTAGAACCGAAAGGGGGCAAAGCGAAAGAACGGAGGAATGAGTACCGTTGGATTGTCATCAGGGAAAGTAGGCGAAGGGACAGAGGGTAGGCATCGTTTTTGCCACAAGGAAAAGAAATGCAAGCAAGAGAAGAGATTCGCCCGGTGTTCTCAGACAGCATTTGCGCTGATGGAGATTCGCCCGATATTTTCGGACAGCGATTGGCCTGATGAAGCTTGGTCGAGGTCCTGGATTACATTTGCCTCAGCTGCACGTCAAGCGCATCGTTTTCCAGGGCAGCGCGGCCCATCACCGCACACGCCTTATCAAACCAGGATTCTTTGACGGAGTTGTCACGGTAGATAACAAGGCGCGTTGGATGACAGATATCTTCCAGACAATCGGAAAGCGCCGCAAGATTTCCCCCGTAATACGCAGGAAAGCCCAGCTCATCGCAAAGAAACGCATGCAGCTGCTCGGCCGATTGAAAATCGCGCTCGCGTATTATGACCGTTTTCATGGCCGAACCCTTCCCTTTCATAGCATGCCGACAAGAACGCCGTTTAATACAGCTGCGTAAACGACTGGTAGTGGTCATCCGTGTAGAAAATCAACCCGTCGCTTGAATAGCAGATGCGCTTTGCCCCGCGATACCCACCTGCGTAATCGATGTCACACTCTTTCCACGTGCGCCCGCTTTTCTCGGGCAGCAAGCCGTCGTCGTTGTAAAATGTGCCGCCACCAATCGATTTGCCGGGGCAAACGTCCCACAAGTTGCCTTTTTCGGCATCCCAACCGGCCTTTTTAGCCTTTGTCTTGGAAACGTAATTGGCAGGCAGCTTTTGGTAAAGATGCAGATAGAGCGCCACATGGTCTCTGTCGGTGTAGGTGCCGTCTTCGGAAACGGAAACGTCTGGCGCGCTTGCATCTGAGCCGCCTGCGCCGCTTGACTCCAAGCCACCCGGCAGGCCACCGTCGCCTGCCTCCGCCGCGCCCGGTGCCCCACCAGCACCCGGCGCCTCGCCCGAGCCGCCCGATGCCCCCGCACTCGCAACCCCGTTGGCGCCGCCACCAGCTCCCGCAGCCCCACCAGCGCCTGCACAGCCCCAAAGGGCGCACCCAGGCAGCAGCACCAGGCAAATTGCCAGCAAAAACGCCACAAGGGAAGACAGAAGCGTCTTCCCTTGCTGAAACATCGTTTGCGTAAATGCGTTGAACGTATGTCGCGTACGCGCCACGTTACTCGCTTTCCGCCGCAGCCGCATCGGCCTGAACCGACTCCAGCGCCTTCTTCTTGCCATTATGCGACTTCGCGCACGTAGCAACCGCACCGGACATTGCAATCAATGCGATAACGTTCGGCAGAACCATGAGCTGGTTGAACATGTCC
>CAKTYF010000115.1 GCA_934631995.1 uncultured Eggerthellaceae bacterium
ATTGTAATGCACTGGCTGGCCGTTGTTGGCTTCTCTTGTCTTATTGGCTGGGAACTATTGACGGTTTTTGCGCCGGGAACGCTGCTTCTTGATTTTATGGCCATTGAAGAAGCAGTTGTGGTGCGTCTGATTTCGGTGCTCACGCTGGTGATTGCTTTTGTCGTTTTGGCAAAAGAAGGCGACTGGTGTTTTATCAACAGGAATAAGCTGATTATTGCGGGAGCGTGCCTTTCGGTGCCTTCCGTGGTGGTTGCTATTGTGGGGCCGTTTTTGACGATTCCCTTCTTTTTGGTGTTTGCTGCGTGGTTTTTGCTTGGCTTTGGCCAGGCGTTTTTGGCTCAGTACTGGTGCACGTTTTTCAGCCTGGTTCCCACGGGGCGCACCATGCGCAATATTGTTTTCGGTGGTATGGGCGGCACGGTTTGCTACGGCGTTGCCGCTGGTCTGGGGCCAACGTGGGCGGGCTACAGCCTTGCCGTGCTGCTGCTGATTGCCGCGGTGGTTATTGCGTACTACCTGATGAATATCATTCCGCCAGACACTATTCCCGATGTGAGCGAATTTCATAGCTCTACGGGTGTGAATTTCCCGGCGTTTTTCTCGATTGCTTCGTGCGGCGCCGTGTATGGCTTCATGACGATTATTGCTTGCAGCTTGGGCCCCCTTGAGGCGCTTATTGGCGGTTGTTCAGGCATTTTCGGCGTTTTGCTTTCGTTTGTGTGGTACAAGCTGGGCGCGAAAGCGGATATTGACATTGACATTGTGCAGCGCATTTCCTTGCCGCTGTTGGTGGCAAGCCTTCTTCTTTCGGCGCTTTCTGAAGGTCCCTTACGCATGTTCTTCATTTGCATTTCGCTTGCGGCGCTGGCGCACAACCAGATGTTCAACTGGTATTCCATTAGCATTGGGAACAAGGAATTCCGCATGCATCCCATTCGTCGCTATGCGCGCCGCGCTATTCCGTGCTGGGTGGGCTTTTTCGCGGGTTGCTGCGTTGCATATTACTGCGCCTTTGGGCTGCATCTGGAAGGCACGCCGTTTTTCTTTGTGGAAGCGGTGTTCGTGGTGGTTTTGGTTGCGGCGTTTTCCATTTACGGCGGCAATCAGTCCACGCGCCGCGAACAGCTCAACAACTTGATTGATGTTGCAGGTCAGGCCGCTGTTGTGGTGGGCTCGAACTTGGGCACCGAAAAGCACACGGACGATGTGACGTCTGAAGTTACCAGCGAAAGCTACGCCGATCACTGCACGGCGGTGGCGGAAAAGTATTCGCTTACTCCGCGCGAAAGCGAAGTGTTCATGTGTTTGGCGCGCGGACGCAACGCCGAATACATTGCAAATCAGCTTATGGTTTCGCCCGCTACGGTGAAATCCCACATCTATCATATTTATCAGAAGCTGGGTGTGAACTCGCAGCAGCGTTTGATGGACTTGGTCGAAGGCGGCGAGCCGCAGGAGCCGTAAGGCGCCGAGTGCTTCGACGAGCCGCAGGAGTCCTAGGGCGCCGGACGCTTCGGTGCCTTTGCGCTTCGCGGCGGCTTGGCGGCGGTGGGGGACGGCAGCGGTGAGCCGCGAGCTTAGAGGCGGGGCCTTCGCGCTTGCGGGGCGGTGAATTGTTCGCACTGTGGGACACCAGGTTTTAGGGGTGCGTTGTCCGCAAACGGCGTTCGCATTTTCGTCAAGCATGCTTTTTACGCGGGGAATACGCAGCGATTCGCGCATCTTCCGTTCGATTTACGTTTGATTACTGCGAGTTTTCATTGAATAGCTGACTGATTTCATTCATAATCAGTCATGTCATAAACACATGCCTTTATGTGTTTCAGCTCAGGTGTCAAGAAAGACGCCTACACGTCCAAAGGAGTTTCTATGGTGAAGACTCAGGTTTCAAGGCGCACGTTCCTTGCGGGCTCTATGGTTTCCGCAGGCGCAATTGTGGCCGGGCTGTCCGCTTGCGGTTCTTCGAGCAGCTCTTCTGCTTCTGCTTCCGCTTCTGCTGCATTTGAGGGTGGCGGAACCATCAACGCTGGTATTGCTTATGCAACCTCCAATGCCTACACCCCCGTTGGTGTAAGCGCTGCTGCTATTATGGCTGCTTACTGCCACTGCTGCGAGGCCCTGTACGACCTTGACTACGCTAATGGCAACGCTCCTTACGCTGCTTTGGCTGCAGGCGATCCGGTTAAGGTTTCCGATACCGAATATACCATTGACCTGCGCGCCGATGCTAAGTACTACGACGGTTCTGCGGTTACCGCGGCCGACGTGAAGAACGCCATTGAGGTTGAAATTGCAAACGACACCTACAAGTCTTTCTTGTCCTTCATCGAGGAAGTTCAGACCACCGATAAGGGTGTTAAGATCATCACGAACTATCCTGCCGAGGGTCTGCTGAAGCAGCGCTTGGCTTTGTGCCGTGTGTTCCCCGCCGCTACCGACGCTGCTGACCTTGACAAGGGTATCTTCCCGACCTCTGGTCCTTGGAAGATCACCGCTTGCAATTACGACAAGGGTGGCGCTGTCGAGTTCGAGCCCAACGACAAGTACAACGGCTCCAAGCCGGTCAAGGCTGCCAAGATGCACTGGGATATTCTGAACGACGACACCACGCGCACCACGTACTTCACCGACAAGACCTCTCTTGCCATGGAGAACGTGCCTGCTGCTAACGTTGACCTGATCAAGGGTGCTGGCGCTACGGTTGAAACGCTTGACTCCTTCGCACTGTGCTTCCTGCAGTTCAACACCACGAAGGCTCCGTTCAACGACAAGCGCGTTCGTCAGGCTCTGTTCTATGCAATCGACATCGAGAAGCTTATCTCCAACCAGATGGCTGGCATGGCTGCTGCTCTGAAGAGCTTCTTGCCCGAGAGCTTCACGGGTTATCATCAGGCTTCCACCGTGTACACCTATGATCCCGAGAAGGCAAAGAAGCTGTTGGCTGATGCTGGCGTTTCCGACCTGAAGCTTGAGCTCATGGTGAACGATCGTTGGCCGAAGGATCTGGCTCCGCAGATCAAGGAGAACTGGGATGCCATTTTGGGTGCCGATGCTGTTTCGCTGAACGTATGCGAAGTCAACTGGGCAACCATGAACAACTCCGACGAAGCAACGTACGACGTGCTGCTGACCCCGGGCGATCCTTCTTGCTTCGGCAAGGACCCCGACCTGCTGCTGACCTGGTGGTATGGCGACAACATTTGGACGCGCAGCCGCACTTTCTGGGCCGAGAGCGATCCCACGAAGTTCGAGGAAATGCAGGGCTATCTGCAGGAAGCTCGTACGACCACGGGCGACACCCAGCAGAAGGCTTGGAACAAGTGCTTCGATCTTATCTCCGAGGAAGTGCCGCTGTATCCGCTGATGCACAAGTCCGTGACCACCGCTTGGTGGCCTGAGAAGCTGCAGGGCTTCAAGCCGGTTTCCACCACGGGTCTGTACTTCATTGATGCCGACGCTGCTAAATAATAGTTGCGGTTTGAATCACTGAATGTACGCTTGTAAGGCATAAAAACAAAGAAGGGAGACGGTGCTTTTGGGCACTGTCCCCCTTCTTGTTCTTTCGGGGCGGAAAAACGCGGAAAATGTTTGCGTTGCTGTGTGCGAGCGGCGTGCGAACAAACGGGTTTGGCATTGCTTCGGAATTAAACAAAAAGTGGCGGTTTATCTGGGAAAACAGAAAGACCGCCGCATTGCCAGAAGGCTTTTGACGCGAGCAAATCATAAGGGTGTTCTCGCCAAGAGCCTTTTTCGGGCTTATTGCTTGAGTAGTTGAAAGGAGGAGGGGTGAATAATCTTGTCAGGCTTATTGGCCGCCGCTTGGTGGCGCTGCCTATTATGATTATCGGCGTAACGATTCTGGTATTCTTCGTTACGGCGTTGTCACCCATCGACCAGGCCTATACGGTTCTGGGCGAAAACGCAACTGTCGAACAGGTCGAGGCGTATCGCGCTGAAAATGGCCTGAACGATCCCATTATTGTCCAATACTTCACGTACATGGGCAACTTGCTGCACGGTGATTTGGGTGTGTACGGTGCAACGAAAGCTTCGGTGGCGGATAAGATTGGCCAGGCGCTGCCGGTCACGCTTGAGCTTACGTTTGCAGGTTTGATTATTGCGCTGGTTTTCTCCACCATTTTGGGTGTGGTGTCGGCTGTGTATCGCGATAAATGGCCCGACCAGGTTATCCGCGTGTTCTCCATTGCCAGCTTGTCTATGCCTTCGTTCTGGTTGGCTGTCTTGCTTATTTTGGCGTTTATGGGCGTTCTTCCCGTTTCAGGCAACTTGCCGGACTTCTTCCAGGATCCCGCAGGATGGTGCGCGCGCATGGCGCTGCCGGCTATCTCGTTGGCGGTTCCCGTTATTGGTCAAATGACGCGCGTTATTCGTACTTCCATGGTAGAAGAGCTCGATAAGGGCTACGTGCGCACCGCTATTGGCGCGGGCATTCCCAAGCGCACCGTTATTGCGAAAAACGTGCTGCGCAACGCTCTGATCAGCCCCGTTACCGTTTTGGGTCTGCGCATTGCCCACTTGATCGGTGGCGCGGTGGTTATTGAGGTTATCTTCAACCTGCCGGGCATGGGCATGGCAATTCTGCAAGGCATCCAGGCCAATTACATTACGCTCGTGCAAGGCGTTGTTTTGGTGGTTGCCTTCTTCTTTATTGTCATCAACATTATTGTTGACATGCTGTACATCCTGATCGACCCGCGTATTAGGACGGTGTAGCATGGTTAGGTTTCGTGAAAAAACAACGGCGAAGCTGGAAGCAAATGCGGGCAAGAAAATTCGCTTTGCTCACTTCCGCGCCATGAGCACCATGGGCAAGATTTCGCTTGCGGTGCTGCTGCTTATCATTTTGATGGCCGTAACGGCTAATTTGATTGCCCCTTATGACCCCCTGAAGATTTACACGGCTCGTTTGGCGCCGTGCTCGGACTTCCTGTTCGGCACCGACGACAAGGGCCGCGATGTTTTGTCGCGCATCATGTTTGGTGCTCGCTATTCGCTGACCATCGGTTTGGGCTCCACGGCGCTTGCGTTGGTGCTGGGCTCCATTATTGGTGCTGTTGCCGCTGTTGCGCGCACGTGGATCTCAGAGATCATCATGCGCATTATGGACGTTATCATGTCCTTCCCTGGTATTGCGCTTGCTGCAACTGTAGTTGTTGTTATGAGGCCGTCTATTCCGTCGCTTATTGTGGCGATTGCCATTTTGTACGCGCCGCAGATTGCCCGCGTGGTGCGCGCGAACATCATGAGCGAGTACGGACAAGATTACGTGCGTGCCGCCATTGTTTCCGGCGCAAAGGCGCCGTGGATTTTGGTGAAGCACGTCATGCGCAACTGCTTGGCCCCCATTTTGGTGTTCACCGTGGTGTGCGTGGCCGATGCTATTGTGTTCGAAGCATCGTTGGCGTTTATTAGCGCAGGCATTCCTGAACCGACTCCGACCTGGGGTAACATTCTTGCTGACGCACGTGCTGGCGTTCTTTCCGGTCGTTGGTGGCAGGCGTTGTTCCCGGGCTTGTTCATTATGATCACCACGCTGTGCCTGAACGTTTTGTCCGAAGGCATTACCGATGCCATGGCTGCTGCGCCCAGCGCTCCCGTTGCTGCGGCAGACGACAACCTTGCGGGCGACCGCGAAGCCGACCGCTTGGTGTCCGATCCCAAGCTGGCATACGCTGCCCAGGCTGAAATGCTTGAGAAGCGCCTGAACGCGCTGAAGGAAGTGGAAACGAAGCGTACCGACCGCTTTGTGGCGCGTACCGACGTTCCGCCTATTTTGGAAGTCAAGGATTTCTGCATTAAGTTCAAGCGTCATGGCGACGTGAACGTGGTTGATCACTTGAACTACGTTGTTCGTCCTCGTCAGACCATGGGCTTGGTAGGTGAGTCCGGCTGCGGCAAGTCGATTTCCACCAGCGCCATTATGGGTCTGCTTGACCCCGCGTCTGCTACGATTTCCGGCGAGATTCTTTACGACGGCAAGAACATTCTGGAGATGAGCGAAAGCGAGCTGAACCAGATTCGCGGTCGCGAAATTGCCATGATTTACCAGGACTCTTTGAGCGCTTTGAACCCGTCTATGCTGATCAGGGCGCAGTTTAAGCAGCTCACAAGCCGCGGTGGCACGCGTACCGCTGAAGAGCTTTTGGAGTTGGTTGGTCTTGATCCGAAGCGTACGCTTGATTCGTATCCGCACGAGCTTTCCGGTGGTCAGCGTCAGCGCGTTTTGATTGCTATGGCGCTTACGCGTGACCCGAAGATC
>CAKTYF010000116.1 GCA_934631995.1 uncultured Eggerthellaceae bacterium
GCCAACCTGTTCCTGGATAGCGGCCACGGAGTCCTCGATGATGGTATCCATATTCCAGTTCTTTTCCAGGCCGCAAATGTTGAACAGGAAGTTGCTCAGCATTTGATTGCCGTACTGGGTGTGCTTAACCTCGGGGTGGAACTGGGTGGAGTAAATCTTGCGCTCGGCGCATTCCATGGCTGCCACGGGGCAGGTTTCGGTGGAAGCGATGACGCGGAAGCCTTCGGGCAGGGTGGTTACGGCATCGCGGTGGCTCATCCACACGGTTTGCTCGTCAGGGGTGTCTTTCAGCAGATCAGACTGGAGAGTGCGATCCTTAATTTGGCAGATGTCGGATTTGATGGGAGCCATGTCACCGCGGGGCTGCAACTCAGCGTCGAAGCGGCTTACGTTGATGCTCTCGTAGAAGTCAACGCGCTCCAAAGTAGCAGGGCCGTATTCGCCTTTCTCGGTATGGCCTACAACACCGCCGCAGTTTACGGCAATGGTCTGATGGCCATAGCAGAAACCCAGCACGGGAATGCCCAGGTTTAGCACCTCGGGGTCAATCTTGGGGGCGTCTTCGGCGTACACGCTTGCGGGACCGCCCGACAAAATGATGGCGGCAGGCGCCATAGCGCGCACTTCATCTGCGGTAATGTCGCAGGGAACAATTTCGGAATACACGTGCAAGTCGCGCACGCGGCGGGCAATAAGCTGGCCGTATTGAGCGCCAAAGTCGAAAACGGCGACAACTTGACCCGCGCCACCCTGAGCAGCGGGGGAGCCGGCAGCAAACGCAGCAGAAGAATCAGAGACAGTGGAAGCAGTCACGAAGAACTCCTTGTAAATTGACGAATATCTTTTCGGAAACAATTCATGATAAAACTTCCGAAGGGTTCCGCCCCCGTTCCTTCCCTGAAATACAAAAGTTTTTTCATATTTGAAACATAGGTCTTGCGGGTGGCGGTTCGTTGTGGGCTCTGCAAGATACGCTTCCGGGTGCCGCCATCCAGCGCCGAAGCAGCCTAACCCTCAAGAAATGACAAGCTTCCGAAGCTTTTGGAGTCAAATTGCCGATTTCGCGGCGCATCGCTCGAGCCTCCCCGGCGTTTCCCCAGGTGGCGAATTGCGCGCAACTGCTTCCAGGACGCTTCATGCCCCCATTCGTTCCAAAAGCTTCGGAAACTTGTCAGTTTTCTAGCAAAGCGCTGCACGAGAGCGTCAGATTGCCCTTCCGGACAGCTTGGCATGCACGAAAAATCGATGGCGAGGAACACCCATTACAGGAACAAAATAATAGATTGCCTGGCGTGCGCGGAAAATCGCCTTATGGTGCAAATTGTCGTGCGACATATGCGCCGCGCAGCCAAAACATGTGGTAGATTGTCTTCAACAGAAAGGGCGGTGGTCCGCGCAGCTTGGAGGCGCGCGAGCGGGCCAAAGCGAGGCAAAACGGCATAACATAACAAGGTGCCGTGAATCATCGAGATTCATCAAAATGCCAAAACGCGCAAAAACGCAACAGGGGAAGGGGCAACGTGGTTTTTAGCGAATTGATAGCCGTGTACCTTTTTCTGGGCGGCACTGCTGCCGGTGCTTTCGCGCTCGCTGCATTTCTTGATGTTGCCAAGGGTGTAAAAGAGCACCGCCGCAGTAATTATGCAAAAACGTTTCTGCCACCGCAGTCGGTGATTTCCGAGCCAACGTACCAGCGTATGCGCAGGATTATCTACGGCGCCGCCCTGGTAGTTGTCGTAACGGGCGAGCTGTGCCTTGTCGCTGATCTGGGTCGCCCCGAAGCGTTTTTCTTCCTGTTCCTTTATCCCACGGGCAGCTTAGTTACCGTTGGCGCCTTCGCTTTGACGTTGCTCACCGTTTTTCTGGCGGTTGCCCTTGCGAACGCCGTTTTCGTGCTTCCGAAGTGGGCGCGCGTTGTGGCGTTTGCCGCGAAAGCGATTGGCATTCCCGTTGCGATCGTCGCGATGGTCTATACGGGCTTGCTGCTCCAAAGCGTCATTGCGGTGGGCGTGTGGCAATCGGCGTGGCTGCCGGTGCTGTTTGCGGCATCGGCGTTTTCCTGTGGAGGTGCCGTGGTAGCGCTTGCGGCCTGCACCTGCGAAGACGTGCGCGTGACGCGCATCGTGGCGCGCTTGTTCGTGCGTGTAGACATTGCGTTTATCCTTCTCGAGGCGGTTTCGGTTGCGGCACTGGTTCTTTGCGTGAAAGATGCGGCGCCTTTGGCGGTTACGCAGCTTCTCGAAGGGGATTTGTCCCTAACGTTTTGGGCCGGATTCGTTGCGTGTGGCCTGGTGCTTCCTTTTGCCGCGGAAATTATTTCTTTAGTGATAAATCGGGAAATCCCAGCTCCTGCAGCAGCGGGAATTGCTATCTTGGTGCTTGCTGGAGGTTTGTGCCTTCGCATTGCGATTGTGGCCTGTGGCGCTGCGCCGTCGATATAAGGCGGGGATTTCCAAGAGCGAAACGAAAAAGTAAAACGGGCAAGCGAAGCGCCCTGCACGAAGCAGGAATGCAGAACAACCCACGCGGTGCAAGCGCCCCGCACGAAGCAGGAATGCAGGGCAAGCAACGCAAGAGAAACGAAATCTAACAGTCTAGAAGTGTGGTGCTACTTGAGCTATTTCTATCTAAGAAACCGAGGTAGGAGAGACTCTTTGCTGAAAGATTGCGTAGTAGCTTTGCAAAATAGGCTCACTTGGCAAGCGTAGCCGCTGGTCAGGGCATCAGTTTCATCACCACACTTCTAGACCGTTAGAAAACGAACCAAGCACGCGAAGCAAAAAGAAAGCAAGAAAAGAGTTACGTGAAGCAGCAGAATAAAGAAATACCGCCGTTTTCGTTTGACGAGTCCAGTGACTTGCCTCTGTGGGTACAGCTGCGCAACCGCATGGTCTACCTTATCACGTCGGGCTTTTATAAGCCGGGCGAGAAGTTGCCGACCGTACGCAAATACGCGGCTGACCTGCGCATTGCCTATAACACGGTAAGCAAGGCCTACATGGGGCTCGAACGTGACGGCTATGTGACAACCGTGCGTGGAAGCGGCGTGTTCGTGAACGATTCAAGCGCCATTTTGAAACCCGCACCAGAAATAGATGCACTTGTTGAAGAGTTCGTAAAAGCTTGTCTTGAAGAGGGCATGGCGTATGACGATATCCCAAAGCTGGTGTCGTCGTGCGTAAGGAGGATGAAAAAAAATCATGAGAAAGCTCAACGGTAAAACCCCACCTCAAGAGCAAAAAGACACGTATCGCCGCTCTGAAATGGAGTTCGGCGTTGCGGCGGATGCGTATCGTTCCGACCCCACGAAGAAGGCCACCCGTAACGGCGCGGTCATGATTACCGTGGTGCTTGCTCTTGTTGCGTTTGCGCTGGTCTTTGCGCTGTTTGCTGCCGCATTTGGCAGGTTGACGCTTACGGGGATCATCGTTTCCGTACTGGTGGGGCTTATCGTACTCTCATCGGTGCACGTGTGCATGGATTGGGAGCGCGTGGTGGTCATGCGCCTGGGTCGCTTCGAGCGTCTTGCGGGTCCGGGCATGTTTTTCACCATTCCGCTGTTCGAATTCTGCACGCTGCGCGTTGACCAGCGCATGAACGCTACGCCGTTTGGTGCCGAAGAAGCCCTGACCAGCGATTTGGTGCCGCTCGATGTAGACGCCGTGCTGTTCTGGGTTATCTGGGATCCCGAAAAAGCCTGTACCGAAGTGCAAGACTGCCACTTTGCCGTGGCGCTTTCTGCGCAAACGGCCCTGCGCGATGCCATCGGACGCGCGTCGTTGCAAAACGTTGTTATGCGTCGTCATCAGCTTGACCAGGAACTTCGCGAAGCGGTAGAACAAAAAGTGTCGGATTGGGGCATTTCCATTGTGTCGGTTGAAGTGCGCGACCTGATCATCCCCAAGGAGCTGCAGGGCGTTATGTCGCTTGAAGCGCAGGCCGAATGCCGCAAGAGCGCACGTATCACGCTTATGGAAGCAGAGAAGGATCTGTCGGCGATTCTTGATGATGTGGCGCAGACATACAGCCACGATGACATTGCC
Source organism: uncultured Eggerthellaceae bacterium (assembly GCA_934631995.1). GTDB lineage: Bacteria > Actinomycetota > Coriobacteriia > Coriobacteriales > Eggerthellaceae > CAKUOV01. The sequence goes on from CAKTYF010000116.1 coordinate 4,044, forward strand.
TTGTCGCTACGTAAGATGCACCTTACGTATGAGGGCATGCAAGATAACGAAGGCACGCTGGTGGTACCGAGTGCCTATAGCGACGGTTTCAACGTAAAACCAGGCGATGAACAGGTGAAATAGTCATAGTGTTCATATTGTAAATAAGAATTATCTATAAAATAGAATAATTACACTTCAAAATTGTCGTGCGACACTATTGATTGTTACACGACTTTTTTGTTATAACGGCACAAGAGGGAAATCAGCTGATATCTTGATGTCAATTATTCGGTAAAAGGTCGTTCTTGTCGCCACAAGGTCGAGCTGCGCTGAATAAGCGAATCGCGCGGGCGAGGCGCGTTTCGCAAAAAGGGACGACTCGCATGAAGCGGGCGTCAAAGAGAAAAGGGGGAAACATGGGTCTTGAATCCTTATTTCTGTTCACGTTGCTGGGAGGGTTGGCAGCGGGCGCCTATGTGTTTGAAGCTTGCTTCCAGCGCACGCGCACGGGCGAGCGTCCGTGGCTCGTTCCTCTGGTTGTCGTAGTTCTGTTCGCCATTGGCATGATTGCAGCTGCTACGCATGTCCACAGCCTTTCCCGCGCATTTGCTTCCATTGGTGCTGGCACGGTCAACTTCGGTTCCGGCATGGTCAAGGAAGTGCTGTTCGCAGTAATCTTCTTCGTTCTGGCTCTCATTGATATGATCATCACGTTTGTGAAGAAGGACAGCCCGTTTGCTCTGCGCGTTATCGGCGCAATCGCAGCGGTGATTGTCATTGTGCTCATGGGCGCTGCCTACATCGATGTATACGGCAACGCAGTATGGAGCAACGCTCCTGCAACGATTCTTTCGTTTGTCGCAGGTGCTTTGGCACTGGGCCTTGGCCTGGTTGCCGCTCTTGGTTCGGCCGATATCGCGGCAAAGCCGGTTGTGTACACGCTGGTTGCTGTTGATGTTGTGTTGGCCATTGGTCTGGCGCTGGAAATCGCCGCTTTCTCTGGTGCGGGTCTCAACCCTGCCATGCAGATTGCAGGCCTGATTATTGCTCCAGTTGCTTCTGCAATCCTGGTGCTTGCTGGCGCTAAATTCAACAACAAGAAAACGCTCGCGATTGTCGTGTGCGCCGTGCTGGTAGTTGGCGTTGCCATTGCTCGTTACGGTTTCTACGCGACCTGCGCGATGTAAGAAGGCTGAAAGGGGGAACTAACAGTGAGTATGAATAACATTTCCCGTCGTGGCTTCTTGGGCGCTTCCGCTGCTGTTATGGCTGGTGTTGCGGGCCTGGCAGCAACCGGCTGCTCTGCGGAGTCCAGCCTTGAGGCCACCGATGCAATGGGCATGCCCGTCGATCCTGCAAAGGGCGGCGAGTGGACGTCGGCAGCATGCTGGCACAACTGCGGCGGCCGTTGCATGAACAAAGTCATGGTCAAAGATGGCGCGGTAATTCGCCAGAAGACCGACGACACGCACGAAGACTCTTTCGATTATCCGCAGCAGCGTGGCTGCGTGCGCGGCAAGGCGCAGCAGCAGCAGTGCTTCGGCGCCGATCGTCTGAAGTATCCCATCAAGCGCAAGAATTGGTCGCCCGAGAACCCGAACGGCGAGCTGCGCGGTAAAGACGAATGGGAGCGCATCAGCTGGGATGAAGCCATCAAGTACATTGGCGACCAGTTCAAGACTATCAAAGAGAAGTACGGCAACCAGGCATTCTTGCTGGGCAGCTATGGTTCTCGTTACGCGTTCGCTCCGCTTTTGGCATGGGGCGGTCACACCAGCACCGCCGACACCACTTCTCATGGTGCCTACCTGCTGAACCCCGATGTCACCATCGGTGTTCCTCGTACCGACGCCGGCGTGTGCAACGACCGTACCGACATGCTGAATGCCGATACCATTGTGTTCTACGCATCCAATCCGGCTTGGTCTGCTGCTGGTACGCCCAGCTACCACTACATCCGCGCGAAGGAGGCTGGCGTCAAATTCATCACCGTTGACCCGATCTACACCGCATCTGCTCAGATGCTCGATGCCGAGTGGATTCCTATCCGCACCGGTACCGACACCGCGTTCTTGCTGGGTGTTGCTTCCGAAATGATCCGCCTGGACAAGACCGAAGGCGACATTGTTGACTGGGAGTTCCTGGACAAGTACACCGTTGGTTTCGACGCTGATCACAAGCCCGAAGACCTGAA
>CAKTYF010000117.1 GCA_934631995.1 uncultured Eggerthellaceae bacterium
TTGTTCTTCCGAAGCTTGGGCTGTACGGTGTTGAGGTTGCTGCTGCTGATCTTTTTGGAAATAAGGCATATAAGACAATCGCTCTCGATGTCGCCGATCATACGGGTCCCGATATTTTGGGTGCCGATGAACCTTTAACGATAGACCTGTCGGATAAATCGTACGATTTCCTTGATGGGATTACCGCTGTGGATGAAATTCAAGGCGATGAAGGAAACTCTGTTGCGGTGGATTCTTCCGCTGTGAAATTCGGCAAAAAGGGAACGTACAAGGTTACGTATGCGGCGACCGATGCCTTGGGCAACAAATCGGAGAAGGCTCGCGAAGTCAAGGTTGATGACATCACGCCGCCTGTGCTTAAGTTTGCGAAAGAGTCTTACGAGCTGAAAGTTGGCGCCGCCAAGCCTGTCTACAAAAGCGACATTACTGCCTCGGATTCGGATAGCAACGCTACGGTGAGCATTGATGATTCCGAGGTCGATTACAAAACGCCAGGGACGTATTACCTGATGGCGTCTGCGAAAGATGCTGCGGGTAATATTGCAACCGAATGGGTTCCCGTGATCATTGTGGGTGCTAGCTCCTCGGATGGTGATTCGGGGCCGTCCGTGTACATTACTGATACGGGAAACAAATATCATAACGCAGGCTGTCGATACTTGAAAAGTAGCTCGCATGCTATTTCCTTGGATGAGGCTAAGTCACGAGGTTACACCGCATGCAAGGTTTGTAAGCCAAGGGGTTAGGTGCGGAAATGACAGCAGAGAAGCTTTTGAAATACATTCTTATAGCTGCAGCGATCGACAGTTTGGTTATTGTCGTGATTGGGCTTTCGTTTTCTTATGAGTTTGCAGTCTTGCTTGAGCTTATTTGCGTGGTTACGGTGCTTGTTTTCGGCATTAGAGTAATTAGGACCATCCCCGATGATCTTGCGGGGCGATTGAGGAAAGCCGCTCAGGGGACTTTCTTTGAAACCGATGCAAATCGTTTTTGCGCCGCATGGGAAGACCTTCAATCGAAGGAGCGGTTTTTTGCGGATCATGGTGTTGAAGGCGAGTTCTATAAGGCGTATTCCCTGATAGAACGCCAGATGAAAAGCGACATAAAATCTGCGATCCAATATGTGGAGGCAAACGGCAAAGCCGTCGGGCGAAAGGGTAGCTACTTTGTCGAACTTCTTGATAGCACGGAAAGCTTAAGCGAAAAACTTTCGAAGTTGACCGAATACACTATCCGGCTTGATAGCATTCCAGATGATATTGATATGAGCGAGCTTGATGGGTTCTTAGAGTCGATTTCTGCTGTTGCGGAAGAAGGCACCGTGACACAGTGTGCTACCAAGAGCTAAAGGTCGGTACTCCTACCAAATGGAGATAAGCCTTTCTTCTTTGTCCCGGAACTTGCCAAGGGCAATATAGACGGAATCAATTACCCAGCCGATTCCGAAAATGCCAAATGTTAGCAAATAGGCAACACCTGAGCCGATTTTGCCTGCGTAGAAGCGGTGCGCGCCGAAATAACCCAGCAAAATAGCTAAAACAAGCGTTAGCGTTTTGGATTTTGACGACGCGGCAGGATCGCCTCCTCCGACTGCAACGAAACCGGCGTTTGAGCGAATCTCTTCTTTCGCTGAAGGGCCGTAATAGTTGTTTACGACGATTGTTTTGGAACCTTTGTCGGGCGAGAAGACGGTATCGCAGTATTCGCATGCGTCTCCCGTAACTGGTGCACCGCAGTTCGGGCACTTCGAGATTCTGCTTTTCAGGTCTTCCATGTTTTCTCCTTGCGCTTTAGGGATTGGATAGATTATAGCGCTGGAGTGGTTTTGTTGCTTGCGCGGGCTGGTTTTCTTAGGGAGCTTTAGCGCGACTGTTTAACTCGGATTCGATGCAAAGATGTTCCCGTTTGGCGGGTGGTTGTTCGGGTTTGCGGAGTTTGGCGAGTAGTTGTTGCGAAATCGGCCTTGAATTCGGGCAAATCGACGATATTCGGTGGTTCGCATGTGCGATTCGAGCCGTTGGCGATGACCGGCGAGAGAACCGCTAGCGGCAGTTTTGCGTTTCTCCAGTTCACGGGGATGTGTCGATTTTCCTTGCAGAGTGGTATTGGGTGAGTGCCGCCTGAGTGGGGGTTGGAACCACCGATTATCGTCGATTTGCTCGAGTTTGACCCCGTTTTTCCAACAAGCAGGGTTGAATCCGTCTGTCATGGCTGGTTTTGGAGTGATTTGCGTTGTGCCCTCGGCGCTCTCCACCATATTGATTAAACCGGGCGATACGTTATCATTTGATTCCAAGGGAGGCGGCAAAGAAAGTGGCTCAAATTTAGCCGATTAGCTGCAGTTTGTTGAAGGGGGATTCGACCATGAAGAAGACGATTCTAGCCATTGCGTTATGTGGAATTCTGGCTTTAGGCATGGCGGGTTGCGGGCAGGCTGACTCTGGAAAATCCAGCTCAGAGGAAGTTAGGGGTGACTCGGCGCAATCGCAGGAAAAGTACGGTTTCGTTAAAAAAGAGAACGTGGAAACGCTGGTTGCGAAATTCAATACTGAGGTAATGGATAATAATTCGCCGAATGATAGTTCGCTGAATCCAGCCATGGATGACTATCTGACCGAGGCCAACGATCAGTATTGGTATGGGCTGATCGATGGTATTTTTCTGGTGGTCATCCCTGAAGAATACACAGGAGATAAGGCGGCCGACATTGTTGACTACATGGTTATTCATGCAGATAAATTCGGCAAATACGAGTCTGACGCAGTTTCCTATGCCAAGCATCTAATCAAAGCGAATTGCAACGATGTAACTGAAAGCGAAATCGCCACCTTGCTGGAAGAAGCAAAAGACAAAGCCCCCACGGGCAAAATGACATTTAACGGAAATGGAATTTCTGTTGGTTACTTGGACGAGGATGACATCTACCAGTATCAGGTGCGTCGGTTTTTTTGAGTAATTAAACATCCCGAGAGGTAACTCCCAATGGCTCGATGGAAGTTCATGCGAATATCCACCAGGGACTATGCCATGTTTTTCACGGAGGTGAAAGAAAAATGAGAAGAGCGTTTACTATATGTGCAGCGGTTGCAATCATTGTTTGCGCAGTGATGCTAGCCGGCTGCAGTACTGACGACACGGAAGCGCGCTATTCGGCGTACTACAAGAAGTGCCAAGAATATACGACGCTTTACGGATCACCCGAAGTGACGTCCGATGGGAGCGGTCCAGGTGCCGCCCAATACGGCAAGGGCCTGTATGTGGTGAAGCTGTTGGACATGGATGCCGATGGAAAAGACGAGCTGATCCTTATGCATTCGGAGGGTCCCTCGAACGCTCTTGCGGGTGCCGTGGAAGTGTTCAGCTACCGCAAAGGCGAAGTGGTTTGCGATTATTCTGGCAGCATCCACTCCGATTCGACAAATGGCTGGTTGCCGTTTGTCGTGCTTGACAGATTGCAGTCGGGTGGCTGGGCGTTGATGAATCAGACGTGCTTCGGGTCGGCTCCCGCGGCCTTCACCTATGCGTTGGTTGGCTACAACAACGATGGAACGTTTGGCCCGATTGCGGGAAGGGCATCGGGTCCATCAGCTGATTTCTCTTTTTCCGATTCCTCGACGTGGGGAGAACGTCTCTACACGTTCTCGGAAGGTGACGGTTCGGCATGGACGCCAGCTGATTGGCGGGAGGTGTCCCAAGAGGAATACAATGCAGCCTTTGATAGCGTTGTGACGGGCGAGACCACCGTCAATCTTCTTTACCAGTTTGGGTCGGACGGGGGAAGGGAAGGCGCAATTTCTCTCGTGGATACCGTCGACGAAGCCCGAGCGACGATAAGCAAACTTGCTGAAGCGGCTTAGGTGGGGTTAGTTCTGCTGTCCGAGTGCCCGGGTTTGGCCTTTCTGCCCTGCGGAAAACCGCCGCAGCCCGTGAATGCTTTGCTTCTTGACCGCTGGTGCTGCCGGTGCTGCCGGTGCTGTCAGGAGCTTTCCTTGACCTTTGCGGCAGCGGGCGGTGTGCAGGCGGACCTTTCTCCCACAAGCGAACTGCCGACCGGTGTCTTCCCTGTGGGGATCAGCTGCGGCGTTCCGAATCTGTGAGACGTCTCGATTTTCGATCAAAACGAAAAATGGCTCCCTTGTGGGAGCCATTCGTGTTCAATGGAGCCAATGAGCGGATTCGAACCGCTGACCTACGCATTACGAGTGCGTTGCTCTACCAGCTGAGCCACATTGGCAAAATGCAATTCCGAAGAACGCGGAGACTAATTATAACGAAAACCTCAAATTTACACAAGGACTTTTTTCAATATCGTGCGAGTTCTTGTGCGGGACGCGTGCAGCTGCCAAACCCTTAGCCGCGACGCTTGTCGATCTTGCGAGCAACCACGTCGCCAATCGTCTGGAATACCTGCACGAAAATCACGCACAGCACCACGGAGACAATCATAACCGCCGTGTTCCAGCGCTGATAGCCGTAGCGAATGGCGATGGAGCCCAGGCCGCCTGCACCAACGGTGCCCGCCATGGCCGCATAGCCGAACAGCGTGACAAACGTAATGGCCGCACCGCGAACGAGCGACGGCAAGCTTTCCTTCAACATAACCTTCGTCACAATTTGAAAATTGCTCGCGCCAAAGCTGTGAGCAGCCTCGATAAGGCCTTCGTCCACTTCTGCCAGCGACTGTTCCACCATGCGCGCAACGAACGGCGCTGCGGAAACGGTCAGCGGTACAATCGCGCCCTGCACGCCCAGCGACGTGCCCACCACCAGGCGGGTGAAGGGGATAATCGCCACCAGCAAAATGATGAACGGAATGGAACGGCCAATGTTGATGACCCATCCCAACACGGTGTTCACGCCCTTGTTCGGCGCCAGGCCGTTCGATTTCGTCATGTGGAACCACGTGCCCAACGGCAGGCCAATTACGTATGCCAGCAGGCACGATACGGCGGTCATCAGGAACGATTCCCAGCAGCCCACCGCTAAAAGTACGCCGAATTCGTCGAGAAATGCGCTGATTGCTTCCATTTACAGCACCTCCTTGTCTTCGACGGTGCCATTATAATGGCTGATAAGAAGCTTTGTTGCCGTGCTCTGCGGGTTTTCGAACACGTCCATGGTGGGACCGACCTCGGCAATTTTGCCATGATCGATAACGGCAATGCGGTTGCAGGCACGCTTCGCCACGTCAAGCGAGTGCGTGATCATGACCATAGTCACGCCCAGCTCGCGATTGATGTCGCGCAGCAAATCCAGAATCTGGATGGTCGTGCGGCTGTCAAGGGCGCTGGTTGCCTCGTCGCACAGCATGATCTTAGGCTGGTTCACCAGGGCGCGCGCAATGGCAACGCGCTGTTGCTGACCGCCGGAAAGTTCACTGGGGTAGCTCTTCGCCTTGTCGGCAATGCCCACGCGTTCCAGCAGCTCAAGCGCACGTTTCTGGTCCTTTTCGCCACGAATCTCCAGGGGGAACATAACGTTTTTCAGCACGGTGCTCTGCTGGAACAGGCTGAAATGCTGGAAAATCATGCCCACGCTGCTGCGGAACTCGCGCAGCGCCTTGCCGGAATATTCGGTCACATCTTTCCCGTCGATGACGATATTGCCCGAGCTGGGCTTTTCCAGCATGTTGATGCAGCGCACCAGCGTGGATTTGCCCGCACCAGATTCACCGATGATGCCAAAGATGTCGCCGTCCTCAATGGTGAGGCTTACGTGGTCAAGCGCCGCGAATTCGCCTTCGCGCGTGCTGTAAACCTTGGAAATGTCGTTAATCTCAATCATGTATCAATCAAGCCTTATTCGCAGGTCAAGGATGTCGGACCTGCGCCCGGCATCCTTGACGTGTTTGCAACTGTTGTTGTGAGCCTTCCCATTATCCTCGCTTATCAGAGGAAAGGGAAGAGGGGAGATCGAAGAACTTAAAGCTTAGAACAGGGGGACAACAGCGCCTTGGTAGGTGTCCTCCATGTACTGCTTGACCTCGGGGGAAGTCAGCGCCTTGTACAGAGCCTGAATCTTGGGGCTGTCCTGATTGCCGTCCTTCACAACCAGCACGTTGCCGTACTGACCAGCCACCAGGCCTTCGGAAGACTCAATGGCCAGGGCAGACTTGATGTCAATGCCGGCAGAGATAGCGTAGTTGCCGTTGATCACGCCGAAGTCGCAGTCAGCAAGCACATGGGGAACGTTAGCAGCTTCGACTTCCTTGA
>CAKTYF010000118.1 GCA_934631995.1 uncultured Eggerthellaceae bacterium
CCGTCGGGGACTCGAACCCCGGACCTTGGGATTAAGAGTCCCCTGCTCTACCAACTAAGCTAACGGTCCAAGAAAAAACTGTGTTGTCAAAAGTGCCTGACTATTATAATACGTACATTTTAGAAATGCAAGAACTTTTTTCAGGCGCGCTGGGGTGGGTAAAGGGACTCGAACCCTCGATCTCCAGAGCCACAATCTGGCGCCTTAGCCAACTAGGCCATACCCACCATGCGCGAGGATTCAGTATAGAGATTAACGCGATTCGATGCAAGAGTTTTTTTGAAAAAATAATGCTCCCCGTTTTCCAGGGGAGCATTAAGGTTCAAAAAGGGAAGTTTTGCGTTCGATGGGTATCGTTCGCGTGGCATCGCGGTTTGCGCCGCCGTGCACCTTAGCCGATGCATCCAGGAGCTAATTCAAGAAGTCCTCGATGATTTCCGCTTCCGCTTCTTCTTCGGTCAGGCCCAGCGTCATGAGCTTCGTGATCTCTTCGCCAGCAATCTTGCCAATGGCTGCCTCATGGATGAGCATGGCGTTTTCGCAGGCGGCTTCGATGCCGGGAATTGCCTTCACTTTAGCGTTGCCCATGATAATAGCGTCACACTGCACGTGGCCGTGGCAGGCGGCTTCGCCGATAACCAGCGGGTTGAACGTTTGCATGGAGTTGTCCTGAGCAACGGAGCGGCTGATGACCTGAACGTTGGAGCCTTCGCCCTTGAGCTCGATTTTCATGTTGGACACGGCAACTTGGTTGTCGTGGGTGAGCAAGCGCTCGGTTAAAACAAGCTTTGCGCCCGCGCCAATCTCGGCGTTTGTGTCGCGCACCGTAGAGCTTACGCCGCGCACCTGCACCATTTCCATCTCGCAGAAGGAGTTTTCCTCCAGGTATACGTTAGTGGTGGGGTTCAGAATGCGCTCGCCGGTGCCTTCGCCTTCGCCGTAATGCTTTTCAATGTACTTCACGCGCGCGTTTTTGCCCACATAGAACGTGTGGATGCCATCGTGTTCGGAGCTTTTGTGGCTATCGTTATGAATGCCGCAGCCAGCGATGATGGTCACGTCACTGTCTTCGCCCACGTAGAACGTGTTATACACCACGTCTTTCAGGCCTGATTGCGTAACGATAACGGGAATGAACACCGACTCGCCTTTAGTGCCCGGCTTGATTTTGATGTCGATGCCGGGGTGGTCGGTTTTTGTCTCGATGTCAATGTAGGCAGAAGACGAACGCGAGACCAGCTGTCCGTCTTTGCGGATGTTAAAGGCGCCTTTCGGTATGCCGTGAATGTTGGCGATTGATGCCAACAGGCTTTCATCAATGGGCGAAAGATCAACAGCCATTGAGTCCTCCTTATGGATGAGCGGGCGGTTTGTGCGCCCGCGAAGGTTGCAAGGTAAATGCTGCTGCGCGCCAAGTTTCGCGCGCGCAGCGTAAAGGCCGCGCTAGCAGGTGGTCGGAATCTCGGTCAGGTGCAGCTCGGTGGGCTGGCTCAGCTGGCACTGGGGCGTTCCCTTTGCCACAAAGCCCAGCTTGGGAAGCAGTTCCTCGGGCGTACCGGTTTCAAGCACTTTGCCGGCGCGCAGCAAGATGATCTCGTCTGCCAGCTGGATGATGCGTTCCTGATGCGAGATGATCACAATGGAGCGGCCGTCGCGCGCGGCGTGGATGTCGCGAAACGTTTCGGTCAGGCGATCGAAGCTCCACAGGTCAATGCCCGCCTCGGGTTCGTCGTAAATGGCAAGCTTGGGGTCGCGCGCCAGGATGGTGGCAATCTCGATGCGCTTCACTTCGCCGCCCGAAAGGCTCTTGTCAACCTCACGGGTCAGGTAGTTTGCCGAGCACAGGCCAACTTTTGCCAGGTATTCGTTGCATGCCAGCATAGGAAGCTTTTTACCTGCGGCAATGTCAAGCAGCTTTTTCACTTTCATGCCTTTGAAGCGGGCGGGCTGCTGGAAACCGTAGCCAATGCCTGCTTGCGCGCGTTCGGTAATGCTCAGGTCGGTGATGTCTTGCCCGTTGAACAGGATTTGTCCTGAGGTGGGTTTCTCAATGCCCATGATCAGCTTTGCAAGGGTAGACTTGCCGCCACCGTTGGGGCCGGTGATCACGGTGAAACGGTCGTCTTCGATGGTCAAGGATAAATCATCGATGATGCGTTTGGTCTCCTTTGCTCCTTCTGAAACGGGCACCTCGAATACGAGGTTCTTCAGTTCGAGCATAATTGTTTCTCCCTTTCTCATCTAATGTTTGACGCTGACAAGTTTAGCGCATTTGGCCGCCTGCTGCGCGTTTGTTGCTAAAGTGTTCTTGCGTTTACGGTTTTGCGGGCGGCGTGGGGCGGTGTTTGCGTGCGCCGCGCAGCAGTGCGGGATGCCCTTGTCGCAATCCGAGGATGCCGCGGTAGCATGTGCCACCCGCAACACCGCCGTGGTGCCCCTAGAACAGCTCTATCGTGTTGAATTCCGTCTTCGCGTTTTCAATGATTGCACGATTGCCAATGGTGCACACGCTTTCCTTGTTTGCCGCAGCTTCCAGCGTATCGGCGAAGGCGCGCACCGTTTCCGGCGTGCTTTCCAGCACTTCGCTGCGGCATTGCAGGCGGAAGTCGGCTGCGCGTCCTTGCAGGAACGCGTTGTTCTGGGCAATAATCATCGGACGCGGTTTCTGGGGGTTATCCAGCGCCGCCACGCTGCTAACCACGTAGCCGTCGAACTCGCGTGCAGAAGGCGTGAAGGTGCGCAGCCAATCGGCTGTGGCGCGGAAACGCTCCAGCGTCTCATCGATGCGTGGGTCGCGATACGAATAGAACATGATGTCGTTTTTTGCGGGAACGCGCAGGCCACCGCCGTAAGCGCCGCCCTTTACGCGTACTTCGTTCCAGATGAAATCAAGTGAGCATGCATTTGCGACAATAAGCTGCGATCCGTGGTAGGGCAATGCACCGTCCAGCAGACGACGGTCATGGCCGCAGGCGGTGTAGGTAACGTCTGCGGGAACAATGAACGCTTCTTTCTTGATGGTGGGGCGTGGTACTGCCAAGGCGTGCTCCGGCTTATCGCCTGCGCCTGCGCTGGTGGGGGCACCCAGGCAGCCCGTGCCACTCAACGCGTGCAGGAACGTTTCGTATGCCGCTTGTGTGCCCGTGAAGCTTGCCAGCACGTTGCGAGGGTCAAAGATGATGGTCGCCATTGCTTGGAGCTTAGCGGAAAGTTCGTTTGCGCGCTCATCGAAATGCGCCAACAAATCCTTCAGGAACACGTACAAGTCAATGCCACTCACTTGCTGTGACACCAGGGCTCCTTCGCGCAGATATGAGCATATGCGCTCCATGGCAACGCTGTGACCTGCGCCGATAAACATCTGCTCAAGCTGGATGCGCAGTTGCGTCAAAATGTCCTTAATGCGCGCTGTGTCGGTAAAATCGGTGTGAGCCGCAATCTCGCCAATGATATCCAGCGCTTCGGCCGTTTTCGTCTCAAGGCACGATGCCCCCACGCCTAAAGACACCGTGAAGGCGTGCGGGTCGTTGTCGCCGCTCACGACTTTCGGGGCGAAAGTCAGTGCGCCCAGCTTGCTTTGAACCAGCGTGTCCAACTGCGCCGCGCTCCAACGCTGCGTGGCAAGCTTGCCCATGACGAACGCAAGAACTGCGGTGTAAGGCAGCTGGTCGAACGGAATAGCGTCCATGTTGTAGTAAAGCTGCAGGTATGTAATGCCATGCGTTTCCAAATGATGGCGCAGGCAGGGAACAGGTGCGTTCTCGTCCAGGCCGTAAGCGCCCCACGGCTTTGCGTCGGTGATGTCTTTCGGCGAAAGCTGGGGAAGGGCGGCCACGGCGGCGGGGTCATCGGGCTGCTCTTGGGCGGCGCGCAGCGTTTTCACAACGGCGTCTACAGCAGCGAAGCCTTCTGCGCCCATACTTTCGGCGGCTTTTTCCAAGCGCTCGGCCTCGGCGGTGTTCGGCGCGCCTGCTACCAGGATCTCCCCCGATGCCACATGGTTGTTTTGCAGGAACACTTCGCGCGCAAGTTGCTCAAAGTATCCCTGGGAGATCTGTTCACGCAGGTAGGCGAAGCATTTCTCGTAACGCAGGCCCTCAACGGGGCAATCGTCATCGTAGAGCCAGCCAGTCAGCGCGCTCATGGCGTTTATCACGCCGTCGGCGTATCCGAAATCACGTTCGCGCAGCAAGAATTCCTCATGAGAGAGCGCCGCCTCAATGAGCTCGGGATCAATACCGCCTTCCACCAGGGCTGCAATGTGGTTCGTCACAAGCTGGTGGAACGTGGATAGCGCGCCCGGCTCAATGCCCTTCGCGTACGCCAAAACGTAAGGTTGCGCCATGCTGTCGCGCAGAATGAAGTCGATGTCATCGGCAACGCCTTCGTCAAGCAGCGCGCGTTTTAGCGGCGCTTCGTTTGAGCCGCACAGGGCGTCAATGAGCACGCCCACAGCGTTTATGCGCGTGAAATCGCATGCCTCGCCCAGAACGTAGCCAATGCCGCAGCAGGCATTTTCCTGAGAGATGTCCATGGAAAGCGTGCCGCCCAGCGACATAACGGGTTCCTGATGCGCAATGGTGCGTGCCTGCAGTGCGGCGCCACCTGCGTTTTCCGTGCCGCTTTTGCCATTTTCGCTGCCTGAGCCACTTTCGGGCTGTGCGGCACAAAGGTGCTGGTCAATCAAGGTAAGCATGGGCAGCAAATCAATGTCGCCGTACAAAATGATGTAGCTGTTGTCGGGGCGGTAATGCCGGCGATGCTCATCAAGGAACTGCTCGTAAGTCAGGTTGGGAATGTCGGAGGGCAGACCGCCGGACTCAAAGCCGTACGGAGAGTCGGGGAAGAGCCCCGCGTTGATCAGGTCGCACAACATTTCCTCGGGCTCAGAGAGTGCGCCTTTCATCTCGTTGTAGACCACGCCATTGATGGCGAGCTGCGGTGCGGCTTTTGTAGCGGCACTTGCAGACGCGGCTGCGTCGCTTGCAGGTGCAGCGTTTGCGCCGCTCGCTTCGGCTCTCTCGGTTGCCGCATCTTCCGCGTCTTTCGCATTCCCTGCATCTGCCCCTGCGCGTTCGTAGTGCCAGCCTTCCTGCTGGAAGATGGTTTCCTTCTCATAGATGGCCGGGTGAAACACCGCGTCAAGGTACACGTCGGTCAGGTTCAAAAGGTCCTGGTCGTTCGTGCTGGCCACGGGATACATTGTTTTATCGGGGAACGTCATAGCGTTCAAAAACGTCTGCATCGATGTTTTCAGAAGGTTCACGAATGGCTCTTTGACCGGGTATTTTTTCGAGCCGCATAAAACGGAATGCTCAAGAATGTGAAACACGCCGGTGCTATCTTGCGGTGGCGTGCGAAACGAAATAGAAAATGCTTTGTTCGCATCGTCGCTTTTCAGGAACAGCAGACGTGCGGCCGTTTTTTCGTGGCGCATCACGTAAGCGCGCGCGTCAATCTCAGAAACGTCGGTGGTATCCGTGAGCGTAAACCCCGTTTTTTCTAGCGTCTCCTTGAAAGCGCGGTCCTCTTCGCGCGTTTCGGTCGATTCATCGATTGTATGTTCAACCATATCTTTGCCTTTCGGTGTCGATGTTTTTTCCGCCTGCAATTTTCCCTCAAAGCGCAATGCAGATGCAACAGTTCTTTGCGATTGGTGCGTTGCGTTGCTTGCGTGCGTGGTTTCGCGTGCGTGGTACTCCGAATCATTGCTGTTTCGTGAGCGCCGTGCCGCGTTTGCATGGGGTCTCTCGTGTCGCGTTTCATATCTAAGTGGGCTTAGCGTCTGCTGCGTTGTTTTGAATGACATCTTGTCGGAAAAAACGCTCTAAAACGCGCAAATCGACGGTACGGGGCAGGTGGAGGAGGTTCTGCTGCACCTGTTGCCACCGGGAGAATTTTGCGACCTGGGCTTTTGTTGGAAGTGGCTGGACTGAAGGGTCATGAATCGTCTCGTTTGCACCTCCGACCTGCCCTGTATCGTCAATCTGGGCGTATTCGCGGCAAAAAAACGACAAACTGCTTTTCTCGAAGGGCTCGATTCATGTCGGCGCTCGTGATTTCTTGTTTTTTGGCGCTCGGGCGCACCGGCTGGCTGTTGTCAAAGTCGTACTGCATCAGTTTGAGCCCGCTTTTTCGATTGTGGCTGTTTTCCGACCTCGGTCAGTTCGATGTTTCAACAACGCATGCGTC
>CAKTYF010000119.1 GCA_934631995.1 uncultured Eggerthellaceae bacterium
ACAGGCGCGCAACGTGCTGGTCTACCGGCTCCTCTGTGAAAACAGCGTTGATAGTCATATGATGAATCGTCTCTATGCCAAGCAATCAGAGTTTGACTTTTACGCCGATAAGTCAAAGAGCGGAGAAGCCAGCCTTGCTTTGAGCGAATCGGGAATCCAGGAGATAATTGCACTAGAGACCAAAAGGCTTGGGCTTGAGGATTGATTCTTGCTACGGGTTCTGCCCGTAAAAACATTTCGTCTTCAAATAAAGCATCCGGCTGTCTCTGCATATTCTTGTTGGAGTTTGGCTGAGTGATTGGACCCCGAATGGGGCATCTTGTCGAAAATCGAAGGTTAATGTGCAAAATATGACGGTTCGGGGTAGGTGCGTTGGGTATCATGCTTGTTTTCTCAACCAGCTGAATCACGCGACCTGGTGTTTTGCGGAGATTGATACAACAGAAGGCAGCTCAAGCTCCTGTCCGCACCCCCTAACCTACCCCGAACCGTCATATTTTGCGCATTGGGCCTTATTTTTCGACAAGATGGTTTCTCAGGGGTGGGCAAGGGTTTTTTTGATCACGGTTTACGCGTGCTGACTGCTTATGTTGCTGGGGTGTTTTCTGTTGAATGCTGTTTTTAGAAGTTAATTCTTTGCGACGAAAATAAATAATGCCTTCTAGCTGGACACAAGGAAACGCCCCTGTTTCTCAGGCGAGAAACAGGGGCGTTACAGTTTTGTGGATTGAAGACGCGCGGTTAGTAGGTGTCTTCTTGAAAGACGCAGCTCAGAAGCTTATGCGGCGTTCTTTTCGGCTAGCTTAGCTTCGCGCTTTTCCTCGCTGTGGGAAACGATAAGCGCGCAGGAAGCGTCGCCTGTGATGTTGACCACGGTGCGGCCCATGTCGAAGATGCGGTCAACGCCAGCAACCAGGGCAATGCCTTCGACCGGCAGGCCAACCGAAGCAAGCACCATGGTGAGCATAACCATGCCAGCACCCGGAACGCCCGCGGTGCCAATAGAGGCAAGCGTTGCGGTCAAAACGATGGTGGCCATCTGGCCCAAAGAAAGGTCAATGCCAAAGCACGATGCAATGAAAATCGCGCAAACGCCCTGGTAAATTGCGGTGCCGTCCATGTTGATGGTGGCGCCCAGCGGCAAAACGAAGGAGGTCACTTCGTCCTTTGCGCCCATTTTCTTGCAGCCTTCCATGTTGATGGGCAGGGTGCCTACGCTCGATGCGCTGGAAAACGCGAAGATCATGGCGGGCATCTGGCCCTTGAAGAACTTCAGGGGGCTCATGCCGCCCATGGTGCGCACGGTGGTGGAGTACACCAGGAACATATGAACCAGGTAGCATACGTATGCGCACAGAAGAACCATGGCAAGAGAGCCCAGAACCTTGGAGCCGTTGTTGGCGATAACGGGAACAAGCAGACAGAACACGCCAATAGGAGAAAGCTTCAGAATCATGTCCATGCACTTCATGGAAACGACATTCATGGACTCTACCAGTTCACGTACGGGATTGGCGGCTTTACCAGCAAGCAGAATAGCGAAGCCGAACAGCAGCGACAGCACGATGATCTGCAGCATGGTGCTTTGATACATGGGCGCAATGATGTTGGACGGGAAGATGTTCACTATGGTGTCCATAAGGGAAACGGGATCTTTCGCGTCGTAGGCAAGGTCGCTGGTTTCCAGAACGGGGAAAAGTCCCTTGAACAGAAGGCCGCCCAGAATGCCAATAATAATGGCGCAAGCCGTAGTGCACAGGTAGTAGACGACGGTTTTCAAACCAATCGAGCCAATCTTGCGAATGTCGCTCATGGAAATAATGCCGCTGATCATAGAGAAGATGACTACGGGCACAACAATGAACTTCAGCAAGTTCAGGAAGATGGTACCGAAGGGCTTGATGTACGAATCGGTGAAAGCGGCATACTGCTGCAAAAGCAGGCCGAAAATAATGGCAAGCACCAGGGCAATGCCAATTTGTGCCGCCAAAGAGAGTTTCTTCTTCGGCGCCTTGGTGGCTTCTTCTTGTGACATGGACGTCCTTTCTAAAAAGTTAATTCAGCAACGCAATATTATATCGAATCTTCACAATTGCAGAGAGCAATGTTACAGGTTGTTGACGTAGTCGGTGGTGTTGGCACGGTAACGGCGCTGGATGCGCCGTTTGGGCTGCGGCTTGGTGCTGCGCGTTAGGAAGGCGCCGGAAGCTTGGGAAGGCATCAGCGGGAGGCGAAGAACGCAGCGTTGCGGATTCGTGGGGCGTTAGAGACCCGTGAAGGCGTCGGCCGAAGCCGACAGCCGCGGCGTGGATTTATTTGATGACGGACGCTGTTGTGGCGGCTGAGCGTTGGGGTACCGGAAGTGATGCTATAACGCGGAAGTGCAGGTTTGCCTTCGCCGTTGCGGTGGCTGAGCGTTGGGGTACCGGAAGCCTGCGCTTACCGCTTTGTAGGATTTTGATAGCGTTTTCGCGCGATTTGATAGCTTTTTGTAGACGGTTTGATAGCGTGCAGGGCCGTTTTGATGGCTTTTTGATAGCGCGGCCGTTCATGATGCTCCCTGTAGCAAGGGAGGAGTCATATGCGTATCGATAAAAAAATGGCAGTTGGCATAGCGTGTGCCGTTGCTTGTGCGCTCTGCGTTTTCGGGTATACCCAAAGCGTGCGGGGAGAAGCGGATCGCGTTCGGGCGGAAGCGTTGGCGAAATACGGCGGTGACCAGGTGGAAGTCTGTGTTGCAACGCGCGATATACCTGCGGGTGAAACGCTGAGTGCGTCGTCGATTGAAACGCGTTCGTGGCTGGTAAGCATGCTGCCTGATCAAGCGGTGACAAACGCAAAACAAGTGCTGGGAAAGCAAGTGACTTCTCCCATTATGGCGGGAGAAGTGGTGTCAAGTAAACGTTTTGGCGCACTTTCCTCTTCGTTTGACGTTCCATCAGACATGGTTGCAGTAAGCGTTTCCGCAAAAGAGGTTCAAGCGGTTGGCGGTGCTTTGAAGCCAGGGTCTTCTGTGGACATTTATTCGGCGGGAGCCAGCGGGGTGACCCTTATTGCCCAGGGTGTGAGCGTGCTTGCCACCAGCGCTTTTGATGCAAGCGGGACGGGATCGGGCGCGGCATTGTCGTGGGTTGCGCTTGCGGTGAAGCCGTCGGCCGTGGCGGAGATCATTGCCGCCGAAGAGCGCACGGAGCTTTATTTCGTGCTGCCAGGACAAGATGCTTCGGGTGCGGTTGCGAGTTCTGGCGCTGCAGGCACGGCGGGCGGTTCTGCTCGGAGCTCTGAGCCTGTGGGAGAGGAAGCTGCGAGTGCTCGCGCCGCGGGTGAGAAGAAGGTGGCAAGCGATGGTCACGAATAAGTGGATTGCGGGTGCGGGGACCACATCGCTGTCGTTGGATATGCTTACCGGCGGTGTGCGCGCGGAAGCGTGCGGTAAACCGCAGACGAAGACGCAAGAGGTTTCATCCGTCCAGGTGAAGTGGCAAGAAGAACCACTGGTTGGGCATCGGGTGGGCTCGAAGGCGGAATTGCATCTGAAATCGCAGGTTGAATCATGTTCCGAAATGCTATTGGAATCGCAGGCGGCGATTTGCAATGGAATGCAGGATGAATCGCGGAAGCAGGCGCAGGGAGGTGCGTCGGCGTTCGAAAAGACGCTCGTGTGCGCTGATGCGTTAACGCTGGAAAAGCCGCTTGCGCTGGGGATATCCGAGTCAAAGCATCTTGATTTGCCGTTTGTGTGCAGGGAAAGCGCGGGTGTTCTTGCGCGCAAGGCATTTGAAGATCCACTTGTCACGGGCGCGTTCATTTACTCGGTTGATGACATGTCCGTTCTGAATCTAGTGTCGATGCTCAAACGGGATTGTCCGTTTAAGCAGGTGTTTCTTGTGTCCGATAGCAGCGATTCGTGGTTTTTGCGCCGTGCAGCGCTGACCCTTGTCGATGGCATTGTTCCTTGTGATCGGTTTTATCCTGAGTTGCTTGCCAGGCATATCAAGGCGCCTGCAGCGGGCGATCCTGCTCCTGCGACGATTGGAACCCCAGCGTCCGCCAATGCTCCTGCGGCGTTGGGTGGGGTGCCTGGGGGGTCTTACGAGGACGATGCGACCGACGCTCTGTATTCGGGTGACCGGGCATGTTGCGAAAACGGCGGATCATCTTGTGATGCATCCGCGTACGAGCCGGTTTCATGTGCGGACACGGTTCCCCTGGAAGCATATGCGGCGGATATTAGCATGCTCTCTCCGGCTGATGGTTTTCCCGCTAGAGACAAGAACTCCAAGGCAAGCGAAGAAAAGGGGCTTCGCAATGACGTTTATGCAGGTAATCTCAATATCGGCATTATTGACGCACCCGAATTCGAATGCGGCGAAATTGAAGAAGCTGTTGCAAGCGGATTGTATGGAAGTCCATCGTCTTTGCAGACGCGGCAGGCCGCTTCTGCGCAAAAGGTGGCGCCTGCTGGGAGCGCGCCAGATGTATCGCACGCGTTCTTCCTTCCCGTCATTGGAGCAAGCGGCGGCGTGGGAAAGAGCACGATTGCTTTTCTGAGTGCCGTTTGTGCGGCGCGGCTGGGCTGTAAAACGCTTCTGGTTGACCTTGACTTGCAATTCGGCGATATGGCTCTGTATTCGCAGGTCGAACAGGAAATATCGCTTAATCAGCTTGCGGCGGATCCTTGTCTGGTGGAGCAACTTGAGCCGGTGCCTGAAGGGTTTTGTCTGGTAGGGTCGTGCACGTTGCCGGAGCAGTCGGACGAGGCGCTGAATGCGCTTGAACAGGTGATTGAATATGCAAGCGGCCATTTTGATGTGATTGTTTCGAATGGGCCGGCGTTTTGGGACGACAAGCACATGGCGCTTCTTGAGCGTGCGGGAAAGATTCTCTTCGTTTTGGATCAGCGCATTTCTTCTGCGCGTGCGGCGCAAAAAGCGTTTGACGTTTGCATGCGCTGCGGCTTGGCTGCCTCGCCTTTTCTGTTCCTGCTCAACAAGTGCGGGCGGCAATCTCAGCTGACTTATATGGATGTAACATGCGCGACACAGGGCGCTCCCTGCAAAGAATTGCCTGATGGGGGTCGTGCTGTAGGGGAATATCTTGAAGCGCGTCAGGCACTGTGCCTTTTCGATGAGGAAAACGACCTTGCTCTTGAGCTGTCTGACTTAATGACCGAAATCCTGCCAGGATGCAACGTTATGAAAGGCGTTAAGCAGGGGCGACGTTTCTCGCGATTGCTGTTCGGCAAAAAACACCGGAAGGGGGATAAATAATGTCGCTGAAAGATCGCGTTGACAGGGTGCAGGGGGCTTGCGCGCTGCACCAGGAGCGAACCGATGAAGAACTGTTTTCGGAGTTGCGACGGCATATGAACGAGAGCCTTTCCAATGGTTTGCTGTCGGTGGCGAAAACCGCGCCCCTTCGTGTGGAAAACGAGATCCGCAGTCTTTGTCAAACGGTGTTTTCCCAGGTAGATTGGGCGGAGGTGTCTCCGCAGCGTAAAGAGCGGCTGATGGCTCAGCTGATTGATTCGGTGTTTGGCCTCGGTCCGCTCAACGAGCTTCTGGCGGATTCGTCCGTAACGGAGATTATGGTGAACGGTCCCGAGAAAGTGTATGTGGAGCGGTCGGGCCGGCTGGAGAAAACCGCTGTTCGGTTCGTGGATAACGAGCAGATCCTTGCGTTGATTGACCGTATTGTAGGGCCACTGGGGCGGCGGATTGATGAATCGTCGCCCATGGTAAACGCACGCTTGCCCCAGGGTTTTCGCGTCAACGCTGTGGTGGAGCCGATTGCGGTGGATGGCCCTTTGCTCACCATTCGCAAATTTCCCGAAGAGATTTTACGTCTGCAAGAAATGGTCGAACTCAATTCCGTCGAACCGGAGCTTGTTCCGTTTCTAACCTGGGCGGTTGTTGCGCGTAAGAACATTGCGGTCTCGGGAGGAACCGGTAGCGGCAAAACGACGTTTCTCAACGCCCTCACCTGCCTCATTGAGCCGACCTCCGGCGAAATACTCATCGACGGCGAGAAGGCGGACCCGCGCAAGCACAATCTCTCCTTCGTTTTTCAGGAGCCGTCGGCAATGCCGTGGCTCACGGT
>CAKTYF010000120.1 GCA_934631995.1 uncultured Eggerthellaceae bacterium
GCGTGTCGCAGCAACCAACGCGGCAGGCCCGTCCGTAGCGCGCGCGGCTTTGGGAGCGGTGGGCGCGGCAAGGCCGCGTAAGATGCCCATTGTTTCACCCTGCTGAATGCCGTCCATGCACCCCTCTTGTTGGAAATCAGGGGGCAAACTCACGCAAATCGACGATAATCGGTGGTTTGCGTGAGCGATTCGGGCCGCTTGCATCACCCAGCAGAAACATTGCGAACAATAGGTTTACGTTTCCCCAGGTCGTATGGATGCACTGATTTTCTTCACAAAGCGGCAGCGAACGGAAGCCAGCCGACAGGAGATTGGAACCACCGATTATCGTCGATTTGCCCGAGTTTAAGGTCGTTTTGGCAACAGCAGGGGTCCTTTGTTGACAAAAGGTGGGGTAATTTGACAACAAATGAGGTGCTCGCCAGCGATTTATACCCAGGCGCGCTCAAGAGCGCGGACGCAGGGTGCAACCTGACTTGTCTCCAGGCTTGAATAGCCCGCAACCAGCCAGCGCACTTCTTGCTCTTCGGGTGCATTCCCCTGATAAAAGCTTTGCAGCGCTTGTATTGCCACCCCTTCACATGCAGCGCGAACCGCCAACTCTTCGCCTGAGCAATCGCCTGCAACGCCCAGCAGGAAATGAATGCCCGAATCCTGCGATGCAATGCTGATACGCGATGCCAATGCCGAAGCGTTCAACTCGCCAACCAATGCATCCCGAAGCACACGATACTGTGTGCGTAAACGGTTTACGTGGCGCTCGTATGCGCCCGACTCAATGAAGCGCGCCAAGGCAAGCTGGTCAACCGCACTCACCGAACACGAATAGAATCCCAAATCGCGCTCGAAGCGCTGCGCAAGACGCAACGGAAGAACCATATACCCAATGCGAAACGCGCCACCCAGGCTTTTTGTAAACGTGTTCGTATAAATAACCTGGCCTTGCGCATCAAGGCGCTGCAAAGGAGAGATCGGCTTGCCTGCCAGCCGAAACTCGCAGTCGTAGTCATCCTCAACAACGAAACGGTTGGGATCTTGCGCCGCCCAACTTAGAATTTCATAACGGCGCGGCACCGATGTTATCAGCCCCGTGGGAAACTGATGCGACGGCGTGATATGCACCACGTTCGCCCCGCTTGTGGCAAGCAAGTCCATGCGAATCCCCTGTTCATCCATGGGAATATACGAAACAGGAACGCGATTGACGCGATAAATCTTCTCCAAGCGCGGATACCCGGGGTTTTCGATGGCCACGTGACACGACCCACGCATCTCATTGAGAAGCTGAATAATCATGCCGTACAGGTATTGCGCACCCGCACCGACCACAATCTGTTGCGGCAAAACATCCATACCGCGATATTCTCGCAGGTAATCGGCAAGAACTTGACGAAGACGCAGCGTGCCCAGCGGGCTTTTTGTGTCGGATAAATCACTTTCGGATTCGCGCGAAAGCGCCTCGCGCATACAGCGCGCCCAAGCGTCAAACGGAAAAGCGCTCGAGAGCGAGCCACCATGTAAGTCGAATTCAATGTTTTGCGAAGGAGCATCGAAGGAAATTTCCTGCATCGACTTGCGCACCTGCGCGCTGTCAGCTTGAGCGGGTTCGTTCGATATTTCACGCCCAAACACGACTGCAGCCTCGCTCGCATCCACAGCAAGCGCAGGCGATATCATGCCCGCACGGGCAATCGGAAACGAGCCCGAACCCGCAACAGTCCCCGCATCCGCAACCGAAAACGCGCGGGCGCCAATATCGGCAGCAGGAAACGCACTCTGACCTGCGTACATACGAGCCCCCGCACGCACGCCACCATCTATTTGGGGCAAATCGCAAACGTAATAGCCCTTGCGTTCCACCGATCGAATATAACCCTCGGCAATAAGCTGGGAAAACGCAGATTCCACCGTTATCAAGCTCACGCCCAAATGCTTCGCAAGCGCTCGCTTTGAAGGGAGCTTTTTCAATGCAGGTAAGTTACCTGCACGAATGTCGGCCGCAATGGATTCGTACAGAAACTCATAAAGCGGTTCGTCGCCGCGCGAGCTCATATCGTAAGTGAGCATATCTGGTCCTTATCTGATAGTAATCTGGACATGCCAATAATCGGTATTTTGGCACTTGAACCGATAGGAGCGCAAGAACTAGCCTTCCCTACGAACAATAATTCCTACGAAAGGACTAGCTATGACAACCGCAAACGATGTGACGCTCTACCAGCGCGAAGGCGCTTACATTCCGCGCATCGCCGCCGTGCATGACTTGTGCGGCTACGGCAAATGTTCCTTGGGCGTGGCAATCCCGGTGCTTTCCGCTGCCGGATGCGATGTTTGCCCTGTTCCCACCGGCCTGTTCAGCAGCCATACCGCATTTCCGGGTTGGTACATGCATGACACCACTCCCATTCTGACCGATTATCTGAACGCCTGGAAAGGCATTGGCGTTGAAATCGACGCCATCTATTCCGGTTTTTTGGGCGACCCCGTTCAGGTGGACATCATCAAGAGCCTATACGAGCGTTATCCGAAAGCCCTGAAACTCGTTGATCCCGTTATGGCTGATCACGGCAAGATTTACCCCACGTACACTCCCGAACTGTGCGATGCGATGGTTCAGCTTGCGTCCGAGGCCGACATCCTTACGCCCAACCTTACCGAAGCCGCAATCATCCTTGACCAGCCTATTGGCGACGCCTGGGAAGGCTCCGATATCTCCGATGCGCGTGCGGCAGAACTCACCGCGGGCCTACTCGAGAAAGGTGCCAAGACCGTCGTGCTCAAAGGCATCACGCGCAACGATGGCATCATCCGCAATTTCGTCGCAGGCCAGGATTTCGAACCGTTCTGTGTAGAGAACCCCTACGTGCCCTTCATGCTGCATGGCACGGGCGACCTGTACGCATCTGCTCTGCTTGCCGCCATCATGGCTGGTCGTTCCATGGCTGAAGCTGCTGACTTTGCAGGATCGCTCACGCACGACGCCATGCTTGTTTCGTCGCAGCAGCCCGATTTCCAAGAGCGCGGCGTAAGCTTCGAAACGCTTCTCGGCCGCATCTGCGACCTGCTGAAATAGGAAATTGTTTGAAAATACTACCGTGCGGTTCGGAATATGAACCCCTGTACCTGCTCATTTCGCGCGAGGTGCCTTACCGCACACAAGCCAAAAGACTTTCAAACACAAAATAGGAGGAAACGACATTAAAGTGCTATTTCCTCCTATTTTCATTGAGTAGCAACAGCATAAAATAGGAGAATTTTCAATTTTTTTGATAATTCTCCTATTTTTTACAGGGAAAATGTTCCATTTTCCACCGGAGCAAGCCGCAAAACTCCTATAAGACATGAAAAAGCAATGAAAATGTAGGAGAAAACTCGAATTATTTTCGATTCCTCCTATTTTGCTATAGTTGAACCCTGAAAAAATAGGAGGGATTCGCAAAAAATACGATTTCCTCCTATTTCGGGCTATTTGCGTAGGGACCTGATTAGGCAAGCAAAACCTAAGCGCAGTCGCTCCTAGGTAATATGTAGACAAGACCCTTACGCTGTTGCCCAGCGTATGAAAAAGAATTTTTTGCTACTATTTCAATTCACACTCGCAGAAAAGCTAACGGCGCAAGAATCAAAGATTGCCGGAACACCACCTACGTTACCCCACGCAACCCCTATCGCACGAAAGGACCACCATGGACGACGAACTGCTTGAAGAGTTTAGCTACCCCACTATGTTCGGCGAGGCCCAGGTGTTCACCCTTGAAACCGACGACGAGGACGAACGCGAATGCGAAGACACCGATGCGAAATGCTACGGCGAAGACGTCGGCGCTGACGACACCAGCGAACGACACGAATCCGCAAGCACCGAGCAGCACAGCAAGCCCATCCGCGTGCTCTACGTGGGCGGCGGCTTCCAAAGCGCCAGCTACCTGGGTGATACACGCTTCGAGCCGGTATTCGAATACTACCGCGCTTTCGACCACATGTTCGAGTCGGCGCGGCCCATCAATCACGTGCTCATGATCGGCGCGGGAGCATACTCCTACCCCAAGCACTTGCTTACCAGCCGCAACGACACCACCATTGACGTTGTTGAGATCGATCCCGCCATCGTTGAAATCGCACGAAAGCATTTTTACGTCGATGAGCTGGAACAACGCTTCGGTGAAAACGGCACCGAGCAAGCAGGGCGTCTGCGCACCATCGTTGAAGATGGCGTTACGTTCCTTGCGCACGCGCAATCGGCCGCCTACGACGCCATTATCAACGACTCGTTTGATGGCACCAATCCCACGGGGCTGCTCCTGACACCCGAAAGCATCCGCCAAGCAAAGCGCTGCCTGACCCCGGGCGGTCTTTATCTGCTCAACGCTGTGGTCGATGACGAGGCATGCGAGAAATACGAAGAGCTCGAAGAGCGCAAAGAAGCCGGCAACACCAGCAACGAAAACACGCAGGAGCACGAAGAAAGCCCACGCGCAAACACCAACATCGTGGATGCTGCCATGCGCGCGCTCTCGGAACAGTTCGCCTTCGTGTACGAAATACCCTGTATTGACCTGGAATTTTCAGGAGCCGACAACTACCTTGTCATCGCAACGGATGAACCCTGCGCCTTCACCGGCGTCCAAAGTGCCCTTTGCTCGTAACCACCGAGTCGCAGCGGCATCGGGGCACCCTCAACGCAACCAGAAGCCAGGCGACAAACACACGTCAGAAGCAGGCAGCCCCCGGTTTTCAAAAGCTAGGGCGTAATCAAACCGACATCATACGCCCATTGCAAGCAAAACAATCGTTACTTCTTGATTCGATGCGTAATTATTAGGTGAAAAACACCCGCAATAGTACAGATTTGCCTTGAATTGCACAAAATATGCTAGTACGATGCTCACGAAGCAAGAATCAGAGTTAGGGGATAACTATGCATCAACATGCTCACGAACATCAGCATGGCACGGGCTCGAACACGCCCGAGCAGCGCAATGCGATTCTGACGTACATGCTCGAGCACAACCAACATCACGCTGAGGAATTGCACGAGCTGGGCCATCAGACCGAAGGCGAAGCGTCGGATCTTATCCACGAGGCAGTTACGCTCTTCGAACAGTCCAACGCAAAACTCGAAGCCGCTTTGAAGATTCTGAAGGCGGGCGAATAAGCATGTGCCTTTCAACCGTTTTCACCTATCAGGACAATCCCGAAGACGCCCAGGAAATGTGCGCAAATGTAAGCAATTTCCAAATTGACGGCGACACCATTACCTTCACCGACCTTTTGGGCGAAAACTACACTGTAAAAGGCGCGGTGAACAAAGTTGACTTCGTGAAAAGCCGCATTTACGTAGCGGTGTAAAAGCAGTTGCGGAAGCGAGGTTGAATCATGGCGAAATACGAAGTGCTTCGCGAAATCTTCAATCAGTGCAGCGGAAACCAAATGCGCGACATTTACGTTGAAGAAGTGGATATCAGCGACATCAACGTTTACATGAACACGTATCGCGTGGGCAAGCACATCACTGAAGAACGCTATGAGAAGCCCGATGGAACCATCATCTACGATTTAAACACCGATGGACTTCGGCAGCGCATCAGCTTCCAACCAATGTAGGCCGCGCGAATCAACGTAAGTTAACGCAAGAAACAGCGCAGGTCAAACACGAATCAACACGATAAGCAAAGGATTCCGAAAACTATGACGTATACCATTGCTATGGCTGGAAAAGGTGGTACGGGAAAAACCACCATTACTGGCATGCTCATCGAATACTTGGCGGAAAAGAGCAAGGGTCCTATTTTGGCCGTTGACGCCGACGCCAACGAAAACCTCAACGAAGTTTTGGGCGTTGACATTGAAGCCACGCTTGGCGACATTCGCGAAGTGGTTGCACGCGCCGAAGATCAGCTTGAAAATCCTATTCCTAGCAGCATGACCAAGCAGGAATTCCTGCAGTACAAGCTTGCCAACGCTCTGACCGAAGAGGACGATTACGACCTTCTGGTTAT
>CAKTYF010000121.1 GCA_934631995.1 uncultured Eggerthellaceae bacterium
GGGTGGGCAATTCTTAGCTTCTTTTTCCCCATTGTTGGCCTCATTTTGTTCATTGTCTGGAAAGACTCGAAGCCTACATCAGCAAGAGCTGCAGGAAAAGGTGCCCTCATTAGCGTTATCGCAGTCATTCTTTTCTACGTACTCATTATCTGCATGGCGTGCGCTGGCTCGTTTAACTAGCAGGAATCTAAAATGGATGCCAAAACACTTAAAATGATTTCGGGCGGTACATTCGCTTTTGCTGCTTTGTTTGCAATCGTGGGCCTCTTCGCGACTATTTCTTCCTACTCTTCCCGCGAGATAAACCTGATCGCGCTGATAATTGTGTCGCAAATTGTCGAAATTATTCTGCTTGCATGCCTAGCGGACGGTTGCTTTGTAAGGCAGGATAAGCTGATTGGCTGCACTCTCGTTATCATGACCTTATTTTCCGCATTCTGTGGTGTTTTATCACTCGCAACAGGACTGTCGATGAGAGAGGCAATGGGTGTTTTGCCAACGAGTTACATCGTATCCTTTTATCTTCAAGCAATAGGAGACTTTCTCTTCACCATCAGCGTAATACTGGGCGCTGTCTCAGCGTTGATCCAAAAGAGGTCCAAGAACCTTTGCCTTGCCTTCGCGATAATCGCCCTAGCTGCGGCGGCGGTATGGGTAATCGGAAGCGCACTTGGGCTAACGATTCTTGATGTGGGTACCTTAGTAACGCTTATGGAAGGCGTTGGCTTTTTTGCCCTTGGTATAAGCTATATGAAATCGATTAACGAGAAACAAGCGCACACCCAGAAGGCCACCATCGCAGCGCTTTCTTCCGCCCAACTGTCAGATTACAAGCAGCTCCTTGACCAAGGAATCATCACACAAGAAGAATTCTACGAGCAAAAGAAGCGCTTTCTTCAGGGTTAGTCGCAGGAACAGCGATTCAGTCAAACGGCGTTACGCCCAGCAGTTTCCCACGCGTGACGCTTGATTCACTTGCAAGCAGAGATCGCATGGACCAGCATGCATCAACGCAACCTACCTGAAAATGCCGAGGGACATTACTTTGTCTCTCGGCATCTTGTTGGGCAGCTTGCTCGACAGAGACTCGTTCGAAACCGAAAGCCTACCGCACGGGTCAGCTTGTCAAAAAAATGCCGCAAATGTGCAAAATATTCCTGTTCGGGGTAGATCAATGGAGCTTTGTCGGCGTCGCCTCGAAAAAACCAAAGCATTGCCTAGCTTGTGAACTGGGGTTATATGAATCGACCATTATTAAGAACGCGTGGCGATGAGCAGTTTGCGTCGAATCCGTGCTCTCACCTACCCCGGACAGGAATATTTTGCACATCGGAGCCGAAAAATCGACAAGCTGGGCTCGCGCTGTCGTTGCAAGAGTCTTCGAACCCGCATATTCGTCAATGGGCGCCAATTCGTCAAGCAGGAAAGCACGAAGGAGCCATAAACGCAACAAGGCCGCCCCGGAAGGCGCGGAGCCGCCCGAGCAGGCCAGACCCCTATCAAAGCCACACGGACGACAAGCCCGATGTTAAAAAGACCCCGTCACTTTTTAACATCCGCACCCTTACTGCGCAGCGGGGCGGGCGAGTTCATAGAACGCAACGGCACTTGCCGCCGCTACGTTTAGGGAATCTACCTGGTGATACATGGGGATGCACACCGTGAAATCACACGCCGCAATGGTATCGTAGCTCAGGCCGTCGCCTTCGGTCCCCAGGACAACCGCCAGCTTATCGCACGCCGCCAGCGCAGGGTCACGCGGTGTGATGGAATCCTTGCGCAGTGCCAAAGCCGCTGTCTTAAACCCCAGCTCATGCAGGCGTTCCATACCGCCTTCGGGCCAATCCTCGATGCGCGTCCACGGAATCTGGAACACCGTGCCCATGGAACAACGTACCGCACGACGATACAACGGATCGTAGCACTCGGGCGTTACCAGCACGGCATCCATGCCAAGCGCGGCAGCAGAGCGCATAATGGCTCCAACGTTTGTGTGATTCGTGATGTTTTCCAGCACCGCCACGCGATGCGCTCCTGCAAGCACATCCTCAAGCGATCGCGGCGCCGGCCGACGAAACGCACCCAGCGCACCACGCGTGAGCTCATAGCCGATAAGCTGCTCAATCTCGCTGTGCGGAAGAACGAAAATCGGCGTTTTCGGATTTTGCGCATGCACCATATCGATGACATGCGCTGTATTATCCAGCATTTTCTCTTCCAGCAAAAGCGATTGACATTCCATGCCACCCGCCAACGCCCGCTCGATGACTTTAGGTGCCTCGGCGATGAATATTCCCTTTTCGGGCTCAAGCTTGTTGCGCAACTGCGCCTCGGTAAGGCGCGCGTAGGCATCAAGCAGCGGGTCACTCACCGACTCAAGCCTGACCAGCATAAACCTGCCCCTCTACTTATCAATTTCCTCGCGCGGGTCGTGCAAATCGTTCGGCGGCACCACAATTTTGTCCCAGCCCATTTCTTTGAGCGCCTGCGCCGTGCGCCATGGCGGCGTGTTGTCCTCGAACGGCGCGCAGTAATTCAGCGCCTCGACCAGCGTTACGTTATGCATCAGGTCACCCATGGTGTCCACGTCGGGCACGGCCGGCAAGTAGAGCGCGGGCAGCCCCGCCTCGCGTGCTTTTTGAATATACGCAGGTAGAACGGTCAATCCCGAGGAGTTGTAGAAAACGCCTGTGTGGTCGAAATCGGTTTCGCGCGTCCAACCCACAATAGAAACGCCCATCGCCTGGTCGGGAGCCAGCACAATGCCGCCACCATCAACGCCGTCAAGGAAATGCAGCATCTCGAAGCCGTTAATCACGTCCTTCGTGTGTAGCGCCGGCATATCGGCACCCATGGAAAGAATGCAATCGGCGCCGCGCTCCCATGCTTGGCGGAACGAATCATTGTAATGCTCGTCGAAGCTCTTGCCCGTATCGCAGATAAACACCAGGTCACGAGGCCATTCGCCCGCATCAGAAAACAGTTTTTCCATAACGACAACGTTTTTCTCGGGCGTTGTGGAAATGATAAGCTCAAACGTATCGCGCACAATTTCGTCTTCAGGAATGCCGTCTTCGCGCAGTGCCATCACTTGCGCTTCGCTATCCTGCTCCATCTTCGTCATGGCAGCGCAGCAAATCTCAACAACGTCGAACAACATGCAGTGATACAGCCCCGATGCAACCTCGGGCTCAAAGATGCCGTCCTTCAGGCGCGTCAGACGCGTTTTCACCAACCCGGGAATCGGCGGCTTGCTGAACAGCACCAGGGCGTTTTTACGTTCTCTCATGCGTTGATCCTCTCCGAAAAAAAGTTCCAACTGGCATTGTACCAGCTGGAACGCATTTCGTATGTTC
The DNA here is from genome assembly GCA_934631995.1 of uncultured Eggerthellaceae bacterium. Taxonomy (GTDB): domain Bacteria; phylum Actinomycetota; class Coriobacteriia; order Coriobacteriales; family Eggerthellaceae; genus CAKUOV01. The sequence goes on from CAKTYF010000121.1 coordinate 3,357, forward strand.
CCTTGCGCGAACGAAGGGCAAAATCAGACGAAGGCGAAGGCGGAGACACAGGTCGCAGCCCCCAACCGCAAACCGCCAGCCACAACCCCGCTCCGGCGCAACCGCCGCGTGCCGACTGTAAGTCGCCAGCTGCAGCCCGGCACGACCCCGGCTCAACCGCCGCGCGCCGTCGGCAGCCTCTACACCATCAGGGACGAAACAGCCTTCGCGAACTCGAACGGATCATCCACCGGCAAGCCCTCAATCAGCAACGATTGGTTGTACAGGATGTTCGCATACAGGCTCACCTTGTCAGTCTGACCTAGATCCTGCGCCTCCTTCAGCGCTTCGAAAATCTCGTGCTTGGGGTTGATTTCCAAAACACGCGCGCTCTTCATGCCGTCGTAGCCCTCGGAGGCCGAGAACACGCGCTCCATGCCCAGCGACACGCCGCCCGTGGATACCAAGCACGCCGGAGTATCGGTCAAGCGCGTAGAGGCAACAACCTTCTCCACCTTGCCGTCCAGCGCCTTAGTCATGGTGGTGAACAAATCGGCGTTGTCCTTCTCTACCGCTTCGGCATCGGCTTTCTCGTCATCGGAGCCAAGGTTCAGTTCCTCGGTGGCAATGTTTTTCATCTCTTTGCCATCGAACGTCTGCATAAGCTGCAGCACGAATTCATCGACGGGTTCGTTGCACAAAAGCACGTCGTAGCCCTTGTCCAGCACGGACTTCACCAGCGGCGTCTTCTCAAGGCGCTCAATGCTCTCGCCCACGCCAAAATGGTACAGAATGCTGTCCTGACCCTCCGTCATGCCCTCAACGTATTCGGCAAGCGTGACCATCTTGCCCTGCTTGGCGGAATAGAAAAGCAGCAGGTCAGACAGCACATCGGACTTCTGACCACGGCTGGCGTAAATGCCGAACTTCAGGCTGCGACCGAAATTCTCGAAGAACTTCTCGTACGTTTCGCGATCGTCGTCGCGCATGGCGTCCAGCTCGGACTTGATCTTTTTCTCGACTTTGCGAGCAATAGCGCGCAGCTGGCTGTTTTGCTGCAGCGTCTCGCGGGAAATGTTCAGCGTAAGGTCCTGGCTGTCCACAATGCCGCGCACGAAGTTGAAGTAGTCGGGAACCAGGTCCTCGCACTTCTCCATGATCAGCACGTTCGAGCTGTACAGCGCCAGGCCCTTCTCGTACTCGCGGCTATACATGTCATACGGCGCGCGGCCCGGAATGAACAGCAGCGCATCGTAGTTGAGCGAGCCTTCCGCGTGGAAGCTCACCGTGCGCGCCGGGTCCTCGAAGTCGTGGAAGTTAGACTTGTAGAACTCGTTGTATTCTTCGGGCGTGACCTCGGACTTGTTGCGCTTCCAAATGGGCACCATGGAGTTGATAGTCTCGATGGTCTTGTACTCTTCCCATTCGGGCTTTGCATCTTCGGGCGCATCGGGCGGCAGCGGCTTCTGACGTTCCTTCGTCACCAGCATGCGAATAGGATAACGCACGTAGTTGCTGTAGTGCAGAATCAAATGGCGCAGGCCTTCTTCGGTCAGGAATTCGTCGTAATCTTCTTCGGCTGTGCTTTCTTTGATGGTCAAAATGACATCGGTGCCGTGCGTTTCGCGCTCGGCCGGCTCAATGGTGTAACCCTCCACGCCGTCGCTTTCCCAAGCGTATGCTTCATCGCTGCCGAATGCGCGGGACACAACGCGCACGTGGTCGGCCACCATAAACGACGAGTAGAAACCAACGCCGAACTGACCAATAATGTCAATGTCGGAACCCTGCTGCTCGGCGTTCTCGGTCTTGAACGACTGGCTGTCAGAGTGAGCAATAGTGCCCAGGTTCTTGTCCAGCTCATCCTTGCTCATGCCAATGCCGTCATCGGAAACAATAATGGTGCGCGCGCCCTTGTCGAAGTTCACGCGGATGCACAGCTCGTCTTTGTCAACGGCGGCCGATTCGTCGGTCAGGCTCTTGAAATACAGCTTGTCCACGGCGTCGGACGCGTTCGAAATGAGCTCGCGCAGGAAAATCTCTTTATTCGTGTAAATGGAGTTGATCATTAGATCAAGCAGCTTTTTGCTCTCTGTCTTGAATTTTTTCATCGATCCTTCTTTCCCTTCACAGTAAAACAAATGCAATAGATATTGCTTGCCAAAACCGCTTTATGCGTTTTTTCGTACCGCCGGCGCGTTTTTATGCACGTACCTGCACGATTTTCGCACGATTCACGCACGACGCACGCCCTACGAACGGCGGAAGGCAACGCATTAGCAGTCTCGAGTATCGAGTGCCAAAGGTGATTGTACTTCTGCGTGCATTGGTGTCAAGTTTCCTCAAAAAGCGTCATCAGGTCGTAATATTTGCCCTATAATCGTGCCGACTTATTTATGCGAAGAGCCAGGCGAAACACCTGGCCGCGAACAGCAAAGAGAAAAGGAGCCTTCTATGAAAATGCTCGACGAATTCAAGGAGTTCATCAATCGCGGCAATGTGATGGATATGGCTGTTGGCGTTATCGTGGGCGGCGCGTTCACGGCAATTGTTACTGCGCTGACTTCGAACATCATCAACCCCCTAATCA
>CAKTYF010000122.1 GCA_934631995.1 uncultured Eggerthellaceae bacterium
GTGATATCTATCTTGCCCGGCGTCACAACACGTGCCGCATCCTCGTTCCATACCTCAATGCTTATTCCCAGCTTATCAGCACCAAGCTCAATGTAGCGGTCAATCATTGATAAATCTTTCGGTGGCGTTAAGTAAAACACCATGTCAGCAGGTATATGACCGCCAAGCGCCTCATTCCAAGCCGTCAGGTATTGCTCGTAGTACTTGAACTCGCTTTTGCCTTCGAATGTCGAGCCGCCCGTTGCCATAAGACTGCGAACACCTGCATGTTCCACGCCCCATTTGAGCATTTCCGCAGAATCTTCGATAGAGAAGCATCCGCCCAGCTTTTCGCCACGCCGAACGGAACGATACGTGGCATTTCCGCTGTGGCAATACTGGCACACCTTGCCGGTTGCCGCATACTCGCAGGGCCACAAATAAGCAAAGGTACCGAAGTCAACTCCCTGAATGGTCATGTTGCCCGCAAACGGCGTACCGTTTTTCGTCACGCGATCGTAAAAGTCAACAGCGGGCGGAAAACTCACGAAGTCAATGAACTCATCATGGAAGAGAAGTGCTGCTTTACCTTCAATAACTTTCACATTGAAGGGAGTTTGCAGCTGCGGGTTGTACGTTTTCTTCTCGTCTTCAGTCCACTGATAGCGTCCGCCAATCTGCTCCATAAAAACGCCCACGTCATTGAAACTGCACGCCAGGCCATCAGACAGAATTAAAGCGCCGCCATGCAACAGCTGATTGGAAATGCGGCTTGTAGGGCCAAATACTTCGTACACTTCGGGGTCGGCAATTACACCCTTGCTGGTAAGCAGGCATTTCAGGTCGATCGAATCAACATCCTGCCCTGCAAAATGATACGTATTCAAAAAATCCTCCTCTTCTTCTTTTATTTGTTGGAGTCTGTCTAATAATATACATATACACTATTTGCATATAAAAGAAAAACGCGAGTGACCGAAAAATTACCCAAGAGGAAGCTGCAACATGAAGAAATTGAACACCTATCGCATTGACGGCATTGAGCTTGATTCCATTGATTTGAAATGCATGGTGGTCACAAAGGGGGTCGCGCTTGATCCGGCCGTAGTGGAGGCATACCAAGACACATGCCGCATCTCAAAAGACCCCGCGCAGTTTTCGAACCTTTATTTCTCCGACGGCATAAGCGCGGCGATGATCGACACGGTAGAAAGATTCAATCAACAGTCGATGCGTGATAGCTGGAAAGATGAAGACCGAAAGATATTTGAACCCCAGCTCGCCACACCTTTCACCGTTGAAATGCGGGATGATCAAGCGGTGCTATGTTACAAAGGCGAATTTGTAGACACGGTTTCTTTTCCACGCGCTAACGATTATTACAGCCAAAAAACACCTGATGGGACGCCCTATCTTTACCTTTCAACACTTCAGGGCGATGAATGGAACTCGTTTGCCTATCTTTGGCCCTGCGATTATGCAGCGAATGGATTTCCTTGTCAGTTTTGTCATAGCGGGCTCCATTCGGCGTCGCTCAAAGCAAATGGCGAAGCACCCGAACAAGCAGTTCCTGCAAACTTTGTTGCTGATATGGTTGATTACAGCGTGAAACATGCCGGCGTCAAGTCGCTCCAGATTACGGGCGGCTCCACCTTCTCTGGCAAGGGCGAGGCAGAACATCTCTTGCCTATCCTTGATGCCATTATGACGAAAACAGGAGAAGAAAACATCACGGGCGACACGCTTCTTTTTGTCACGCCGCCCAAAGACCTTTCTTGTATAGATGAATATTTCTCGCGTGGCGTTGATAGAATTGCATGTTCTGTTGAGGTTTGGGATGAAGGCCTTGCCCGAACAATTACTCCTGGCAAAATGAAGTTCACCACACGTCAAAGACATTTCGATGCATGGGATTACATCGTAAAGAATTATGGATTGAACAGGGCGTTCACTAATTTTGTTTTGGGTGTTGAACCCTTCGATCGCGTTGCAGAAGGTGTACATTTCGCGGCTGAGCGCGGCGTCTATCCAGGTGGCTGCATTTGGGTTTGCGGCGGTTGTTCCTGCAATGGGATTGTTACTGCGCCTGGGCTTGATTTCTATCGACAATGCAAAGAGCTCTTTTACCAGATTTATTCGGATTACGGATTTATCCCCGACCGCTCTCCCATGCCGTCGGACTTGCAAGCCGAAATCTACAATTACCTTATTGCCGATTAGTCAGTCAGAGGCATGCATGCAAAAAAGGCTGCGGGATAGCCCCACAGCCTTGTCTCACCTGTTGCGCTCGCAAGCAAATGAAGCTACAGCTCGCGACCGCGCAGAATAACGCGCTCAACCGCTACCGTCTCAGGGTCAAGAATCACGCAGTCAGCCACTTTACCAGCAGAAATGGAGCCGCGCTCATCAGCAACACCCATCGCAAGAGCGGGGTTCAAGGTTGCTGCACGCAAGGCATCTGCCAGCGGGATTTCCATCTTCGTTACCGCCGTTTTCACGCACAGCGCCAAGTTCGTTACCGAACCCGCAATCGTGCCATCATGCAGCGTTGCCAAGTTGCCGCGCACGGTTACCGCCTGGCCGCCCAGCGCGTATTCGCCATCGGGCATACCGGCTGCTTCCATGGTATCGCTGATCAGCAGCATGCGCTCCGCTCCGAAAATCTTGAACGCAAGACGCACCATCGACGGATGAATATGCACGCCATCAGCAATAATCTCTGCGAGCACGTCTTCGCAATCCGCTGCCGCCGCAATGGGACCCGGAGCACGATGCGCCAAACCAGGCATTGCGTTATACAAGTGCGTCAGCTGACGAGCACCCGCATCAAACGCAGCCATGGCATCGTCGTACGTTGCGCACATGTGAGCCAGCGACACGCGCGTGCAGCCCTTTACCGCTTTGATGAACTCCAGCGCACCCGGCTCTTCGGGAGCAATATCAACAAGTTTTACCAGGCCATGGGCACGTTCCTGCAACCGCATGAACATCTCAACATTCGGTTCCTGCACATACGCGGGATTCTGCGCACCCACCTTGGACGGGGAAATGAACGGACCCTCCATGTTCAGACCCAGAAGCGTTGCCTCGTTGTCTGCCGGCGCAAACGCTGCAGCAACATCGCAAATGCCGCCCAGCTTTTCCTCGGGGAACGTCATTGTCGCCGGGCAAATAGCCGTAACGCCTTGCGACGCTTCGTACTCAGCCATCTTATGGAACGATTCATCGGTGCCGTCGCACGCATCATGACCGATGCATGCATGAAAATGCACGTCAATCATACCGGGAGCAACAACTTTGCCCGCCGCATCAAGCACTACACCATCATCTACATACGATGCTTCGTCTACAAAAACATCGCCGCTCACATAGACGGTCTTCTCTTCAAAACCGCAACCCGTAAACACGTTACCGTTGATGATTTTCACGGAAACCTCCTTTTATTTCTCGTAAACGCGCGGCAAACCCCGCTTTCTATCAGGACTTTTGCCGCTGGAAACACGTCAGCCCGAGCAGAACGCTGCCCGGGCTGAACGCAACAATCAATAATCCGCAATGCAAATCGCAGGCATTACAGGCGAACAGGAGCGAACTCGGGCATCAGCTTGGCGCGCTTGAGCACCTTCACGATCTCGGTCACGTCGTTGCCTACCAGCGGCATAACAGGTTCGCGCATCTGGTTCGTGTTGAACACGCCCATCTGCCACAGCGCGGTCTTGAAGGCGCCAACGCCGGCACCAAAACCAACCGTAGCGTTCACGTGACGCGTCAGGAACATCAGGCGAGCCAGATAGTCCTGGCACTCGCGCACCTTGTCCCAATCGCCCGCCTTCGCGGCGTTGTACATTTCCACGTACGGATCGGGAGCCAAGTTCGCCAAACCAGGAACGGAACCATCGGCGCCGCCCAGCAATGCACCGTCAACCACTACTTCGTGACCCGTGAGCAGCTGCAGCGGATGACCTGCATCTTCGTTTTCCAGCATGAGCCAGCGGAAGGAAACGTCATCGCCCGAAGAGTCCTTCACACCTGCCAAAACGCCATCGCCACCCAAGCGGACCAGCATAGTGGGATCCAACTTGGTATGAACGCATACCGGCAGGTCATAGGCGAAAAGCGGCAGATTCGTATGCTCGCGAATCACGCGGAAATGGCGCTCGTTTTCCTTCGGACCACCCAGCGCATAGAACGGAGCGGTGCATACCAGCGCGTCGATGTCGAACTGCTGCGTGCGCTCGACCTGCTTGATAACGCGCTCGGTTTCCATGTCAATAACGCCCACCAAAACCGGCACGCGATGATCAACAATGCGCACGGCGTTTTCCAGCACTTCGTAGCGCTGATCATCGTTCAGGAAGGCAACTTCGCCGCTTGAACCCAAGAAGAACAAGCCATGCACGCCCGCATCAATCATGCGGTTGATGGAACGCTCGAACGCAGGCACGTCCAGTTGCTTGTCGGCGGTCAAAGGAACGACCACCGGAGGAATAACACCATGAAACTTGCTGTACTGAGACATTCTAGTTACCCGATTTCTTCTTTCTATCGTTTGTCTACAACAGTAACGCAAACAATCATACACATTACTTCGGCGTTGCCGCGCTCGTGTTGCGGTCTTCACCGCAACAACAACTCACGCACGTGGCGCATTGCTGCGGCGTGCACCCTTGCCACATGCGTCACGCACCATGCGTCACGCGTTACAGGCGCCCGAAGCCGGCCAGCTCCGCACCGGCCAGCGCCGCCGCTTCTTACTCGAAAGCGCTCTCGTCCGGATGCAAAAGCGAAGGCGTTGCGCCCAAAAGCAGCTTCGTATAAGGCTCTTGCGCGTGGTTGAAGATCCGATCGGTCGTGCCGCGCTCAACAACCATGCCCTTATTCATAACAATAATGCGGTCGGAAATATAGCGCACCGTTGAAATGTCGTGCGAAATGAACACCATGGAAAGGTTCAGCTCGCGCTTCAGGTCCATAAGCAAGTTCAGAATCTGCGCACGAACGGAAACGTCCAAAGCGGATGTTGGCTCGTCGGCGATGATGACCTCGGGGTTCAGCGACAAGGCGCGTGCAATAGCAACACGCTGGCGCTGACCGCCGGAAAGCTGGCCAGGAAGCGCTGCCAAGCAGCTCTCGGGCAAACCAACCAGGCCAATGAGCTCCTTCACACGCGCTTCGCGTTCCGCGGGCGTGCCCACTTTGTGCACGACCATGGGGTCCATCAGCTGATCATGCACGCTCATGCGCGCATTCAGCGCCGTTGCGGGGTCTTGGAACACCACGGACACCACGCGGCCGATGGCACGACGGTCCGCCGCCGTGCGCTTCGTAACGTCGCGGCCCTTAAAGAACACGCGGCCCGACGTGGGCGATTGCAAGCCACACAAAACGTTAGCCGTGGTTGACTTACCGCAGCCCGACTCGCCCACAATGCCAATGCATTCGCCCGGCATAAGCTTGATGGTAACGCCCTGAACAGCCTTTACCATGTTGGGGTGCAGCAAAGATCCGGTACGCGTCTTGAACGTCACGTAAATGTCGTCCAAGAAGATAAGCGGCTCACGCCCATCATCGGGCGTATCATCCGGCGCGCTCTTCTCGGGCGCAGGAATAGCCATAAGCTCCTCGCGCACGTTGCGTGCACGAGAAACGGGACGCGAATACACATCTTCCTTTGCGCCCTTAACGCTCACTTCGCCCACTTCAATTGCATGCGCCTCATTGTCAACGCGGGCATCACCCAACTCGGCAGCTTCGTCTACCTCGCGATTAACCGTGGCACCCAAAGCGGCGGAAACGGTGCCTTTTGCAAGCAGCTCATCCGCAGAGGCGGTAAGCGATTCGATTTTCTGCACCATTATGC
>CAKTYF010000123.1 GCA_934631995.1 uncultured Eggerthellaceae bacterium
GTCTGGCTACGAGTCCATGGCAACGCTGATGACCGACTACCTGCAGCATATGAACTTCGTCATTCACGCAGCGGGCATTCTGGACGGCTTCAGCTCCACGTCGTATGCCAAGGTTATCCAGGACTTCGAGATCAACCGCTACATCAAGCGCTTCATGAAGGACATCACCATCAACGAGGAAACCATCCCCATGGAGCTTATCGAGGAAATCGGCCACGATGGCGAATACCTGACCGAATACCACACCTTCGAATGGTGCCGCAAGGAGCCCTTCCTGCCTATGATCAGCACCCGTGGGCCAGTTGCGGACCCGCAGGCGCAGCTGAACAAGCGCATCACCGAGCAGTACAACAAGCTTATGAACGCATACGTACAGCCCGAACTTGACAGGGCGGCATTCGATAAGGCGAAGCAGATCTTCATTGAAGCCGGCGTAGACGCTGCCGTTCTTGACAAGATTGATACGCTCTAAAGCTCCGAGTTAAAACCCGGAAAGGTTTTAGTCCATGCAAAACGGGAGGGCCTTCCGCACGGAGGGCTCTCCCTTTTGTGTCCGATCTGAATAAGTGAGGCGTTGTGCCTGATAAATGCGATACAATAACAGCGATAAAAACACTCTAAGCAAGGTTCAACATACCAATGGCAAAAAACGACAACAGACGCAAGTACATCGACGCGGCCTATCGCATTCTTGAGCGCGATGGCCTTGACGGCATTTCAATTCGAAAAGTCGCCGATGAAGTTGGCTGCAGCAGCGCGGCGCTCTACAAGCATTTCGACAATCTTGACGAACTTGTTGTCTACGCTTCCATACGTTTCTTGAGCGACTATTCGCTGGACGTCCAGACGCTTTCCAAGGTTGACCTGAACCCCCTGCAGCTTAACATCCAGCTGTGGGAATGCTTTGCGTTTTACGCTTTTAGGAACGTGCCCGTCTTCGAGCAGCTGTTCTACAACACTGATCCCGATTTACTGAGCAGCGTTCTTTACGACTTCTACCAGATCTTCCCCGAGGAACTTACCAATGTTCGCTCGTACATGATCACGATGATGGGCAACAGCGACATTAAAAAACGCGGGTTTTTAACCATGTCCAAAGCAGTGGACATGGGCATGATTGACATGGAAAGCCTTTCGTACCTGTGTGAAACAGACTCGTATATATTCAGAGGAATGCTCGCCGAGTATCGTGACAAATACAAAGAAGGCGACAACGCGAAAATCGCAACGCGCAAGTTCATGAAGATCATGGTCAAGAATTACAATTCGCAGCTGCGCCCGGGAAACCAGATTCTTGTTGTCTCGCCGCTCAACGATCCGAACATGAGAAAAGAACTCAAAAAGACATCGGAGAAGGATTATCTGGATGCGCTGGCCGTGGTAGAGCGCGCCAGCTACCACTGATGCCAACGCAGCTCGTCACTCAAGCGAACCTTTCGGAAGTGCCACGAGCATAACCGTGCCTTCGTTCGAGCTTTCTTCAACCTCCACCGTGCCGCCATGAAGCGCGGCAATTTCCCACACCAGCGACAGCCCCAGGCCAACACCACCGTATTCCCTGCTGCGCGATTTGTCAACGCGGAAAAACGGCTGAAAGATGCTCTCCTTATACTGCATGGGAATCCCCACTCCCCTATCTCGCACGCGCAGCAAAACGCGGTTCGCCTCTTCGTCGATGGAAACGCTCACCGCGGTGCCTGGCCAGCTGTAGCGCAGCGCGTTTTCCACCAAGTTGAAAACCAGCCGATACAGCAACGTGTCGCTGCCAACCGTCACGGCGTCGCCCGCGCACTCAAGGGCAATCTCCCGTTGCTCCGCTAAGGGCGCCAAGTCGGCAAACACCTCTTCGACCAGAGGTGTCAGCTCAATTCGGTCATTGCACGGAACGGAGCGCAGCTCGCTCATTTCCAGCAATGTTTTTGTCATTTGCGACATTCTTTCCGTTTGCTCTTGCAGCAATTTCAGGAAGTCGGCGGTTTCGGGGTTCGCACCAGAGTGCTCAAGGGAGAACAGCTCCATTTGCGTCTGCATGAGCGCAAGAGGCGTGCGCAGTTCGTGGGCAGCGTTTCCCGTGAACTGCTTCTGCGCGCTAAATCCCTGGTCAAGGCGGTCAATCATGTCGTTAAACGATGCGCTGAACTGCTTGAACTCGGGCAGAACGTCTTCGCTGATTTTCATTTCCGCCAGGTTGTTCGGCTGCACCCGCTCGACTTGCGCGGCAAAATCCCGTAGCGGACGCAACGCCCGGCCGCTCACGAAATATGCAAGCACGCCGCCCAGCAACGTAACCGCCACGGTAATCAGCCAGTTCGTGGCACCGAACGACTGCTGCGCATCGCTTACAATGATTGTAAGATCCTGATCAGGGCTAACGCTTTCGGGGTCGAATGAACCCGGTTCACCTTTATCGATATCGCCATAGGCAGCCAAGCCGTTGCCGATTGATTCCATGTAGCGCATTCCCGAATAGCCAATCAGGCAGTTCATAAGCACGCAGGTCACGCAAACAAGAAGCGCCGTGGTCAACGTGATGCGCCATTGCAGCGAAAGCTTTTTCACCGAGCCGCTTCTCATTGAGCATCCTCCATCACGTAGCCTTCGCCAATGCGGTTCCGAATAGGGTCATGGCCCAGTGCCGTGCGCAGCTTCTTTCTAAGCGATGACATGTGCACCCGAATGGAATTGCTGAAGCTGTTCGCATTGCGGTCCCACACATGCTCCAAAAGCTCCTCTTGGCTTACCGGACGCCCCTGGTTGAGCATAAGATGCTCCAAGATGCCCGTTTCTTTTCGAGTCAACGCAAGCGCTTCTTGACCCACGCGCGCCGTACGCGCTTTTGTGTCAAAAGTAAGGTTTCCGCAGGTCAATACCACATCATTTTGCGTAAACTGGCGTCGCGTAAGGCTGCGTATCCGCGCCGCAAGCTCCTCTAAGTGGAATGGCTTCGTCAGATAATCGTTTGCGCCTGCGTCCAGCCCTGCTACTTTATCGGCAACTTCACCGCGCGCCGACAAGATAAGGACCTTGGTTTCGTCATCCGTTGCTCGCAGCGTTTTCAGCACCGTCATGCCATCCGCATCGGGAAGGTTCAGATCAAGAATCACCAGGTCAAACCGCTCAAAAGAAAGAACATCCATCGCGCTTTGCCCGTTGTGGCAGCAATCAACGTTGTAATCGAGATGCCGCAAGCCACGCGCAATTGCATCGCAAAGCGCCTTTTCGTCCTCGACAATTAAGATTCGCACAAAGCCTCCTGTTCATTACGGCGGGCCACCGCGTTTTCCCGTGGCGCGCCCACGCATGCAGCAGCCACGTCTGTTGCTCGTAGCACTCCCTCTCGCGCAAATGCAACCACGCGCGCGATGCCTGCAGCGTACCCATTACGCGCAACGACAGAGTACGCCCCTTATCCGTAGCGCCAGAGTGTACCCCTTGCCCGCAACGCACTTTCGCGCGGGCCACATCGTTACCGCAAACCCTACACAATCGCGCCCGTTGTCTTAACGCGGATTTTATATCACCTGTGGTCTAATGGAGCGCGAAATGAAGGAAGTGATGAGATTGTTCAAATTTGCAAAAGCAATAGCCCAAGTTGCCCTGCTGATTGCCGGCGTTACGCTGTTGTGTTTCGGCGTCATGCGTGGCGAAGCGGACCTGGTGCTGGGCAAAGCGATACGACTGTGTTTGGAGTGCATCGGAATTGGGTAAGAAGAAACCGCGCGCATCGTTGTTCTTGAGCCGATTTCGCGGCTGGATTCAAGCGGGAGCAACGCTGCTCACCAACATACACTTGCCGAACTTCGTCAAAGGCGGAATTTACCAGGGCGAAGGCAAAGCGGTCTGCGTCCCCGGCCTGAACTGCTACTCCTGCCCCGCCGCCACGGGTGCGTGCCCCATTGGCGCGTTTCAAGCGGTCGTGGGGTCGTCGAAGTTCAGCTTTTCCTACTACATAACGGGCTTCTTGATTCTGCTAGGAGTGCTGTTAGGACGCTTCATCTGCGGTTTCTTGTGCCCCTTTGGCTGGCTGCAAGACCTGCTGCACAAAATTCCCGGCAAAAAGCTCTCCACGAAAAAACTCAAGCCGCTCACGTACCTGAAATACGTTGTGCTGCTGCTCACCGTGATTTTGCTCCCAGCGCTGGTGGTAAACGACGTGGGCATGGGCGATCCCTTCTTTTGCAAGTATATTTGCCCGCAAGGCGTGCTTGAGGGAGCAATCCCCTTGGCAGCCGTTGACCAAGGTATACGTTCAGCACTTGGGGCGCTTTTCAATTGGAAGCTTGCGGTTTTGATTGCAATTGTTGCGCTGGCTGTAGTGTTTTACCGTCCGTTTTGCAAATGGATTTGCCCCCTGGGCGCGTTCTACGGGTTCATGAATAAGGTTTCGCTGCTAGGAGTCAAGGTTGACCAGCACAAATGCGTTTCATGCGGAACATGTGCGGCAGCGTGCAAGATGGATGTGGCTATCACGGAATCGCCGAACAGCACCGAGTGCATCCGCTGCGGCAAATGCATAAGCGCCTGTCCCACCTGCGCCGTGAGCTTCCGCTACGGCCTGGACCTTCCCAAGAAAAACCCTTGCGCCAACGCAATGAAAGATAACAAAGAAACAACGGACGAATAAAAACGAAAGGAAACCAACCATGAAACTATCGAAGATTGTAGCGATGCTCGTAGCAGCCGCCCTGGCGATTTGCCTTGCGGCATGCTCGACAGACAAAGGCGCCCAAAGCAGCACATCGGGCAGCAGCAATTCCGACATTGCAGCGCTCATGGCAGCAGAACCCGGCAGTGCCAATGAAGCTGCAACGTTGTTTGCCCAGCTCATGCAAAAGGAAAACGACATTTTAACCAGCAATTCCAGTCTGTGGGAAAAAGTATTTCTGTCGGCAAACAAAAACACCCCGATGATTGAAGACGGCTCGAATTACGGTGATTTCCTGCTTGCCACCATTGAAGGCGCTAAGGATAAATTCACGGCTAACGAGCTGAAAACGCTCAAGGAAGGCGCGCAGCAAATCAAGGAGATCGAAAACAAGCTCACCGTTCTTGAGCAGAAATACCCTGGTTGCGGCAGCAAGCCAAGCGAAGGCGAAAGCGTTGATGCATCAAGCGCCGGCATGACGGGCGGCGCGGGTAGCTCCAGTGGCACCAACGCTGGCGATCCGATGAAATTCCCCAGCTTCCAGGGCAAAGACCTTGACGGCAACGACGTGAACAGCAGCGATCTTTTTGCCAACAACACCGTGACCGTCGTGAATTTCTGGTTCACCACCTGCAAGCCGTGCGTGGGCGAACTGGGAGACTTGGAAGCGCTGAACAAGACGCTCGCCGAGAAAGGCGGCTCCGTGGTGGGCATCAATTCCTTTACCCTGGATGGCGACAAAAACGCAATCTCCGAGGCAAAAGACATCCTGACCAAGAAGGGCGTTACGTACCAAAACGTCTGGTTCGCTTCGAACAGCGAGGCCGGCAAGTTCACGTCAGGGCTGTATTCGTACCCCACCACCTACGTTGTTGACAAAAACGGCCAGATTGTAGGCCAGGTCGTAGGAGCAATCACCTCTGACGAGCAAGCGAAAACGCTCAACGCGCTTATTGATAAAGCGATTGCAAACAGCGCGGAGTAGATGAAGGAGGTCCCAGCCGGGACCTCCTTTTTTGAGCTAGTCTGAATTATCGCTTCATGCACGCGCGTACTCTAAGCTTAACGACTCCCGACCAGCAACCAAGCGGACAACAGACAAGATATTCTACAAACAAATTACCTCGCACCACAACTCCG
>CAKTYF010000124.1 GCA_934631995.1 uncultured Eggerthellaceae bacterium
GCCCAGCCAGTAACTGCATCACATTCTGAATGATTCGATTGAAACAGTCAAAAATGCGATAAGAAGAGTGTAGGAGATGGTTATGGGAAGGAGAATTCCTGCATCGCGGAAGATCGTAAATGCTCTTCTGTCGATGGTACTGGTGCTGGGTCTCATGCCGGCACCTGCATTTGCCGGGGGGGGGGTCCTCAACGCTGAAGTAGATCAGGTTGTTTCGAGCGTGGATCCGGGAGCGGCTAATCTGGATAATGCAGCTTCAGGAGCGCTCTCTAATGCTGATGGCGCGATGGAAAGCGACTCTGCGCCTGCTGCTGGCATTTCAATCGGGCCTTACGGACGCGAAGCCGGCGATATATCCGCCTCCATGGAACCGGATACAACCGCCGGAGTCTTCGATATCGATGCGGCTCCCGCGAGCGACGGCGCTTCCGCGCTTTCGGAGGGCGGCGCAAGCCTTACCCCTGGCTGGACGCAATCGGGCACCTGCGAGTGGAAGATCGATGATGTCGGCCTTCTCACCGTGCGGCCCCTGGGGGACGGCGCCTCCGGCGAGCTGGCGGACTGGGGAAGCGGCTACAACAACGCACCCTGGTATCCCCAGAGAGAGACCATCAAGTCCGCCGTAATCGAGCCCGGCGTGTCCGCCAGTACATGCTATCGCATGTTCTGCGACTGCAAGTCGCTTTCCTCCCTGGACCTGTCGGGCCTGGACACCTCCAAGGTGACGTACATGGGGTCCATGTTCTCCGGCTGCTCGAAGCTTCCCTCCCTGGACCTGTCGGGCCTCGACACCTCCGCCGTGACGGGCATGGACTCCATGTTCTGGGGCTGCTCGTCGCTTACCTCCCTGGACCTGTCGGGCCTCGACACCTCCAAGGTGACGTACATGAGACAGATGTTCTACGGCTGCTCGTCGCTTCCCTCCCTGGACCTGTCGTCCTTCGACACCTCCAAGGTGACGGACATGGAGTCCATGTTCTACGGCTGCTCGTCGCTCACGACCCTGGACCTGTCGGGTTTCGACACCTCCGCCGTGACGGGCATTATCTGCATGTTCTCCGGCTGCTCGTCGCTTCCCTCCCTGGACCTGTCGTCCTTCGACACCTCCAAGGTGACGCGCATGGTAGGCATGTTCTCCGGCTGCTCGTCGCTGAAGACGATATTTGTTTCAAGATTGTTTACCACGGCTGAGGTCGGATCGTCGAATCGCATGTTTGATGGGTGTAGCCTTCTTGTGGGGGGTGCGGGCACGGTGTATGATTCCTCGTTCGTCAATTCCGCTCGCGCACGTATCGATGGTGGCTCCGATGACCCTGGATATTTTACTGGCAAGCATGAGAAACTGGACGGCGATGTCAACGGCAACGGAATTCTCAACGTCGTTGATGCTCAGATAGTCTACGATATCGCCACGACGGACTCCTATAAGGATCGCCAGGATTACGCCGATATGCGCGCCCGCGCGGATGTCACGTGGGACGACGAGGTCGATGCCTCCGACGCGTTTGCCATCCAGTACGCAGCTCTCCGGGGCTGGCAAGATTAAGAAGCACGACCGATTTGATGGCAGATTCAGCGCTACAAAGCGATTGGCAACAGCATGGCCGTCCCTGTCATGTGCTGAATCGGCCAGAGGATCAAGACAGTCGACGAACTTCGATGAATTATCCAGGGAAGAAAGATTCTCATTAAATTTTCCTTGTGCAGTTAGGTGTTGCTGTGGTATAGTACCAAGGCTGTTTTATTTAGATTTTGTTTGTAATAGAACTTGGAGTTGATAGAAATGTCGAAGGTTTGCGAAGTTTGCGGTAAGGCTCCTGTTGCTGGTCGCAGCATCAGCCACTCTCATCGCGTTACCAACCGCATGTTCCGCCCCAATGTGCAGAAGGTTACCATCAATGATAACGGTCGCGTTCGCAAGGCCAACATCTGCACTAAGTGCCTGAAGGCTGGGAAAGTCGTTCGCGCTTAATTGCGAAACTGCGAATTAACGCATGTAAAAGCCCGCTTCGGCGGGTTTTTTGCGTATGGGAAGATTTTGGCAGTGGCATAACGATAGTCGCGACAAACGATAGGAGTGATCATGCAAGACGCAATGCTTGAAGCACCGTTTTTGGTGGAAATGGTGCGCACCGCAACGAATATGTACGCCCATGGTTGGGATGAACGCAACGGTGGCAATATTTCGTTGCTTCTTGATCAGGACGAAGTTGCGTCTTATGTTGATACGAACAACGTGCTGCGTGAGCTTCCCATCGGTTTTTGCGAGCCTTCGCTTGCGGGCAAGTATTTCCTGGTCACGGGAACGGGCAAGTATTTCAAGAATGTGCAATACGATCCTGCATGCAATTTGGGACTTATTCGCATTGGCCGGAAGGGGAATACGGCTGAGCTTCTGTGGGGCTTTTCCGATGGGGGAACGTTTACTTCGGAGCTTCCGGCTCATCTGATGAGCCATGCAGCGCGGCTTTCCGTGTGCAAGGGCAATCGCGTGGTCATGCATTGCCATCCTGCGAATATTCTTGCCATGACATACGTTCATGAACTGGACGAACGCTCTTTTACGCACACGCTGTGGCAGATGTGCACGGAATGCGTTATGGTGTTTCCCGATGGCGTGAGTGTGCTGCCGTGGATGCTGTGCGGCACGAACGAAATTGGCCGCGCAACGGCGGACACCATGAAGGAAACGCGCTTGACGGTGTGGGCGCAGCATGGCATCTATGGTGTGGGCGCTTCGCTTGATGAAGCATTTGGCCTGATAGAGACTGTGGAAAAAGCAGCAGAAATCTATATGAAGATCGCGCATCTTCCACGCTTGAACACGATTACCGATGACCAAATGCGCCAGCTTGCTGATCATTTGGGTCTTACCCTGCATCCGGGATACTTGGATTAAGTACCTGCTGCTTTCAGCCAACTTCGCTGCTCTTTTGTTGACAAAAGGTGGGGTAATTTGACAACATTTCATCTCGAATGAATTGCTGGAAGATTCTTGCAGGCCCCATCGATGCTGCATCGGTGGGGCTTTTTGTGCCACGTTGCTGCCTGCGTTTGTTGACAAAAGGTGGGGTAATTTGACAACAAATGAACTTCACCGCTGGCATCGTAACGCATACGTTTCTTCTTCTTGTGTTACGAATAAAGTTTGTGTAGTATAATTCTTTAGTTTCACACGAATAGAACGAATGTAATATTCGAAAGGGTACGATATGACGGGAATTGCAACGGTAAGAGATCGTGAGGTCCTTTCTTGGGAGACGGGCGCCGCCGATTACGATTTGTACGTAAATGGCGAACTCACCGACGGTCGTGCGCAAAAGTGGGTATCCCTTATTG
This sequence comes from uncultured Eggerthellaceae bacterium, assembly GCA_934631995.1. Taxonomy (GTDB): domain Bacteria; phylum Actinomycetota; class Coriobacteriia; order Coriobacteriales; family Eggerthellaceae; genus CAKUOV01. The sequence goes on from CAKTYF010000124.1 coordinate 3,340, forward strand.
CGCAGCTTGCTGGTTGCGACCTGCAGGAACTTTCTCGAATGACTATTTTGGATATCGGCTGCGGCCCTGGATTCTTCCCGTGCGTGCTGGGAAAGCAGGGGGCCTGCGTGGTGGGCGTGGATAAATCCTCCCAAATGCTGTACCACGCGCGAGAGAACCTTCTTGCGGCGGGCGTTGACGCGCTGCTGTTCCACATGGATGCCCACGAGCTCGATTTCCCCGACAACACATTCGATCTTATTGTTACGCGCAACGTTACTTGGACGCTTACGGACCCTCAAGCTGCTTTTGCGGAGTGGCGTCGGGTGCTCAGGCCGGGTGGCAAGTTGCTGGTGTTCGATGCCAACTGGCATTTGGAGTTCTATGACGAAGCCCAGGCTCAGAAAGTGCGCGAAAACGAGCATCGCCATTATGCAAAAACGGGCGAATTCATGGCGGTGTGCACGAATGACAAGCCGTATTACGACTCGCTGCCGCTTTCTTCTGTCAATCGTCCTGCCTGGGATGTTCGTGCTCTTATGGAGGCGGGCTTCGGCAATGTTGACGTTATGGAAGACGCCGGTGCATGCGTGTACCTTGATTGGGAATATGAACTGTATGAAGCATCGCCTCTGTTCGCGCTGGCGGCAACGAAATGCGCGCCGCCCGCTGCAGATGATGTGTGCGAAGCAACGCGCAACTACTGGAACACGCGCTCCAAGACGTTCGGCCTTGATGGGGATATCCATAAATGGGGCGATTTGATGCAGGAAGCCCTTGAGGCGCGCGGTGTGGGCAATCCGCTTATTTTGGATGCCGGCTGCGGCACAGGCGCCATGTCGCTTACGCTTGCTTCGCGCGGCTACTCGGTGCGCGGCGTTGACTTCTCCCAAGGCATGCTTGAGAAAGCGCGCCAGAATGCGAATGCCATGGGCTTGGAGTTTCCCCTTATGGTTGGCACGGTAGATAACCTGCCGTTTGCGGCGCAGACGTTTGACGTGGTGGTCAGCCGCAACGTGCTCTCCAACATTGCCGTGGCCGAAGAAGCGCTGGCGTGCTGGTGTGATGTGCTGAAGCCGGGCGGATACCTTATGTATTTCGATTCCTCTTGGTGGGGATACTTGCACGATGAAACGCTGAACCAGCTTCGTCAGGACGCTTATAGCACCGATAACGTTATTTCCAGCGTGTTGGAAAATCTTGCTAAAGACATGGATATTTCAAAAGAGCAGCGTCCTGCGTGGGATGTGTCTGTTTTGACGCGCCTTGGCATGGAGGTTGAGTTTGCGGAAGATGTTTCTTCTTTGGTTTGGACTAATGAAATGCGCCAGATGTATGAGTTTGCGCCCCAGTTCATGGTGATTGCGCGCAAGCCCTGCCGCTAGGTTTTCCTGTATGAGAAAGATGGTGTTGCAACGACTGGTGCAGCTGATACCAGTGCTTTTCATGGTAACGCTGCTGTCGTTTTTCCTGATGTATCTTTCTCCGGGCGATCCTGTTACCGCTCTGCTGGAGCAAGGAGGTTCGGCGGCGGATCCTGAATTGGTCGCTGCGAAACGCGCTGAGCTGGGACTTGATAAGCCGATTATCGATCAGTATCTTATTTGGCTGGGCAACGTGTTCCAGGGCGATTTAGGCACTTCCATTAGCTCAGGCCGCCCTGTGGCCACCGAGCTGTTGTCCCGTATGCCGGCTACGCTGTTTCTAGCGGTGGTTTCGGTTGTCCTTACGCTGGTTGTCTCTATTCCTTTGGGCTGCCTGTGCGCCCTGAAGCGCAATAAGCTCACTGATTACCTGATTCGCGCGCTTTCCTTTATTGGTTCAGCGTTTCCTGGCTTTCTTATGGCGCTGGTGCTGGTGTTCATCTTCTCAATCACGCTGCATTTGCTTCCCAGCATTGGCAGCATGCGCGGGGTGGGGTGGGTGCTACCCGTGCTTACGCTGGTGCTGTGCGAATCGGCGGTCTACATTCGGCAAGTGCGCACCATCGTGCTTCAAGAAATGGAGCAAGAATATGTCGAAGCGGCGCGTGTTCGCGGTTTCCCTGATGCGAAGATTCTGCTTCGGAGCGTTCTGAAGGCGGTTGCGCCCACTATTTTGGTGCTAACGGGCATGACGTTTGCCCAGCTCTTGGGCGGAAGCGCCATTATCGAGAGCATCTTCAACTGGCCGGGTATTGGAAAATACGCCGTGTCAGCGGTGTTCTCACGCGATTATCCCGTGGTGCAAGGGTATGTGTTCATCATGGCTACCTTCTTTGTGCTGGTGAACCTTTGCGTTGACTTGGTGCAAGTGCGCCTTGACCCGCGTGCGCGCTTGGCTTTGCGTAATGCGCGTGTGCTTTCGCGCAAAGACCAGGAGGCCGCTCATGAG
>CAKTYF010000125.1 GCA_934631995.1 uncultured Eggerthellaceae bacterium
CGTGCGAACCGCCTGAAGTTGCTGAACCGCTTTGTTTCTGTGTTCTCGAGTGTTGCAGATTTCGGTCTTATGGCTAAAGCTTCTAAATAATTAGATTTGACCTGGGAAAACAATGGCTGTCATGCATTTGTGTGACAGCCATTTTTCTTGCAAATTGGCAAAATGCCCTATTTTGCGTGATAGACGCACGGGTCTTTTTGCCCCATAGTGAGCACCATCACGTTACGAAAACGCACACCTCGACGAAAGGAACGAACATGCCGTTTTTGCCTAAAGGTTTTGAGTGGATCATTATTCTTGTTGTTGCTTTGCTTATCTTCGGACCTAAGAACCTCCCGAAACTCGGCGCTGCTTTTGGCAAGACCGTAAAGAACTTGCGCGAAGGTCTGGGCGACGGTAGCAAGGAAAAGGAAGCTGCCGAAACCGAGGAAGCCGAAGTTGTTGAAGAGGCTCCCAAGAAGCGCGTTGTCAAGAAGGTCGTTGAGGTTGAAGACGAGGAAGGCGATGCGGGCACTGCGCAGAAATAGCGCATTGAGGCAGGGAAGTCCGATAAAGCATCGCACTTCTTTGCCGCATCTCTTTAGTTCTTACGATAGGCTCTCTGGTACGAATGCCGGAGAGCCTATTTTGTTGGCGAGGGTTTTTTGACCTGGATTTAATTTAGTGCGCTGCCAACCGCGCTGGAAAGGCTCCGAAGAATCGGCTGCGGTTGCACTGGGGGCATAAAGGGGATTCCTTGTTGTCTGAACGTTTGCGTGTAAAAAACTGCTACCATAGTACGGTTACCATAAAGCGATGGGTGATTAATCGCGAAACCTGAACGCGCAATCTTGAAAGAAGGAAGGCATGGCGGCAAAACTCAAGCAGCTCTTCGCGGAAGTTTTTGGCTTCGCCTGCTTTCAAGGGTTTCTCTTTGCACTGTTCGGCATGGGCACCGAAGAAGTGATCTTCTTCAACGCGGTGGTGCTCAACCGTGGCATTCTTCTTATCGCATTGCTCTTCGCGGCGGTTATGCTTGGTATTTTGCGCGCGCTGCCAAAAGATGCGTTGCAGCGCCTGATGAGCCCCATTCTTATGTACGTCTACGCGTTGTTGCTTATCGGGGCGTCATTCGTTTTGCTTCTTGCCAACGATATGCCGAACCATAACGCCCCCTTCGCCCTAGAAGCTGCTTGTGGTGCCATCCAGGGTGTTGCGATTGCGCCGCTTCTGTGCGCGTGGGGACGTCTTTTGGGTTCGTATTCTCTTGACGACGCCGCTATTGTTGCCATTGCAGGGTCAACGGCGGGTGCTGTGGTGAGCGCGCTTTGCTGTTTTGCCCCTGCGCTTTTGGGATCGTTTGTCATTTACTTGCTACCGCTGGGTGCCGCCTCAACGCTTGAGCTGCGCTTGCGGCAGGTTACGGTTCCCTTTAGCGAAGAGCAGCCGGAAAGCGCTCCTTCGGCAAAAGCAATCGATCTTTCCGTGCGCATTATGAGCGGTGCATTCGTTTTTGGCGTGGGATCGGGCTTTGCGCATTCTTTCATGGGAAACGATGGCCAATCGTACGTCTCGTTCCCGATTTCTTTGCTTATTTTTGCCATGCTGGGTATTGCTGCGCTGCAGATTTTCTTTCGACCGGTTTCCCTGCGGGGAAGTAAGGATGCCGATGAACAGGATAATCCCGCGCAGTTCGTCGCGCGGCAAGGCGCTGTGGCGTATGTGTACCGCCTTGCCATTTTGATGATGGTTGCCGGCTTTTTGTTCGCGCCGGCGCTTCGGGATTTGACGGTTAATGGGCAATCTATTGTTTTCGCGGGCTTCTTGGGCCTGCTTATGGTACTGGTTATTGTGTTTTTGGTGAATGCGTTTACCACCGCGCGCGATGCCGCCATGGCGTTTTCTGCGGGGTTTGCCATCCTTTTAGGCGGGCAGGCGCTCGGTCTGCTTCTAGGTGGTCTATTTGATGCCTTTGTAGACTTTGATGTGTACCGGACCTGGGCATTTGCAGTGGCGGGCTTGCTCGTTATGGTGGCGTTTTTGTTCCTGTTCACCGAAAACGATTTGGGAGAGTTGGGAACGGTTGCCCAGGCTATCGATAGTTTTGACGAGGCGTGCATGCGTTTAGTGCAAGAGCGCGGACTTTCGAAACGTGAGGCAGAGATTTTGCCGCTTGCCTTGAAGGGGCGCACGTCCGAGCGCATTGCCGAACAGTTTGTTATCTCGAAAAGCACGGTGGACACGCATTTGCGCCGTATCTACGCGAAATGCGAAGTGCACAGCAGGCAAGAGCTTATCGACTTGAGCGAGCACGTGGCAGAACAGATTGCATCGGGGCGTGTGGAATAGCAACTTTGTTGGAGCGGCTGAGCGGCCCCCGTAGTGTGGAGCAGCAAAGCGTACGGGCGCGAAGACAAGTCGAAATGCCGAAGCGCGGGAAAGAAAGGTGTTCTACGTGGCAAGGATTCCCTATTTAACGCTTGAACCCGAAATTGAGCAAGCTATTCGTGCTGATAGAACTTGCGGACGTTTGCACCCGCATCGAACACCCGATGAAGCAGTGCAGCGCCGCGAAGCGAATCCGCACGATGATGCCACGCTTGCGCGTCCAGCGTTTACGCGCGACATAGAGAAAATCATCAATGTGCCGGCATATAACCGTTACGCCGATAAGACGCAGGTTTTCTCGTTTGTTGAAGACGACGACATTTGCCGCCGCGGCCTTCATGTTCAGCTGGTGAATCGCGTTGCACAGGGAATTGGTCGCTTGTTGGGGTTGAACACCGATCTTATCGAGGCGATTGCGCTGGGGCATGATGTAGGTCATACGCCGTTTGGTCATGCGGGCGAGCGTTATCTGAGCAAGATTTATCATGGCTACACGGGTCGTTATTTCAATCACAACGTGCATTCCGTGCGCGTCCTTGATAAGCTGTATCGACGCAACATCAGTTTGCAAACACTCAATGGCGCCCTCTGCCACAATGGCGAATTCGCGCAGCAAACGCTTTTCACGGGTTCCATGAACACGTTCGAGCAGCTTGACCAGCTGGTGGAAGCGTGCAACTGCAACGAGGAAACTATTTCCGCGCTGCGCCCCATGACGTTGGAGGGTTGCGTGGTGCGCGTGAGCGATATGATTGCCTATCTGGGAAAAGATCGTGCCGATGCAGTGCATATGGGTGTTTTGGATTCGTATAATTGCTTCGATTCTCAGATTATTGGCAAGAAAAACGCAACCATTATCAACAATCTTACCGTGGACATTGTGAATAACAGCTACGGGAAAGACGTTATCTGCATGAGCGAAGACGCCTTCCAAGACATGAAAACCGCTAAGCGTCAAAATTATGAGCTCATCTACCTTAAAGAAGGCATGGTGGGCGATACGAGCAACATTGTTGAGGAAATGTTTTGCGAGATGTACGATCAGTTGCTGGCTGATCTTTTGGCGGGGCGTGAATCTTCGCCGGTGTTTTGCCATCACATTGCAAAGCTTACGGCTCAATCGATGAGCTTCACGCAGGCGGAATACGTAAAGGAAGATCCGCATCAGATAATCGTTGATTACATTGCCTCTATGACGGATGGCTATTTCATGGATCTCTATCGATATCTGTTCCCCGAGAAAGAAAAAAGCCTGCTCAGAATGGGGTATTGTTCCGATTTACCTGCGCGTTGATCGCTTGGCGTTGGTCGCTGGTTTCGGTCTGCCGGTTGTTGACGCGCATGCGATTCTAAGCGGAGAACCCTTCATCAACAAGCAAGTTGTCGCCATCAGCCGCTTGCGTGGCAAGCTCGTCGCAGCGTTCGTTTTCGGGGTGTCCCGCGTGGCCTTTCACCCAAACGAATTGCACGTCGTGCGGCTCTTTTGCCGCCAGCAGGCGCTTCCATAAATCAACGTTTTTCACGGGCTGCTTGTTCGCGTTTTTCCATCCGCGCTTCAACCATCCGGCAATCCAGTTCTGATTGAACGCGTTGACCAGGTATTGCGAGTCGGAAATGAGCGTCACTTGGCACGGGCGTTTCAGCGCTTCCAGGGCGCAAATGGGCCCGAGTAGCTCCATGCGGTTGTTTGTGGTGGTTTGATATCCTGCCGAAAGCTCTTTGACGTGCAGGTTTCCCGCCGAATCGGTGTAGTGGAGGATTGCTCCGTAGCCGCCGGGGCCGGGATTTCCGCGCGATGATCCATCGGTGTATATGGTTACTTTCACGTTTGTGCCCTTTCGTCTTGAAGGGTTCTATGATAGCGAAAAATGTGCGCGTCTTGCCGTATAATGACAAACTGGTTGGTTCAAGGCGAACCGATTATTCTATTTCGGTCAACGACAGGGGTGAAAACGCGATTATGGCGGAAGGTCGTATAAGCGACGAAGAAATCCAAAAAGTACGCGAAGCAAGCGACCTGGTGGCACTCATGGGCGAGCGTTCGCCCATGCGCCAAAAAGGGCGTGATTTTTGGTGTTGCTGCCCCATCCATAACGAGAAAACCCCTTCCTGCAAAGTGGATCCCTCAACGCAGCTGTGGCACTGTTTTGGTTGCGGGGAAGGCGGCGATATTTTCGGCTTTCTTATGAAGGTCGATGGCATGTCGTTTCCCGAGGCCGTTCAGTTTCTTGCCGATAAAGCGCATATTACGCTCACGCGTTCGGGCAAAGACGATGGGGGAGCCTCGAACTCCAAGAAGGCGCGTCTGAAGCAAGTCTGCGCCGAGACCGCCGATTTCTATCATTTCCAGCTGATGCGTGTGAAAAGCGCGCCAACCGATGCCGCCCGCGCGTATTTAGCGGGGCGCAACTTGGGTGGTGCTATCCCGCGCGAGTGGATGCTGGGCTTTGCCCCTGGTTCAGGCACGTTAGTGCGCCATTTGAGCTCGAAGGGTTTCACGCCCGATGAAATGGTGGAAGCAAACGTTGCTTTGCGGGGCGATAATGGCCGCGTGCGCGACCGATTCTATAACCGCATTATGTTTCCCATTCGCGATGTGCAGGGGGATTGCATAGCATTTGGCGGGCGCATTATCGGCGATGGTCAGCCGAAGTACCTGAATTCCCAGGAAACGCCACTGTTCCATAAGTCCACGGTGCTCTACGGCCTTGACAAGGCGAAAACCGCTATGGCTGCCACGGGTGATGCCATTGTGGTGGAAGGCTATACCGACGTCATAGCGCTTCACCGCGCGGGCGTTGATAATGCGGTGGCAACATTGGGAACGGCGCTGACCAGGCAACATATCCGCACATTATCGCGTCATGCGAAAAACAGGATCATCTATCTTTTCGATGGCGACGAAGCAGGTCAGCGCGCCGCCGATCGCGCGCTGCAATTCATCGACAGCTCCATTACGCCCGAGGCGGGGCGCACACGCATCGATTTGTGCGCGGTCACGCTTCCGGACAACCTTGATCCGGCGGATTTCGTGGAAAAGCGCGGCGCGCAGGCGTTGCGGGAATGCCTTGCTCAGGCAAAGCCGCTTTTGGAATATGGCATTGAACGGCGTTTGAGCAAGCACGATCTTTCCACGGCGGAGGGGCGTTCGCGCGCCTTCACCGATGCGATTGCGGTTTTGGCGCCTATCAAAGACTCTCTTTT
>CAKTYF010000126.1 GCA_934631995.1 uncultured Eggerthellaceae bacterium
TGCAGGTTCTTGGGGTTGTCGGCAATGTCCTTAACGGTTGCGGTCAGGCCAGCGCCATCCTTGAGCGTGATCAGGCCTTCCTGCTGGAGCAGCAGCAGAGCGCGTGCCTCGTTCGTGGTGTCATCGGGAACGGCGACCACGGCGTCATCCTTAACATCGGTCAGAGACGAGGACTTGCCAGCGTAAATGCCGAACGGCTCATAGTGAACGTAGCCAACGCTGACCAAGTGGGTGCCGTTTTCCTGATTGAAGGAATCCAGGTAGTTGATGTGCTGGAAGTAGTTGGCGTCAAGTTCGCCCTGCTCAACGTTGGTGTTCGGCAGCACGTAGTCGGTGAACTCGGTGACCTTGAGCGTGTAGCCTTCCTTTTCCAGCAGTGGAGCAACCGCGTCGGTCAGAATGTCGTAGTGGGGAACAGTGGCGCCCACGGTGATGACCTTGTTATCGCTGGCGGCAGAGGCGCTGCCCGATGCGCTGGCGGACGAGGACGAGCTGGACGAGCAGCCAGCCAGGGCAAACACGGAAAGCGCCAGGGTTGCGGCAACCGCGCCTACCAAAACTTTCTTGTTGAACTTCATGGTTTGAATCCTTTCGTTTGTCGCGTGCTGCGACTTTTTTCTTGCAGTAAACGTCGTTTTTCGAAAAGCGTTTTTTGACGTTGCTTAGTATGCACCTTTTGGTTGAAAGGTGGTATTACTCATACTTAATACCTGGTATTGAAATTTATCGAATACTGACGAGGGGGAAGGGGAGAAGGGGACAGGCGAAGGGGAAGGGGGAAGGAGGGTGCAGGCGGCGCGATGGCCCGGCGGCTCGAGGCGTCAGCCGCTGGGTGTGCGGGTGCCGGCGGCGCAAAAGGTGAAAAAGACCCCGTCACTTTTTAACATGCTAGCGCTTCTTTAGCCCACGCCCGCGCGGGTTGCCTGCGGATCGCTTCGCTAAACGCGATGATGCCGCAGTAACGAAAACAGCACCATCAATGCATTTGCTGCGAGAAGTAGTGCAGTGCTGTTGTAAAATAGCGCATGGTCAGTGACGCGCCGGCGTGGCGTGGCTGCCCAGTGCGTCGATTTTGCTTTTCAGCGTCTTCTGTGGGGGGTGCGACCTGCGATGGAGGCGAGATAGGCAAATCAAGATGCAATTCGCAGGAAGTGCGAGCGACTGCGAACGCAACTAATAATATAGAGAATAGGATTCGCATGGATCTTTCACTGGGTGCATTGTTCGTTCAGATGGCGACGTATCCAACATTGGGCGTCATCTTGGCACTCGTTATTGGTGTTACTCTTATTGCGGGCGCGACTGACGCGCCAAACGCCATTGCAACCGCTGTTTCCACACGTTGCATGAAGCCGGGGACCGCATTGGCCCTGGCTGCGGTGTTTAATTTCGTGGGCTTGATGGGCATGACCTACATTTCCACCGCGGTTGCCCACACCATGTTCAGCATGGTCGATTTCACCGGCGACCCCCATTTAGCGCTTATGGCGCTCATGGCGGCCATGGTGGCATCCATTGGATGGGGCGTGTTTTGCTGGTTCCAAGGCATCCCCGCATCGAAGTCGCATTCGCTAATTGCGGGCATCACCGGTGCCGCCATTGCGCTGAATGGCATTGGTGCCGTTGTGATCAACGAATGGGCGAAAGTCATTTATGGCATGCTGTTTTCCCTGTTCGCGGGCTTTGCGCTGGGGTGGCTTGCCGTGCGTTTGATTGAAAAGCTGTTCGCGCAATGTGATCGTCGCAGAAGCAATAAGATTTGCACGGGCGTCATGGATGTATGCGCTGTTATTTTGTCGGGCCTGCATGGCGCGCAAGATGGCCAAAAGTTCATGTCCATTGCGCTTTTGGGCTTCATGCTGAGCTTTGGCATTGAAGACACCACGGGTACCAGTTTCCCGCTGTGGCTCATGATTCTGTGCTCTGCCGCTATCTCGCTTGGCACGCTCATCGGTGGCAAGCGCATTATCAAGTCGGTTGCCATGGACATGGTCAAGCTCGATAAATACCAGGGTGTTGCCGCTTCCGCTAGCACTGCCATCACGCTTCTGATTTCCACGCTCACCGGCATGCCCGTTTCCACGAGCCATTGTTCCACCAGCGCCATTATGGGCGTGGGTGCCAGCAGAAACGCGCGCGAGGTGAAGTGGAACATCGCTGGCAACATGGTGAAAGCCTGGATTCTTACGTTCCCGTGCTGCGGCTTTATCGGTTGGGCATTGGCGAACCTGTTCATGATGTTCTAGCTGTTAGCTATCTTTTCGGTTGTTTTTAGGGCGCCCAATGCGATGTTCGCGTTGGGCGCTTCGGCGTCTTCGCTTCCTTTTGATCTTTTGGCTACGTCCGGAGCACCTCGTTCAGATGCGCCGCAATTTCATTCGCGCTGAGCACCGCTGCTGCCTGGCTTTCTTGCTCTTCTTGCTCTCCTGGTGCTCCTTCCCCCGTTATTCCTTGCTTCCCCGCTCTCCTGCTTTTCCGGTGCTTCTTCGTCCGCTGTTCCCCGCGCTCTGCCGTCCGCATGCTCCGCTCGCTTCGTTGCGATTCCGCCTTCCGAGGGATCGCTTGTTGGAAATTGGCCCTTGAATTCGGGCAAATCGACGATACTCGGTGGTCTGACCGACTGCCGATTGTTTGCCGTTGAGGGCTGTCTAATCCAGCGGTTGTCTGACCTGGTGTTTTATTGACGCGGTTTTTCGAAGAACGCAGCAAGACTCCCAAAAGAGGTGGATTTGCGTCTTCGGACCGCCGAATATCGTCGATTAGCCCGAATTTACCCCCGCTTTTCCAACAAGGGGGCGCCAAGCCCCCTTGTTGCTTTCGGCGTCTGCGGCCTCCGATTTGAATCGGAGCAAGAAAGACGCTCTGCTCCAAAAAATGCCTTCGTTGTTCCTAGCGCCCGCTGCTGCCGCTGCAGCGAACTTAACCCTCGGCGCGGGGGAGGCGCGCGGTAAACGTGGTGCCGTCTTCGGCGGAGCTCGTCACGCTCAGTTCTCCGCCGTGTTGCTGCACGATTTTCTGGGCGATCGCTAATCCCAGGCCAAAGCTGTGTTCGCCATCGTTGTTGCTGCGGTCGCGCGACTTGTCGCTCCGGTAGAAGCGGTCGAACACGTGTGGGATGTCCTGGGGATCAATGGGGCATCCCCAGTTGTGGACGCTTAAAACGCAATTGCGACCTGCTGCTTTAAGAGAAACCGTTATGCTTGTGTCCCTTTCGGCGTACTTGCATGCGTTATCGACTAGCGTGCCAATCAGGCGCTGGAGTTTTGTAGGGTCGCCAACAACCATCATATCGGAATCGATGTCATCGTTGATCATAACGCCGCGCTCGAACGCAACGGCTTCGAACTGCAGCGAGGCCCGCTCTGCCATCTCGCTCATGTTGACGTGCTCTGTCGTCGCGGCTTGAGCCACCGCGTTTTCCGGCTGGGCGAGCGCTAGCATATCAAGCACCAGGTGCTCCATGTTTTGCGCTTCGTCCTGGATGCCCTCAATCCACTGGCTTTGTTCCGCGATGGTCGCTTGCGGCTTCTTCAGGGCAATGGAGGCGTTTGCCATGATCACGGTAAGCGGCGTTTTCATCTCGTGCGACGCATCGGCGATGAATTGCTGCTGGCTATCCCAGGCACGCTGCACAGGGCGCAGCGCCCACCGAGAAAAAGCCCAGGCCAGCGCCAGCACCAAAAGCATAATGGCGATTCCGACCATGATAAGCGAGCGGTTGAGGTTCGCGGCGTCATCTACAATTCCGCGGTCGGCGAATGCGTAGCACACCGAGCCATCGTCGCGCGTGATTTTCTTGTAAAACAGACCCTCGTCCGCCAAAAATCCCTGTTCATCGGGTGAGAAGAACGTAGATTCCAAAATAGTTTGCAACGTTTCGTCGTCAACAATGGCGGTGGAGAAGCGGTTAATGTTGATGACCGAGGAGATCTCGCCATCGTTTTCTCGGGCAATGTAAAGCGCAATGGGAAACGGCCACGAGACCTCTTTTTTGTCGCCGATGCGCGGTGGTTTGGCGCCTTCGGCAGGGGGGTCAAGGTCGCGCGGGCCCTTTGTGACAACGGTTTCCAGAGCGGCATTAAGCTCAACGTAGACCGATGCGATTCTTTGATTTTGATTTGACCAGGCAATATACGCGAATGAAACCGCCAAGATAAGCGCTGCCACACCGCAAATGAGTGCGGTGAATTTCAGGTGCAGCTTGGAGAGCAGATCTTTTTCGGTGTGCGCGGTCATGGTGCAGTGCCTTTCGTGTTCGGCGGCGGTTATGGTTGTGGGGAAGGTGTCGCTGGTGGGTTGTGCAGGTGGCAAGTGATGGGCTATGCCGGCAGCAACGCTGGAAGGCGTCGCTGGTGGGTCGTGCGGACGGTGCTGCTGGCGGGCGTTACCGGCGGCACCGCCGTTGGCAACGAGCAGCTGCGGCGGCTGTGCCAGCGGACCTCGCACCCGCGTTGTCTGCCGCGCAACATCTGTTGGCGGCAAGCGGCATCAGCACCGGCGGCGAGCGTCCGTCGCGGAGTTGCCGCCAGCATCATCGGCGAGCAGCGACATTGGCACGAGCTGCGCGAGCGCCCATCGCGGCGCTACCGTGCGTCAGCGCCAGCCGCAGCGCCTCCGCCGCTGTCTTCGCCGCAGCTCAAGCGATACCCTGTTTTGCGCAGCGACTCAATGGCTACGTGCGAACCCACAAAGCGGAACTTCTTCCGCAGGAACGAAATGTACGCTTCCACGTTGTTGTCAACCGCCGTGCTTTCTACACCCCATACCTTTGCGAGCAGTTGCTCTTTCGACAGCACTTGCGTGGGGTTGGAAAGCAGGATGCGTGCGAGCGAGAACTCCTTGAATCCCAAGTGGATTGACTTATCGCCGCAGTTCAAGTCGTGACTTTCCAGATTGAGCGTTAAATCACCGAAGGTAACGGTCTCGAAAACAACCTGCCCCTGTCGACGCAGAAGCGCGCGCAAGTGCGCCAGCAACTCGGCGGGGCTGAACGGCTTGGTCATGTAGTCATCGGCGCCAGAGTCAAGGCCCACAATCTTATCGCGCACGGTATCGCGCGCAGTCAGCAGCAAAATGGGCGTGTCAACGCGGCCGCGACGCAGCTCCTTAGCGACCTCAAAACCGTCCATCTTCGGCAGCATAACATCCAAAATGATCACATCGTAGATGCCCGAAAGTCCGTAATCCAAGCCGGACTGGCCATCGTGTACGGCGTCTACCTGGTAATCAGCCTCTACCAATATCTGCTTGAGCGCCAACGCCAGCTTTTTGTCGTCTTCAACAATGAGAATCTGCACGTCAAGCCTTCCTGTCGTTTTCTCTTGCATCTTGTTTCGCTTTCCATTGTAGCGTGCGCACTGAAAGTTTTCTTA
>CAKTYF010000127.1 GCA_934631995.1 uncultured Eggerthellaceae bacterium
ACGTTATGCTTCAAACCTATCAGATGAAAAAAACTTCGAAGGACCCTCGGGTCCTTCTTGCCGTCATGCTCGTGCTTTGTATTGGCGTGTCGTTTGGCTACGCCCGCGAAGGGGAGGAAGGTATTCTTCACCAGGTGCAGGGCGCAATTTGCTCGGTGGTGCAGCCGCTTACGAAGGCGGGCGCGCACTTGGAGCTCGCGCGCGCCGATGCGGCAGATGCCATTACGAACGCAACGGCATCGGATGCAACGCTGTCCGAGCTGCGCGAGGAAAACGAGAACTTGCGCCGTCAGTTGGCCGATGCGGAAGAATACCGGCAGGAAGCCGAGCGCCTTGAGGGGCTTTTGAACATTTCGGAGAAATATAGCATTACCGGCACGGTTGCATGCGTTATCGGGCGTACGTCTGAGGCGTATGACCAGGCGGTGACGATTGACGCGGGAAGCGCCGATGGTATTGTTGTCGGGCAAAGCGTTATGGGCCCGAATGGCGTGATTGGCCAGATTATTAGCGTGTCCGATCATTCTTCCACGGTTCGTCTTTTGACCGATCCCCAAAGCGGCGTTGCTGTTTTGCTGCAAGCTACGCGCGAAGAAGGCGTATGCGTGGGCTCGCTTGAGGTCCTGCTTTATCTTGAAGATATCTCAACTGATGCGAATGTGCAGGTGGGCGATGTTGTGGTGACTTCCGGCTTGGGCGGAAGCTATACGCGCGGTCTGATTGTGGGACAAGTGGTACGCATCGACCAGCGCCAAGGTGAATCCACGCGCCGTATTGTGGTTTCTCCGAATGAGAACGCCGGCCCGCTCCAGGAAGTGACTGTGGTTTCGGCGGTTGGTTCTCAGGGGGCGGCTGCATAAGTGGAAGCGATTCGCCGAAATATCAGTTTGGTGATAGCTGCGCTGCTGGCTTTCGTGTTTCAGCTGGTGGTAACGCCGGCTATGACCATTGCGCTTATTCGCCCGAATGCCTTGCTGGCGTTTTGCGTGGTGCTCGCTATTGTGCGCCCGGCAAATTCCAGCATGGTTGTTGCGTTTATCCTGGGCTTGCTCGGCGGCGTTTTGAGTTCGCATCCCGTTGGGATTATGGCTGCGGTTATGGTTGCCGTTTCATTCATTCTGACGCGTGTTTTCTCGGTGCTCGAAGGAAATTCCCAGATCATGGCGTTCGTGTGCATTGCAATTGCCGTGCTGGTGGCAGAGATTGCCTACGGTTTCTTGCTTATCCAGTTCGGTATGGGCGTGTCGTTTCTAAGCCTGCTTTTGTATCGCATGGCGCCGTGTGCGCTCTACGATTGTATTTTGGCGTTTCTCATGTATCCGCTTGTCCATCATTTTGTTGGACCCCAGATCACGGCAACGCATATTCCCGTTGCGCAGCAATTACGCTAGGAGCGGCGCATGACTGCGGCAATTGTTGCGGCAATTATCGCGGCGCTTTTAGTGGCGCTTGCGATTGTTGTGGGGGTACATCTTTATAACGGCTATTCTTCGACCCACACGAAGTCGAATCATCGATCCGTCAATACCGTGTCTTCGGTAGGCGTTTCTTCATCGATGCCTACCCAAGGCGCTTCGCACGCAGTAGGCACAACGGAAGGCGGCATGCCGGGAAAGAACCCCGCCGATGGGTTGAAAGTGCGTTTCAACGTAATGGCGGCGGCAACGGCGGCGGTCTTCGGCGCTTTGGGCATTAAGCTTTTCAGTATGCAAGTGCTTGATTCTTCCTCGTATAAAAGTGCCGCCGACGATAACCGCTATGCCACGGTTTCAACGCCGGCGCCGCGTGGCTTTATTTGCGATAGAAGCGGCATTCCTTTAGTGAAGAACCGTTCGTCGCTGACTGTTTTGGCTGATGCCGATGTGGCCGATGACCAAGACGTTCTTGGTCGTCTTTCCGTGGTGTTGGGCATTCCTCGCAATGTGGTGCGCATGCGTATTCAAGATTCCACGTCGGGCGCGCAAAGCAAGCGCACGGTAGCAAGCGATGTACGTTTGCGCGATGTTGCGTTCATCCGCGAACATTCCGATGCGTTCCCGGGCGTTACGGTGGAAACGCGCTCGGTGCGCGATTATCCGTATGGCGCGTTGGCTGCCCATGCGCTGGGCTACACGGGCAGCGTGGGGGAGTCCGACCTGTCGAGCGTTTCCCAGGGGCGCGACTTGCAACTGGGCGATGACGTGGGAAAAAGCGGTGTAGAATCCGCTTACGATGATCTGCTTGCGGGCGATCACGGTCAGCGTGTTGTAGTGGCGGATGCCGATGGCAACGTGCGCTCGGTGAAAAGCGAAACGCAACCTGTGCGTGGTTCAAGTGTGTATACCACGATTTGCGGCCCCGCGCAGTATGTGGCGGAGCGCGCGCTGGCGGATCTTATTGCGCCAGAAGACGGTACAATCGGCACCGGTAAAGGCGTTGCCGGCTGCGTGGTTGCCATGAATGTCAAGGACGGCAGCATTGCGGTGCTGGCGAATTTCCCTACGTTTTCGCCGGCGAACTTCGTGGGTGGCATTTCTCAGAGCATTTGGGATATGTATAACACGTCTGAATCGCAGTACCCGCTGCTCAACCGCGCAATTGCAGGCACGTATCCGGCGGCTTCCACCATGAAGGCGTTCTCGGGTCTTGCCGGCCTGAAATATGGTTTTGCTACCGAGGGATCCACGTGGGAATGCGGCGGTTCATGGGATGGCTTCAATTCAGGCGACGTGCAGAAATGCTGGTTGCGCACGGGACACGGTACGGAAACGTTCCATCAATCCATTGTGGACTCATGCGACATTACGTTCTACGAGATTGCGAAAGATTTCTGGGATGCTGGGCAAGCGGGAAAGATATCCGAGACCGCCCTGCAAGACGAAATCAAGCGATACCATTTTGGCTTGACCAGCGGTATTGATATCACCGGCGAAGCGGCAGGACGCATTCCTACACCCGAATGGAAGAAAGAGTTCTTCAAGGACACGCCCGAGGAAGCCTCGTGGCGCGGCGGCGACATGACGAACATGGCCATTGGCCAAGGATACGTGCTGGTCACACCACTGCAGATTGCCGTTGCGTATGGTGCCATTGCAACGGGAAAGATCATGCAGCCGCATTTGCTGCAGGATATTCGCAACGAACAGGGTGATATCGTGGTTACGCATAAAGCGCAAGAGGTGGACGAGCCTGTTGTTGATGCGAAGAACCTTAAGCTGATGCGCGAAGCGCTGCACGGCGTGGTGAACGAAAATTCGGACATGTACGAGCGGTTCTCCCAGTACGGCATTGATGCGGCGGGTAAAACGGGTACAGCCGAGGTTGCCGGCAAAGATGATTACGCGGTGTTTGTGTGCTATGCGCCTTTCGACGATCCGAAATACGTGGTGTCTGTGCTTATCGAGCAAGGTGGTGGCGGTTCAGCCGTTGCTTCTCCGGTGGGCGCAGAAGTGATGAACGCCCTTTTGCAAGCCGATGCGGGGGAGCTCACTTCGGCCGATATGGGCTACATCAACGGCTCAACGGGTAAGTATGTTGAGCGCGAACTGACAAACGAGGGGAGGACCGACTAATGGCGTATCTTTCTCCGCAGATTGGTCCTTTGAGTGCTTCTCAGCCAGGGCAAGCGCGCAATAAAAGCAAGCTTCCCGGTTTCTTGGGACGTTTGAACTGGCCTTTTCTGTTCAACGTGGCGCTTTTAGTAGCGCTTGGCTTAGTGGTGGTTTATTCTGCGGTTTCTCACGATGCGGAAACGTATAGCTTCTCGCGCCAGGCTGTTACCGTTGCATTAGGCATTATCGTCATGCTTATTGTGTGGCATTTCGATTATCGGCGCCTTGAGCACATGATGGTTATTCTTCTTATCATTAACGTGGTGCTTATCTTGTCGCCGCATTTGCCGGTTATCGGCGTTGAATCGAAGGGCGCGCAGTCGTGGATCAAGATTGGCATGACCGTGCAGCCGGGCGAATTCGCTAAAGTGACGGTGCTTCTTTTGGCCGCGAGCGTGGTGGCGAAATACGAAGGCCGCCTTGATGACCCGCGAGAATATATAAAAGCCCTGATCATCTTAGCTATTCCGTTTTTATGCATTATGACGCAGCCCGACTTGGGAACGGGTTTAGTGTATCTGTTTATCGATGCCACGGCGTTGGTTGTGGGTGGCGCGCGACCGAAATTTCTGCTCATGACCATCGGCGTGGGCGTTGTCGCGATAATCGCGCTTTTAGCGCTCGACGAAGTCCTGAAATATGAAACGGCGAGCGGCGGCACAGAATACCGCATTTTGAAGAATTACCAGCGCAATCGCATCTTGGTGTTTTTGGATCCAAGCGCCGATACCTCGAATAGCGGGTATAATCTACGACAAGCGCAAATCGCAATTGGCTCAGGCGGCTTTTTAGGAAAAGGGTTTGGCAACGGCACTCAGACGGGGCTGAATTATCTTCCCGAAGCGCCGACCGATTTTATCTTCTGCGTGTTGGCGGAAGAATTCGGCTTTGTGGGCGCACTGGTGCTGCTGGCGCTGTACCTGGGGCTTATCTATCAGTCGTTCAGGATTGCCCAAGGAGCAAGCAGTCTGTTCGGTTCGCTGATTGTGATGTGCGTGGTGGGCATGTGGCTGTTCCAGATACTTGAGAACATTGGCATGGATTGCGGTTTGATGCCCATTACGGGCATTCCGTTGCCGTTTGTCAGCTACGGCTCATCGTTTATGCTGGTCAATTTTGTGATGTTAGGTTTGATTGGCTCGGTATGGTCGCACAGTGCCGGTGTGGGAAAGAAGAGCGTATATGAAGTTGCCTGCTGATTTCAAAGAAGTAATCAATGAAGCTATCAACATCGATGCCGCACGCCAGATGGGGGTTTCGGTAAGCGTTATCATCGACGAAACCGCCCCAGCTGATATTGTTGCCCACGTGCGTTCGCTTTTTGCCAGTGCGGCTCCGCATGCACGCATCACGGTAGGGTATCTGGATGCAGGTGAGCTTGCGTTCTCGCCAAGCGATGATACGGTGATTCTGGTAGCTGGTCTTGATGCGCGCATTGGCGCAAAAGCCAGTGAGATTCGTGCGCAGGGCGTGCCCGTTATGGTGGTAACCACGCTGTTTGACCAGGTGAAGCGTCTGGCCGAGGAAAGCGGTTATCCTATTCCGCAGGGAGATTTGATTTCCCCCGAGCTCAATGAAGAGGATAAATCGCGGGCGCAGGAAGCATTCGAAGCTGCTTTCGGCAAGATTTCCGCTCCCGATGCTATTGAGCTTACGGTCAATCCCCCTGTGG
>CAKTYF010000128.1 GCA_934631995.1 uncultured Eggerthellaceae bacterium
CGTTTAAGGATTCTTTCAACTGCGGTTTTTAGCATGGGGAACGTTGAAAGGACGAGCCTTTACGTTTTGCGGCGCGAACTGCAGGGCGCAAGTTGGAGCTCAGGGCAATGCAAAGCGAAGGGTCGTCGCGAACCCGGGAGCAACGCAAGCCAGAGCTCAAGGCGAAAGACCAGAACAAGAGCTAAAACGCAGGCGAAAGGACGAGTTATGGAAGCATATGCAGCAACGTTCAAGCGCGTTGAGAAGAAATATTGTTTAAGCGCGGAGCAATACCGCACGATGTTAATGATCACGCAGCAGTTTTTGAAGCCCGACGATTATCCAAAAACGGTGGTGAGCAGCCTTTACTTCGATACCCCCGAAAATCAGCTGATCAGCCGCTCGTTGGAAAAGCCGCTGTACAAAGAGAAGCTGCGCGTGCGCTCGTATGGCATCGCTCAGCCTGATGGAAGCATTACGCCCGTTTCCGACCAAGTGTTCGTGGAGCTGAAGAAGAAGTATCGCGGCGTGGTGTATAAGCGCAGGTTGGCGCTTTCCACGGATGCGGCGCGCGCGTTTTTATCCGGCATGGATATCGATGAGGCGTGCGCGTTGTTCCCCGCGGGCGTCATAGGGAAGGGGTGCGCCGCGGCAGCAGCCACTGGCGCCGCGCACGCAGCTGCCGTTGCGGCTGCTGCAGCCGCCGAGCCCGCACCGCTGCAGCCGCACGAACGCCAGGTGGCGCGTGAGATTACGGCGTTCCTTCAGCGTTACCCGGGCATTCGCCCCGCCATGGTCACGCAATGCACGCGCACCGCGTGGGCCGAGCCGGGAAATCCGGGGTGCTCGCTGCGCATCACGTTTGACTCCCAGCTGCGTGCGGGGCATCCCGCGGGCGACCCTTTTGCCTTCCAGCTTGACGGCCGCGCTATGGACCTTTTGCGCCCCGGTCAGGTGCTCATGGAAATCAAGCAAGGCGGCGGCATGCCGTTTTGGCTGGTCAACGTGCTTTCCGAGAATCAGATTTATCCGCGTTCCTTTTCGAAATATGGAACGGCATACGAAAAAGAGCAGAAGGAGCTGAAACATGCTTGATCTTATGTTTACTTCAGTTTTGGGCAGCACGGAATCGGTTGCTGCGAACGTAACAACAGGCGGATTTTTGCTATGCAGCGTAGCGTCGCTCGTTTTAGGCGCGGCGTGCGCGCTTATCTACATGTTCCGTCACAAGTATTCGCGCAACTTTGTGGTAACGCTCGCGTTGCTGCCGTTGGTGGTGCAAACGGTAATTACCCTGGTCAACGGCAACCTGGGCGCGGGTATCGCGGTAATGGGCGTGTTCAATCTCGTGCGCTTCCGCAGTATTCCCGGCAGCGCGAAGGATATTGGCAGCGTGTTTTTCGCCATGGCGATTGGCCTGGCCACGGGCATGGGGTATTTGAGCTTGGCGGTGCTGTTCACGGCAATTATGGGCGTTGCGAATGTGGCGTACGTGCTTTCGCCGTTCGGCCACATGCAAACGGTGGAGCGCGAGCTGCATCTTACCGTGCCAGAAGATCTGGAGTTCGAAGGCGTTTTTGAGCCCGTGCTGGAGCGCCACACGGATAGCTTCGAGCTGACCGAAGTGAAAACATCGAACATGGGCAGCTTGTATAACCTAACGTACCTGATGAAGCTGCGCGCGGATGCAAGCGTGAAAGAGCTGATGGACGAGCTGCGTTGCTATAACGGCAATCTGAAAGTGGCAATTGTCCCTGCTCAGATGACGCGCGATTCGCTGTAGCGCTGCAGAACGTTGCAGAAAACAGGGAGATGATACCTATGAAGAAACGGGAATTTGCCCGGACGGCTGCCTGTTGCGCGCTCAGTGTGGCGCTGGCGGCTTCGCTTTCCGGGTGTGCCGCAGCTGGTGCGGCCAGCGCGAGCGACGCAGCAAGTTCGAGCGATGTTGCGGCGACAAGTGCTGCGAGCGATGCCGCGGCAACTGATGATTTGAGCGCTTACGACCTGGAATACAGCAAACGCGACCTGGATGCTAGCTACGATGCCACGCAGGCAACGTATATCACGCTGGCAGAAGGTGCTTCTTCCGCGGAAACGTACACGCATGGCAGCGCAGACGGCGTTTCTATCAGCGGAAATGATATTACTATTACGCAGGCCGGCACTTATGTGCTAAGCGGAAGCTTGATCGACGGCTGCGTTTTCGTGAACATCGACAAGGAAGAAAAATGCCAGTTGGTGCTAAACGGTGTGTCCATAAGCAACGGCGACGGCCCCTGCATTTATGTTATGGCGGCGGACAAAACGTTCATCACGCTGGCCGATGGCACGCAAAACACGCTGGTCGATGGCGCGGATTACACGCTCAACGAAGACGAAGAGCCTACAGCGACTATTTTCAGCAAGGACGATCTGACGCTGAACGGTACGGGCACGCTGAGCATTACGGGCAATTATCGCCATGCCGTGCACAGCAAGGATGACCTGGTCATTACGGGCGGCACGTATGTGATTAACGCGGTTGAAGATGCACTGAACGGCAAGGATTGCCTGAAGATTTGCAACGGCACATTCGACATCACGTGTGGCGAAGATGCGCTGAAGAGCTCGAATGATAGCGAAGAAGGTCGTGGATTTGTGGCCATCGATGGTGGTGACTTCACCATTTCCGCAGGTGATGATGCTGTTCATGCGGAAACGCTCATGCGTATTACTGCTGGCACGGTGAATATCCTGACGTGCTATGAAGGCTACGAAGGTGCGGTGGTGCGCATCGATGGCGGCACGACGAGCATTGTTGCAAGCGATGATGGTATTAACGCGGCAAGCGGATCATCGTCGGAAGGCGGCATGCCGATGGACAGCGGTGGTCGCGGCGGCGCCGGCGGGCCGGATGCGGGCGCGGGCGCCGGTGGTGCCAGCGGGCTAGGTGCGGGTGGCGCTGCGGGTGGCGCCGGCGCGAGCAGCCCGAGCGATGCCGGCGCTGCTGCCCCAGGCGATTCGGGCGCTGGTGTTGCCCCGGGTAGCGCTTCGGGTGCGTCTGAAGGCGCGGGCGCGAGTGCTTCGACCCGCAAAGTTGTCGTAGCAGGCGGTACTACGTACGTTTCCGCTGGTGGCGATGGCATCGACAGCAATGGAAGCGTTGAAGTGAGCGGCGGTGTGCTCATCGTGGAGGGCCCTACGTCCAACGCGGATAGCTTCTTCGATTACGATTCCTCGGCAACCATCACAGGCGGCACGGTGCTCATGGTGGGCTCTGCCGGCATGGCGCAAAGCTTCACGGGCGGCACGCAAGCATTTGCGATGGCTTCGGCGAGTGGAAGCGCAGGTCAAACCGTCATCTTGCAGGATGCGCAAGGAAACGAGGTCGCGTCGTTTGCGGCAACGAAGAACTTCCAGGTGGTTTTGGCAAGCGCGCACGCCGCAGCGGAAGGTGATACGCTCACGGTGAAAATCGGTAGCACGGAAACCGCGCTGACCGCATCGACCACAGCAACGACCAGCGGCTTCGGCGCAGGTGGCGGACGCGGCGGCGACATGGGCGGTGGACGCGGCGGCAATCGCAGCTGATTTGCCTGTTGACAAATTACCCCACCTTTTGTCAACAATCCTTGCCGGCGGATACCGCTGTTGCCAATCAAAGCCTTAACTCGGATTGCTGCCCCAGCATTTAATCGCTTGGCAACCAATAAGGCTTTTTGTTGCTTACAATGTAATAGTACTCTGCAAGACCCCTGGTTGCGCCGGGGGTCTTTTCTTCGGGACGCAATTCGGGGCACCCACTGGCAAAGGCTCGCCTTACGGCTCCGCTTGGATAATGCATCTTCTTTCCTGAAGCCCGCTCAATTTATCCAAAGCGTCGCAGTTCGGCTCAATCCTTGCTGGCGGATGCCCTCTAAAGACCGCGAAGGCTGCGTGCCTTCCCTTAGTCGATAAGCACGCGCGGCGGCACGCTCTCGAAAGATTTGCCCGTTCGTTGGGCCGTGTGCGATTCCGGCGGCAAAAAGAGTATCCTGACAGGGGAAAGAAGCGAAAGGAAACAGCCATGCCTCATATGCTCCTGCATGATATTATTGGTCCCATTATGGTGGGTCCGTCAAGCTCCCATACCGCGGGCGCCCTTGCGATAAGCGCCATGGCGCGCAAGCTGGTGGGTTCCCAGCCGGCATCCGTCACGTTCAAGCTGTACGGCTCGTTTGCGCACACGTATTCGGGACATGGCACCGACCGCGCGCTGGTGGCGGGAATGCTGGGACTTTCTACCGATGACCTGCGCATTCGCGACTCCTTCGCCTTGGCGCAAGAAGCGGGGATGGATGTGAGCATTGTGCCGCTTCCCCAGGCGGAATACGATCATCCCAATACGGTGGATATCGAAGCGGTGGATGCGGCGGGCACCACATATTGCTTTCGCGGCGTGTCGGTGGGCGGCGGCGCGGCAAAACTCACGCACATCGACGGTATGCGCGTGGAGATTACGGGCAAAAGCAATTCCCTGGTAGTGCATCAGCACGACGAGAAGGGCATTTTGGCGTTCATTACTACCACGCTGCTCACGGCGAACGTGAATATTGCCACGGCGAACCTGTACCGCACAAGCAAGGGCGGTCAGGCGTTTACCATCATCGAGACCGACGAGCCGCTTCCCGATTCGCTTGTTTCTATTCTTGAGGCGCATCCCGGCATTCACAGCGCAAAGGCTATTGCCGCAGTTGAAGCGGGTGGTCAGAAGGCGCTGGCGAGTACGAACGCCGCGCAGCAAGAGCAGGCGAACGATGCGTACCATCAGTATGATTTCAAAACGGGTGAAGACTTGCTGGCGCGTTGCGCTCAATGGGATGTGCCCATGAGCGCGGTGTACTTGCAGCGCAATAAATACTTGCTGGAGCGCGATGGACTGGCCGATGAGACACTTGCGTACTTGCATCGCGTTATCAAGGTCATGCGTCAATCGGCGCGCGAGCCGTTGGAGAGCCCGCGTCCGTCCATTGGCGGCTTGCTGGGCGGCGAGTCGCAGAAGATGCAGCAGCTCACAGCGGCGGGCGGTGGCGTGCTTATGGGCGCGCTCATGGAGAAGGCCACGCGTTATGCGCTGGCGGTCTTGGAGACGAATGCCTCCATGGGCTGCATTGTTGCTGCTCCCACGGCGGGCAGCGCGGGCGTGATCCCGGCGGTCCTTATGGCGGTGCAGGAAGAGCACGGCTTTTCCGATGATGAGATTGCGAAGGCGCTGGCGAATGCGGCGGCGGTGGGGC
>CAKTYF010000129.1 GCA_934631995.1 uncultured Eggerthellaceae bacterium
AAGTGTGCCTGATCACGCTACGCAAAGGTAACAAGACAAGCTACATCACGCAAATCGGCACAGGCAATTACAACGAGAAAACAAGCGCGCTCTATACCGACTTGAGCCTGATGACGGCCTCTCCCGAGATTGGCGAAGACGCCTCGGCGTTCTTCCGCAACATGCTGGTGAACAAGCTCGATGGCACGTACGAGCAGCTGCACGTTTCGCCTTTGGGCATTAAAGAACTGCTGCTTGAGCAGATTGACCGCCAAATTGAGCTGGGACAACAGGGCTACGTGTGCATCAAGGCAAACTCTGTGACCGAGCGCGATATCATTGATAAGCTTGCGCAGGCATCGCAAGCGGGCGTGGAGGTGCAGCTCATCATTCGCGGTATTTGCTGCATTTTGCCCGGCGTGACCAAGTACACCGAGAACATCCATGTGAACAGCGTTGTTGGGCGATTCCTGGAGCACAGCCGCGTGTACCTTTTCGGTAAAGGCGACGATGCTCTGATGTATATTTCGTCGGCTGATCTGATGACACGCAACTTGAACCGCCGCGTAGAGATTGCCTGCCCCATCAACGATCCGCGCCTGCGCTGCCAGATTACCTGGATGCTTGAAGCACAGATGCGGGACACGGCAAAAGCAAGCATCATCCTTTCCGATGGCACGTATTGCCGCAAGAGCAGTGCCAACGCATTCGATTCGCAGGCATTCTTCATGGAGCATCCGCTGCAGGAAGCAACGGGCTGCGAAGAAGACGACAGCGTTGCACCCTGCGGCGTGGCCGAGCACCTGAAAGCCCTAAAAGCACTGCCCGGCAAGCTGATTTCGCGCCTCCGCGGGTAATGTTGCTGAAAAAAAGACCCGAAAACGCTCAGATTCACGATACGGGGCAGGTGGAAATACGACAACAGCCGTACCCATCTGCCCCGTATCTCTGTGACCTGGTGTTTTATATGATTGCAAGGCGATCAATGCCCTTGCGTACGGAGTAGATCCGCGAATCAGCGCCTTCAACCTGCCCCGTATCGTTCATTTGAGCGTTTTTGCGCCAAAAAAACGACAACATGAAATTCAGGTGAGTTGCTTACGGCAACATTGCCTGCTAAATGCCTGGAATTGCCAGCGGCGTGCCCTCTACGTTGGCAACTTTGAACGGTATATCGTACGTATCGATGAGCGCTTGGGAGCTTACGGCATCCAAACCGCCTTGCGCCACCGCCACGCCATCGCGCACCAGCAAAAACCGGTCGCAAAAACGCAATGCCAAGTTCACATCATGCAGAACCAAAATAGTGGCCAGGCCTTTTTCTAACGTCAACGCACGAATAGCCTCAAGGACCTCTAACTGATTCTTGGGGTCAAGCGCGCTGGTGGGCTCGTCCAAAATCATGATTTCCGGCTCTTGCGCTATAGCGCGCGCAATGAACACTTTTTGACGCTCGCCGCCGGATAGCTCGTCGCAATACCGATTCGCATACGCCTCCAAGTTCAAAGACGCAATAGCATGCGAAACAATCTCATGGTCTCGCTCCGTAATTGACCAGGTAATATGCGGTTTTCTTCCCAGCAAAACCTCATCGTAGACGCTTAGATGCGGGATCATTTGTTGCTGGGCAACATACGCGATATGCCGGGCAATCTCGCGACGCGACATGCCCGATAGCAGCTCATTACCCACGCGAATGCTTCCCGCTGCGGGGCGCGTGATACCCGCGAGCAAGTCAAGCAGCGTTGATTTACCCGCGCCGTTGTTACCCAAAATGCCTAAAACGGAGCCTGCTTTTGCTTGCACGCTCAAGTCGCGAAAGACCGGCTGCAAGCAACGAGGATACGTATAGCTCACCTCATGAGCAACCAGCAACGCATCTACCTGCGTAAACGCATCGTGATGATGCACGGGAATCGCATCACCTGCGTGACTTTCGCGCGCAGAATCTCGCTCGATTACGCCTTCCTGCGCAGACGCTTGCTCCAGCTTATGCTCGTGGGGAACGTCTCCGCCCTTATGCACGTGATAGTGGCTGTGGACCATTCCATCGGCGTGCTGGTGCGTATGGGCGTGGACAACATTCGATTCCTGGGACGGGTCGCAGTCCTGCTGTACCGGCCGACCGCCCTGGCTCGACTTGCCGCCCCAATCCAACGCGCGGCCCTGGTCGCAGCCCTGTTGAAGCTTTCGTTCTTCGCTCATCGCTTAAACCCCCGATACAAAAGCACCAGGAAAAGCGGTGCACCCAAAAACGAAGTGATTGCGCCAATCGGCAGAATAATAGGGCTGATAACCATGCGAGCAAGAAGATCGCTTCCCAGCATAATCACCGAACCCAGCACCAAAGACGCTGGCAAAAGATAACGATAATCGTTTCCCACAATGCGGCGCGCGATATGCGGCGCAATAAGGCCAATGAAATTGATTAGACCCACAAATGACACAATGGAAGCCGCCATAAGCGACGCCACCGCAACCCCCAAAACGCGCGTTTTCTGCACATCAACACCCAGACCGCCTGCCACGTGACCGCCGTTTTGCAGCGCGTTGTAATTCCAGCGGTTCGCGAAGAAATACACCGCACACACAACGTTAACCACCGTCATGAACCCGAGTTGCGACCAAGTCGCGCGGCCCAAATCGCCGAATTGCCAGAAAATCACACGCGTAAGTTCAACGTCGCTTGCAAAATATTGCAAGATGGTAGACGCACCCGACCACAGGGCGGACAAGGCAACGCCTACCAAGATAATGCTTTCCGCGCGCATTTGCCCCAACTTGGAAAAGGCAAGCACGACCAGGCTTGATACCATAGCGCCCACAAATGCGAAAATCGCCGTGGTACCCATATTGATAGCCGCAGCCGTGCCGCCCAGCGCGGGCACCACCACTAAAATGGCAACGGTTGCACCGAATGCCGCACCTTGCGAGATGCCCACCGTCGATGACGATGCCAGCGGGTTTTCCAACACGCTTTGCAGCGCCGCACCCGCCAGCGCAAGACCGGCTCCCGCCACAATACCGCAGGTCACGCGTGGAAGACGAATCGATTGCACCGCAGCAACATCGCTTGGCTGCCCTGAACCGAACAGCGCAGCAACTGCTGTGGGAATGTCGATGTTCGATGCGCCGCTTGCAAGCTCTGCCGCCGCAACAAAAAGCAGTATAACCAGAAGAACAACAAGCGCAATCTTGTTACGCAGCTCCACATGCTTCTGGTTGCTGGCAATCCTGTCTGCCGCTTGCGCTATGGCAGCATCGCGCGGCAGAGCTTTTCTATTTTCCACGTGACCACTAAAATCCTTCGCGCTGATAGGCATCGTAGCAATCAAGACAAACGGGCTTGCCGTTTTGGATGCGCAAACCGTATTCCGCCGTTGACTCGCCGCACACCGAGCACAGCTGGGAATCAAACAAACGTGCCTGTTCCGGCAAAGCAGCGGCGGACTTGACCTCGAAAAGCTGGTCGTACGGAGTGTTCACCAGGAAGTTCATATACTCTTCGCGGCTTTTGCCCTCGCCCAAGTTCGGCTTCAAAACCAAACGCGCGCTTTTACCCGTAGTACGCGAATAAAAGCTGAACGCCATCTTCCCGCGAAGGCGCGGAATCAGGTTCGACTTGCCGTACGTGCAGCTCAACAGGACCTGAATGGCATCAACGCAGCAAGCATCGTTTTCCGTCACGCAAACCAGTTCCTCATCGATGGCAGGAAACGCATCTGCGTTCAACCCCAACTGATCAATAGCCCCTTCCACTGCTTTGAAACCAATGGCAAGACCTGGGCATTTGTGTCCGTGAAATTCCGCCGCCTTGTCCCAATACTCCAATGAAAGCATGTTTACCTCCCCGACTAAATAGTAACTTTCAAAAATTTGTAACACCATAGTAGCGGTTATGTGCTACGATTTCAACCAAGGTGTTACGATAATCGAGCAACAGTAACGCTCGCCATACAAGTGAGAGGAATGCAATGAAGAAATCAACACGATTTGCCGCTGTGGCACTTGCAGTGATTTGCGCGGCAACACTGAGCGTGGGCGTGCTTGCCGGCTGCTCAAGCAACGCAAGTTCAAGCGGATCCGCTGCGGCATCCAGCAGTCAAGCGGCAACGAAAACCGTTACCGACATGCTCGGACGCACGGTAGAGATTCCTTCCAACGTTGAGAAAGTCATTGGTATTGGCAGCGCGTTGCGTTCCATCTGCTATATGGGCGAAGTCGATAAGGTTGTGGGCGTTGAAGCTTCCGAGCACGAAGACAGCATCAACTGCGCATATCGCCATGTGAACCATGAGAAATTCGCCAATCTGCCCATTATCGGCGAAGGCGGCTCAAAGGGCGTAACGCCTAATGAAGAGGCAATCATCAACGCCGCACCGCAAGTCATTATCTGCAACAACATATCAGCTGACGAAGCAGACGCCCTGCAATCAAAGACAAAAATTCCCGTTGTGTGCCTCAACATGCCCGAAACGTTCTTCGGCGAAGATTACCAGAAGAACTTCACGCTTCTGGGCGAAGTTTTCAACAACGAGAAACGAGCAAATGATCTGATCAGCTACATCAATGGCATAAGCGACGACCTGAAAGCGCGTGTAGCAAAGTCTACCGCCACAAACACCAGCGCGTATGCTGCGGGTGTTTCGTTCCGCGGAAGCCACGGATTCGAAGGAACGGAAGCAGGATTCCCGCCGTTTGCCGCATGCAACATCAAAAACATTGCCGATGTTGACGGCGCAAAGGGCCCCTACTCCATTGACCTTGAAGCCGTTTCCAGTGCACAACCTGAATATATCTTCATTGAAAGCGGCAATCTTTCTTTGGTAGCCGATGATTACAAGAGCAACCCTGCCTACTTTGACGCGCTCAACGCCATCCAGAAAGGAAACACGTACACGCTGATTTCCTATCGCTTCTACGCGACAAACGTAGAGCTGGCGCTGGCAAACTGCTACCAGGTAGGCAAAGTAGCGTATCCCGATGCTTTTGCCGATGTTGATCCCACCCAAAAGCTCGATGAGATTGCGCAATTCTTCCTGGGCGCCCCCATCGCAAGCGATTTGGCAACAATGGGCTGCGAGTTCAAGCAAGTTGATATCACAGCGCTGTAAGCAAACCCGCCTTAAAGCACTCTCTTTTTCACGGTTGCTCAGACATCCCC
>CAKTYF010000130.1 GCA_934631995.1 uncultured Eggerthellaceae bacterium
GCCTGGGGGCCTTCCAAAAACTCGCGATCAGGGGAAACGCCGGGCATCCACCCACGGCGCGCGTAACCGTCACGCCCTTCCACCATGTTGCCCCACGGGCTGGTCTGCCAATTGGCCCACTGATTCGGCGGCACAATGTAGTCCGCCAGGCTCTCGGCCTTTCCGTAATGCTTCGTACGATGGTACGCTTTATACCAAATGCAGTAGCGCTCACCCGGGAAAACTTCGCACCAGCCATCGCGCGAGCCGCCGCACGGTCCATTACGCTGGCACTTGGGACACTGCGACATAGGGCACGTGTAGCCGCACGCGTATAGGCCGCAATCGCCGCAATCAATGCAGTGATACAGCGCAACCTTGCTTAAATGCTCTATGCCATGGGGACGCAGCTGCCCGCGCTTACGGTCTTTGCCGCCAACGACCGACTTGAACGCCGCATTAATGGGGCTTCCCGGCACAAACACCAGCTTATGGAAGACACGCGACATGCGATAGTTTCCGCGAATCTCCTTGTCGCCGAAAAGATCGCCTTCCAGGGTGTTGCGCTCGTTGGAGTTCAAAAGCGTCTCGGGATCTTGTTTGTACACCCAGAAGCTCGTCTTGGGCGCAAACATCACGTCACGCGCCGCAGCTTGCCAGTCGCTTTCGTATTCTTGTGCCTTTTCAAGCAGGTATTTCACCGTTTCGGCGTTAACATTGGCTCCGCCGATATGGACGCCCGCATAACCCATGCCGCGCGCTGCAGCAATAAGCTTCGCCGCACGATCAAGGCGCGCCTGAAGGCCGCCATCGGGCAGCTCTTTTTCCGCACGCGCAACTTCCAGCAGCTCATCGGACACATCG
Source organism: uncultured Eggerthellaceae bacterium (assembly GCA_934631995.1). Classification (GTDB taxonomy): domain Bacteria; phylum Actinomycetota; class Coriobacteriia; order Coriobacteriales; family Eggerthellaceae; genus CAKUOV01. Next base: position 844 of record CAKTYF010000130.1, read on the forward strand.
CAGCCGGGAACGCCACCACGATGCATGAACGCCGCCGTACCTGCATTCAGCACGAAGATGTTCGCAATCAGGGGAACATCAATGCCCGCATCGCGCACGAGCATGAGCATTTCCTGCATCTTGCGCGCATCGTAGCCCACTTGGCTCACAATGAAGCGCGCACCTGCGGCAACTTTCTTCTTCAGCTTATAGAACTGCGTGAACACTTCCCCTTCCGTCCATTTGAAGGGGGAAACCACAGCGCCTGGGAAGAAATTGGCAGGCTGCGTGCGCACAAGCTTTTTTCCGCGCGGATACGCCATGCCTTCGTTCATGTCGCAGACAAGCTGCGTCATGGTAACGGGATCAAGGTCGAACACGGGACGCGCCTGGCCCATCCAGCCGCCCGTGGGAGCGTCGCCCGTCATGCACAGCAGGTTTTCGATTCCCGCGCGTTGCATGCCGTAGAGTTGCGACTCAATCTGATTGCGATTGCGGTCTTTGCAGGTCATGTGGACTAAGGGAACAACACCATGGGAAAGCAAATCGGTTGCGAACGAATCCGCAAGAAGAGCAGGCGTGCCGCTGGGAGAATCGGTGATAGAGATGGCGTCAACCAGCCCCGTGTTCCAAATCTCAACCGCCTCTTCAAGCGTCTTTATCTGGGCTGGCTCCACCGCTCCCCTACCGGGAACAGCTTCGACGCTTACTACGAATGAGCCCGACTCAAATGCCTCTCGAAAACGATTTTGAACCATAGCATCTCCTTGCATCACTGGCCACTCTCGCTAACAGCAAGTCCGACTTCCACGCAAGTACTTTTAGATTCACTCGCCCGTTGTAGTCGCTCGCGTTCGAGATTTCCCTTGCCCCTATTGTGCAACAAAAAACGCCCACCGAACAGGTCGGTGAGCGTTTCGAGCCAATTAAGTCGCGAAAGGCTTAACTGGGAATTAACCCAGCATAACCTCGGCAGCCTTAGCAGCGCAAGCGCCTGCGTCAACGGTGTAGTAGTCAGCACCGATTTCGTCGCAGAATGCCTGGGTAACAGGAGCGCCACCAACGAAGATGGTGCGGCCATCGTCCAGGCCAGCGTCCTTGATTGCCTTAACAGCATCGGCCAGAGCAGGCATGGTAACGGTCAGCAGAGCGGACAGGCAAACGAGCTTGCACTCAGGATGCTCGCGTAGGTAGTCGCAGATAGCCTCGTTGGAAACGTCAACGCCCAGGTCAGCCATTTCGAAGCCCTTGCCCTCGAGCATCATGCGAACCAGGTTCTTGCCAATGTCATGCATGTCGCCAGCAACCGTAGCAATCATGCCGTAGCCAGCAGGCTCGGAACCAGCAGCAGACAGATGCGGCTTCAGAACCTCGGTGCAAGCAGCCATGGTACGAGCAGCAACCAGCATTTCAGGAACGAACAGCTCGCCAGCAGAGAACTTCTCGCCAACGTAGTCCAAAGCGGCAATCAGACCGTCGTCCAAGATCTGCTGAGGAGCGACGCCCTCTTCCAGGCACTGCTCAACCAGCGGCACAGCCTTCTTCTTCTTGCCCTTGATGACCATTTCTTTGAGCTCTTCAAGCGTAGACATATCGTGTCCCCTTTCTTTTTGTTTGCGTTACTCTTCCTAAGCAACACTGAGCACTATAGAGGTTTTTTTCGCCTAAAAGTTGCTCATTCTTGCTAATTTTTGCACTTTCTTGACAAGTTATCACTATTTACCAAACGGCGGCATCGTTGAGACCCGCCATCTCCGAAATATCGGAGACGTCGTTTATGTCAACGAACGTGCATCCCAAAAGACGCCCGCGGCGCGAGCGATAATTTCCCGGCGTCATGGACGTTTCGCGCTTGAACACGCGAATGAAATAGCTCACGGAATCGAAACCCACCGAATCGGCAATTTCCGCAATATCCTTGTCGGTGGAAATGAGCTCGCTTTTCGCCGCCTGAATGCGCACTTCGTTCACATACGTCACAAACGTGCACCCCATGTGCTCTTTGAACGTGCGCGAGAAATACGAAGGCGAAAATCCCAGCGCGTCGGCTGCTTCTTCAAGAGACACGTGACGACGGTAATTCTCGTGGATAAACGAAACCGCGCGATACTTGAAGTCGTCGAACTCCACATCGTAAAGGTTTTGAACCATGCCAATAACCTGTTCGGTGAAGTGGTGCACACGGCTGCACATCTGATCTTCCGAGTTCATGAAGCGCATTTCGCCGCGACAGCGCTCGTTCGCGGGGAACAAAACCTCTGCGGACACGCCTGCACGGAGCGCGGAATGGGAAATGACAGAAACCAGCTCGTCAATGCGCTCGCGTAAACGATACCGCGAGTCTACCAGGCTCGATGAAAGCAAGAAACCCAGAAGCTCGTTGAGGGCATGGCGCGCTTCGGCCTTGTCGGCCTGACGGACGGCATCGATAAGCTTGCGCTCGAACTCAACCGGGTACTCTTTCAGATGAACCGATTTCAGACCCAAAAGCGGTGCATCGGCGCCGTATGGACGCTGCGCATGGGGCGATGAAAGCGACGTTATGCCCTCGGAAGAGCTGAAGCCGAACATAGCGGTTGAAAACACGAGCGCCAGCTTTTGCAGGTATTCGCCGGTACGCAGGGGAATGCCGTCCTCTTCGTCCACTTCACGGAATGCGTCGGGCGCAACACTCGTATCAGCAGACGTCTCAATACGCACGGGACCGATGGTCGCAGCAGCCACCAAGCGGCTGTCCACCACAACGGGCGCGCAGAAGAACAGGTTGTCCTCGGGGCAAATGTACAAGTAGCTGCCGTTAGCGTTATCGGCGAAAATGGACGCCAAACGATGCACACGCTCGCACCCTTCGGGCCAGTTCTTGCCATCGATGATCGCCTGAGCATGCGGGCAAAGCTTTTTGCAGGAGCATCGCGCGAAACGCACCTCAACGCCAAACTGCTCCGACGGATTGAAAAGCGTGACGCCCAAACCGCTTGTCACGCTAAACGCCGAGACAACGCTTGCCGCACGTTCCTCGTCGTAAAACGAATTTGCCATAATCTTTTATTCTTGCCTTTTTCTCTCTTTGCGGAAGCGCCCTTAGGTTGCAGGAATGCACCATGCAGCCAGTACGTCCAAATTCGTAAATCCATCAGGCAAAACTTTTCCATTGTCGAAAACCTGCCTAACCGATTTTGCGAAATATAACTTTCTTGTCTTTCTTTGCGATTGAAAAATAGCACATTCTTGAGCACATTACGTAAATTACTCTATAAACGTTACGCTTAGTACCCTATCGTTTTGCAGGGAGTTGACAAAATACGTCAATTTTTCCGCAAAATCGGTCATGTACTTTTTTGAGATTGAACGATTGCACTTTTCGGAGCAGGCAGGGCACTGCGCACGAAGCAGGCTTGCTCTTTTTTGCGGTTCGAACATTGTCTACAATACGGAAAGACACAAACCAAGCTCTTTGCGAAGGGGCGCGAACGGTCCAAGGCTCGCGCGTCAGCAGCAAATTTACTCGAAAAAAGGAGCGCCCATGGACACAACGATGTACTATATCCAGCAAGGCGATAACTATCTCATGCTCTATCGCAACAAGAAGGAAAATGACCCCAATCAGGGGAAATGGATTGGCGTGGGCGGAAAAGCGTTGCCAGGAGAAACGCCCGAAGAATGCGTGGTGCGCGAAGTCGAAGAGGAAACGGGCTTCCTGCTGCTCGATTGCAAGAGCCGCGGCATGGTGCGATTCGTTTCCGATACTTGGGAAAACGAGGACATGTACGTATTCACGGCAACGAATTTCGCTTTTCCGCCCACCACGCCGCTGCACGATGGCCTTCCCTTGCCCGAATGTTCTGAAGGAACACTTGCCTGGATAAACGAAGCTGACATCCTTGACCTTCCCCTATGGGAAGGCGATCGGCATTTCCTGCGCAAGCTCATGGCGGGCGACGCAGATGTTTCCATGACCCTTACGTACGAAGGCGTCACCCTGGTAAGTGTGGAATAGGTGGTGCAGAGGCGCCCGCCGGCAAGGGTCGAGCCGAACTGCAACGCCTTGGATAAGTTGAACGGGTCCCAAAT
>CAKTYF010000131.1 GCA_934631995.1 uncultured Eggerthellaceae bacterium
CTCCTGAATGCGCTGCTCGTTTTCAGCGATTTCGGCCTCTATTTCCTCCAGCGCCTGTTTGGCCTGGTCATATGTTGCCGCCGATTGCTCGACTTGCTGCTGCGCGGCGCTTGCCTGGGCGTACACATCGTTTTCCTCGGCAAGGGCGGAATGCGCAAACGCGGTCAGGGATAATACGGCTACGCAAGCGGCAAGCGCAATGGCCGCCGCAACGAACGCCGTTCCCCTTCGCAGAAAAGTACTCACTACCGGTTCCTTTCTTATTGATAGCCCAATTATAAGGGAAGCCGCGCCTGCACACCAAAACCCCACGGGCGGTATCGGGGCAAGCGACCACGTGCAGCGCCGGAACGAGCGACGTGCAGCGCGGGCGGAAACCAAAGCGCCACCGCAACGAACGGCGCATCGGAAAAATCCTACCGCTTCGCCTTGCTTTGTGGTACACTGCTCCAGCAATTGCATAAGGGCAGTTCGTAACCATCCTGCCCGGGAAACATAACCGTTTTTCGAATCAAAACTAAGGGAGATGAGAAGTGGGACTTGCGCGCCCGCCATTGACCTTGGCTGCGCGAAATCCACCTTGCCGCAGCGGGTCATGCGCGAACGCGGCTTAAGTCCGGCGCTTGCAAGCGCACAACAATATGGACCGATACAGCAAAATCACTGAAAAGCAACCGCGTGAGATCGTACTGCTCCGTGGACGAGGATGCGCCTTTCCCACGTGCGCATTCTGCGACTATCACGACGACAAATGCAGCGATGACCAGGCAAATTTCGAGCTGAACAAGCAAGTTCTTGACTGCGTAACGGGCGAATTTGGCGAAATCGAAGTCATCAACAGCGGCTCCGTTTTCGAACTTGACCGCCAAACGCGCGCCTATCTTGCCGAAATTTGCGCAGATTGCGGCATATCCACCATTCATTTCGAGGCGCACTACAACTACCGCAATCGCCTTGACGCACTGCGCGAAGAGTTTGCCCCGTTCAATCTGAAAATGAAAATCGGCATTGAGACGTTCGATGCGCAATTTCGCGAAAACGTGCTGCATAAAGGCATTCCCGAAACCGACCCCGCAGAGATTTGCCGCGGATTCCAAGAGGGCAATTTCCTGCTTGGCGTTGCGGGACAAACGCAAGCAAGCATGGAGCGCGATATTGAGCTGGGCCTGGCGCACCTTGAGCGCATCTGCCTGAACGTCATGACGGAAAATACCACCAGCATCAAACCAGATGCACAGGTCATACGCGTATTTGTTGAAAACATCATGCCGCGCTATCAAGACAACCAGCGCGTGGACATCCTTTTGAACAACACCGATTTCGGAGTGGGAGATTAACTCATTATGAATGAACTGCTTTTACTTTTTTCCGTCATTTTCATTTTTGGAGCGGCGCTGTTGGCATACCGCCTGTTCGGCAAAGCGGGCCTTTTCGTGGTGAGTGCCTGCGCAAGTATTTTGGCGAACATCGAGGCAAACATTCTGATCGTCGGCTTCGGCATGGAGCAAACGCTGGGCAACGTGCTTTTCGCCGTAACGTTTTTGGTCACGGACATTTTCTCGGAATGCGAAAGCAAGCGCGACGCGCAAATCGCCGTGTGGCTCGGCGTTTTTGCCAGCGCATTTTTCCTGGTGCTCAACCAAAGCTGGCTTTGCTACGCGCCCAGCCCCAACGACGTTTCCATGCCGCATGTTCAGGCGTTTTTCGGAAGCACGCCGCGCATCCTGCTGTCTTCGCTTGCCGTTTACGCCCTCAGCCAAGTCTTCGACGTGTGGCTTTATCATAAATGGTGGGCGTTCACCGAAACGCGCACCGGCAACCGCCGCGCGTTTTTGTGGTTGCGCAACACGGGTTCCACGCTGGTCAGCCAAATCATCAACACGCTGCTGTTCACGTTCCTTGCATTCTTCGGCACGTATGACGTTCCCACGCTTATCTCGATTTTCCTGTCCAGCTACGTGATTTTTATCTTCACGTCGCTTCTGGACACGCCCGCCGTGTACTTGGCGCGCCGTCTGAAGGAAACGGGAAAGACCGGGAAGCTGCTGGTCAGCGCAAAGAACCAAGAGGTCTCGCGGGCGTAGCGGACACAGCGGGTGCCACACAGGAAACCAGGTGCGGCAGATAACGACGGACGAACACGGACGAAGAAGCTCGCCTTCGAAATACCCCACCCCGCCCGCCGCGGTCTTCTCACAATTTTCGCCAAAAGCGCGTTTGGAATCAAAGAACATGATCCTGAACGCGCTTTTTTGCCTCACCGGCAAGAACCGCGAAATCAACCTTTGGATTCTTGAATTTCTTAACCCAGTTGGGGCATTCCTCAAGCAAATCTTTCCAGCACAGGGACTGAAGCATACCCATCATCTTATGGCTCGATGTGTCAAACGATTCGGCGCCCAAGATGGACAAGACCTTCGCGACGCTTTTATCAATCTCCGAATCGGTCATATACGTCTCAACAATCTGCGGCTCAACAGGTTCGGACTCCAACAGGGGCTTTTTCTGCTTCTTGAACTCGTCGAGCACGATTTTGCCATATACAGCATTGCCGAACTTGCTCACAAAGCCGGGAACCTTGCAGACCACGCCTTCCCCAACAAGACCAGTGCCTTCAAGCAAGAAATCGTTGCTTTTCGCAACCGACAAAACATCCTCGAAAGTTGGATGATTCAGCGTTGCGAGCAGCTTTACGAAATACCTATCAAGTCCGTAGCTGGTAAGCTCTTGCCTCCATTGCAGTTCAGGCAGGTATTGCTTTGTTTCGCAGTCAAACACATCGAATATGAAAAACGTCGCTTTGGAGGTCTTCGCATAGTGTTTGAAAGCACCGATAAATGAATCTCGGCCCATCCATTCGCCATAGACAATCTTGTTCTGGTTTTCTTCGCAGTACTTCTTCAAAAGATGCTGTTCCGCACCATCCGACATGGCCCACGCATAAAAATAGCCGTTGTCTTCCTTATCGGACAGAGGGTTATTCCTTGAACCAACTGCGAAACAATCGTTAATGGAGTCCCAAAAGACGCAACCATTAGAGCCATCGACCTTTGCTGTCACATACACGGTATCGTTGTCCAAAAGGCCTTCGCATGCCTCGCTGGACAATCTTTCGATGTGCGTGTACTTCTTGTAGTCGCTCATTTCCAACCTCCTCAATCTGGAAAACTGAACGAATTGTACTGACATCGAATCGATAAGTGTGTGGCATGCTTGGTACATGCCTATTTTTTCTACAGGCGTGCGAAGACACCTTGCTTGGCTTGAACCGCCGTGGGCCAAGGTGCCGGATAGCAAGAAGGCTCGATGGGAACGTTCCCACCGAGCCTTCTTTTTATATGGAGCACGAACGAAACCGCAGGCCATTGCACTGCTTCGCTGCAACGCCGCGCCATTCGCGCGTCATTCTACAGCGCGAAATCCTTTTCGCCGTTGAATACCGCAAGCGCATCTTCCACGGAGTAATCCGCCAGCGTGATGGCGCTGATAGCCTTCGTCAGACGCACCGCTTCGTCCAAGGAGCGCTGATGAATGTTGCGACCCGTTGCGTTGCCGCATGCGCCGCCAATGTGAATCTGATCGTACAGCTGGCTCAGGAACACGTCGGCCTCAACCGTGGAACCGCCAGCGCATACCAAACCGGTGCGGCCAGAAGCCATGGAGGCAACCTTCAGCGCTTCAGCAGCGGAGCCTTCCGCGGGCTTCGGCGGGTTAACCTTCACGAAGTCAGCACCCAAGCACAGCGCAACGCCAGCAGCACCGGCAATTAGGGCGGGATCTTTCTCAGCGGTAACAGCCTTGCCGCGCGGGTAAATCCACAGCACTACCAACAGGCCATTCGCATGCGCCTGAGCAATCAGGTTGCCTGCTTCAGCCATCATGGTTGCTTCATACTCGGAGCCCAGGTAGATGGTGTAACCCAAACCAACGATGTTCACGCCCGCTTCGCGCATAGCCAGAATGGCGTCCAAGTCGTAGAGCTGCGGAGAATACGGATCTTCCTGCTTGGTGGAAACTAAATTCGTCTTGGAATTCATTTTCACCAGGTAGTTGATTTCGGGATAATCGGCGGCATACTGCGCAATCAGACCGCGCTGACCAGCCAAAACACCAATAACGCCCTGAGAACCAATACGGAACAAGTGCTCGGGCTCTGCGTCGGCAATGTCAATGCCTTCACCATAGAAGTCGCCGTTCATGTGCTCGACCTTCTGGTCGCAAGCGAACAGCATCAAACGACCCGTGCCGCGCGTTGCCTTCATGTAATTTTCAATGTAAATCTCACGAGACTCAGGCATCACATCTGCGGGGACACGCACCTGATCAGCGGTAATGGTGGGCATGCTACTTCCTCCTTAAAAATTTGAAGCCGGAAAAACCGACTCTCCACGCACTTTGCTGGTAAATATTGCACGCAGCTTTCCGCGCACACCTTGTTTAATTGTACCGCGAAGATGGCGAATGCGGGCGCCCTTCTGGTAAAAAGCTGCCCAGCAAGACGAACGGCGGAACAGTCGATGAAACAAGCAGCGAACCCGAACCCCAGCTTGTTGACAAATTACCCCACCTTTTGTCAACATTATGAGTGTTTGAGGGTTCGAGGCACCCTACACGTCTCGCTTGTTTACGCCTTGTTGCAATGCGTTGAGCGTTTTGGTAATGTGCCGGTCTGTTTTGCCTGCGGCATGTTGCGGTTTCGACATCCCCTTAGTCCTGCAGCAGCATGTTGTCGTTTTTTCTTCCCAAATGTGCAAAAAATTCCTGTTCGGGGCACATCGGAAAGCATTCGCAGACCGGACAGCACCGCTTGAGACGAAGCGAACCCGCACAAGCCCAGGTCGTGCATCACA
>CAKTYF010000132.1 GCA_934631995.1 uncultured Eggerthellaceae bacterium
GAGTACGCTCAGCGCATTGGTGCTGCTGCTCTGGCTGCAAAGCCAGCTGATATGGACGCTTTCAAGGCTGCCAAGGGCGAAGACGGCGTGACGGTAGAGGAAATCCTCACTGATGCTATTCATATTCTGGGCGAGAACATTCAGGTTGCTCGCTTTGAGCTTATTGAGGCCGATGCCATTGCCTCTTACATCCACATGGGTGGCAAGATTGGCGTTGTTGTGACGTTCGATACCGATTGCGATGCAACTTCTGAAGCCTTTACCGAGTATGGTCATGGCGTTGCTATGCAGGTTGCTGCTGACAACCCCGTTGCCGTTGACGCTTCTGGCGTTGATGAGGCGCTGGTTGCTCACGAGCGCGAGATCTATATGGCTCAGGCTGCTGAGTCCGGCAAGCCGCAGAACATCCAGGAAAAGATGGTCGAAGGCCGCATCAACAAGTACCTGGCCGAGGTTACGCTGGTTGGCAAGTCCTACATCAAGGATCCCGACCTGAGCATTGCTCAGTTCACCGAGAAGACTGCTAAGGAACTCGGCGGCTCCATCAAGATTACGGGATATCGTCGTCTTTGCGTGGGTGGCGAATAATCCACGAGCTTGATTTGTTCGTTGCGGGCTGCGCTCATGGCGCGAAGGCCTATTCGCTTTGCCTTCGCGGCAATATAGCATCTACGAAAAGCGCCTTCGGGCGCTTTTCTTTTCGCCCGCAACGGGAAGGCGTGTGATCGAAGAAAAAGCTGAAATGTTGACAAAAGGTGGGGTAATTTGTCATCAAATACCGCCGGGGGAGTTTGTCAACTATAATGGGCGTATGGGACAACTGGCAAAAGATTTTCTTTCCTATTTGCGCATCGAACGAGGCAGTGCCGATAAAACAATCGAGGCGTACGGCCGCGACCTGCGCAAATTCGAGGATTATTTGAACGGGCGCGGTGTTTTGCTTGAGCATGCGCAGCGAAATGATATCGTTGCGTTTCAAAACGACCTAAGCGAACAAGGTTTTGCCGCAACAAGCATCAAACGCACGCTCTCCACCATCAAAGGCTTCTTCAAATTTCTGGTGCGCGAGGGTTATCGCGAAGATAATCCGGCCGATGTCCTTTATCCGCCGAAAACCCCGCAGCTTCTTCCTGATGTTTTGAGCATCGATCAAGTAACGGAGCTGCTTGACCAGCCATTTCCTGCTACTTCTGCCGGGCTTCGTGATAAAGCGATTTTGGAGCTGCTTTACGGTTGCGGTTTGCGCGTAAGCGAGCTCACCGGTCTGAATTTGCACGACATCCAATTCGATCAGGGATTTTTACGCGTACGCGGAAAAGGCGACAAAGATCGTATTTCTCCCATTTCGGGAGCAGCCGCTCGCGCACTTGACGATTACCTGCACAATGCGCGCGGACCGCTTTCCTTGGCGGGGGAGCGACCCACGTCTGCGGTGTTCTTGAATACGCGCGGCACGCGGCTTTCCCGTCAAAGCGTCCATAAAATCGTGGCAAGAGCGGGGCATGCCGTTGGCGTGAAAGGATTGCATCCCCATACGTTACGGCATTCGTATGCAACGCATATGCTCGAAGGGGGAGCGGATTTGCGCACTATCCAAGAAATTTTGGGCCATTCCGATATCTCCACCACGCAAATCTACACGCATGTCAGCCGCACCCATATTCGCGAAGAGTATCTGAACGCTCATCCGCGCGCCCATGTGAAGCCCTGACGAAATCATTAAAAAGCGCGCTGCTCATATGCTTGCACTTGCGCGCTCTCGTAAAGCCCTAAGGGGCACCCGAACTCGTGGCGTGTGCATGCGTGCGCCGGCGCGCTCACGTGAAGTCGGCGAAATAGCATCTACGTGCCCGACGCCTGTTTCTGTTGCATCTACGGCGCCCGCAATCAACACACACTCACACCCGCTGACGCCTTCGCTAAATTTTACACTCCTGCTGCCCCTCTTCTTGGCAGGAGAATACCGCCAGCACATCTTCGCCTGCCTTTGAGTGCCATCTCCTGTCTGAATAAATAGCTCCTCTATCAAAAAACATCGCTTTATCCCTCGCCTCGTTGAAAACGGGGCGATTTTTGTGTCATGTGTGGGAAATTGAACATAAATGGGTGGATTTGAGTTGTTTTGTGGGAAAAAGTGTTTATACTGGGGTCATACGGAAAGCAAAGGGCGTACTGTCTGCGAAGGGGGGGGTAACACGGTGATCGACCTTATGGGCCAATACAGCTACAAGGTTGACGCTAAGGGCCGTGTTGCGCTTCCGCCGAAGTTTGCCAAAGAACTTTCCAAGGAATTGATTGTGACGTTGAATCCTGACAAAACCTGTCTGCTGCTTTTCGAACCCGAGGGTTTCAATGAGTGGGTGAAGCGCTTCTTCGAAAGCGATGGCGGTTTCCAGCAATCCAATCCGCGCCACGAGAAAATCAGAAGTGTGTTGAAAGGCCGTGCAAAAGAAATTGAAACGGACTCCGCCGGCCGCATCAACCTTCCTTCCGATCAACGCGAGGCAGCAGGCATTGGCTCTACGGCCGTGTTCATTGGCAACACCGGCTACGTTGAGATCTGGGATCCTCAGGCACGCGAAGCATTCGAATCCGATATCGATTTGGCAGCTCTACTTTACGGCACTGCCGAATAGCACCTTGACTGAAGAATTTAGGCACATACCCGTCCTGCTCCCCGAGTGCCTCGATGCACTCGCGCTCAAATCACACACCGTATTCGTGGATTCCACGCTCGGTGGGGCAGGGCATTCCCTGGAAGTGGCCAAGCGCCTTGGTCCGGAAGGAATGCTCATCGGCATCGATCAAGATGATGTGGCGCTTGCCGCCGCGCAAACTCGGCTTGAATCGCTGCCCGATGAAACGCGTCCGCAGCTTGCCTTGCTGAAAGGCAACTTCGGGAACATGGATGAGCTTTTGATGAGCATCCCTGTTCCCGGTATCGACGCGGTTCTTTTCGACCTGGGTGTTTCTTCCGTGCAGATTGACACGCCAGACCGGGGCTTTTCCTTCAAGGAGGATTGCCCGTTGGATATGCGTATGGATGGTTCGGGTAAACTCACTACTTTAACCGCAGCAGAGATCGTCAACACTTATACCGCAGCAGATCTCACCCGAATCATTCGCAGCTATTCCGACGAACGGTGGGCAAGTCGCATTGCGCAGTTCATTGTGACCGCGCGTCAGCGTCAGCCTATCGAAACAAGTGGGCAGCTCGTGGAAATCATCAAGAGCGCTATTCCCGCTTCGGCGCGTCGCGCTGGCGGGCATCCCGCAAAGCGTACGTTTCAAGCGCTGCGCATCGAGGTAAACGATGAGCTGGGCGTTTTGAAGCGGGGGCTCGAGGCAGCCGTGCGTTGGCTGAACCCCGGGGGACGTATTGCGGTCATAACGTATCACTCCCTGGAGGATCGCATTGTAAAGGACCTCTTTGCCGAGTATGCGAATCGCTGCACGTGTCCGCCCGATTTGCCGGTGTGTGCTTGCGGACATGCGCCCCTGCTCAAGCAGATAAGCCGCAAGCCTATTCTTCCTATCAAGGACGAAATTGAAAGAAATCCGCGCTCTCGCAGCGCGAAATTGAGAGTCGCAGAAAAGTTATAAAGCCGAGGCATTTCGTTGCCTCGTGAAAGTGAGAAATTCGTGGCAACCGCTGCTCGTGCATATCAAGATTCAAGGTTCGAAAGGGCATACCAGCCTTCTCGTCCTGGCGTGCGCGTGCATACTACGCATCAGCGACAGGAAGGCGCATCGACAAATGCCCTGATAACTTTTGCTGCCTTTGCGATGGTCATTGCGGTTGTCGTTGCAGTTTTCGCCGCCGTGCACGTTATCCTTGACTCCGCATCTGTTACGCTTTCCATGGAATCCCAGAAAGTTGCTTCGGAACTGGTTGACGCGCGCCACGAGGGTAGCTTGCTTGAAGTCGAAGTGAGCGCGCTTTCCAATCCTACGCGCATTCAGGAAGCAGCAAACGATTTGGGCATGATTTCTCCCGAGACGGCTACCGTTATCAAACTCGGTGAAGATGTTGTGGTTACGAACGCGCAAGGGGATCTTTCGTTGGCGGGAAGCCTTAGGGTTGTAGCACGCAACTCGTAAGGAGGGTTTTCCTTCATGTCCCGCAATGACAACAACAATTCAAGACGCGCTTATTTGGAAAACGCTCCGCGTGCGACGTTCGGTGGTGCAGATAGCATCTTCGAACGACGTTTTCGCATTGCTTTCGTCCTAGTTATTATTATTGTGGTGGTTTTCGGCCTTCAGCTTTTGCGCTTGCAGGTGTTCCAAGCGGCGGATAATGCTGCGATGGGGCAGGCTGCACGCGCGTCAACCACGAAGCTTTTGGCGCATCGCGGCACTATCTACGACCGAAACGGCAACGTTTTGGCCACAAGCGTTGAGGTGAAGTCGGTTTATTGCGACCCCACGCTCATTTCTGACTTGCAGGAAGAAGCGCAAGACGTTGCTTCCGTTCTGGGCAACAGCGTGGAGTATTACTCCGACATCATGACCACGGCGAATTCTCGTTATGTATGCGTGGCACGCAAGATCTCGGTTGAAACGGCCGAAAAACTCATCGATATGAATCTTGACGGCTTCTATTACGAAGACGAGCTCGATCGCGTTTATCCGTATGGCCAGGTGGGCGGCCAGGTTATCGGCTGCTTGGATTCCGATGGCGCGGGCTTTACCGGTCTTGAGGCGTATTACGATGACATCTTGAAGGGCACGGATGGCATCAAGCGCGCGCAGGCGGGTGTGGGCGGCGCCGCTATTCCGGGCACCGTGTATGAGCAAGTCGAAC
>CAKTYF010000133.1 GCA_934631995.1 uncultured Eggerthellaceae bacterium
CGTTCATCCTGAGCCAGGATCAAACTCTCCGTTCGATCTTGGTTGCCGGTTTCCCGTGAGAGGGAACCGACGGGTTTTCTGTAAATTCGAAAAATAAAAAGTGAATTCAAAGAAGTATCAAATAAATGTACTCTCTGGCATGTATCAATCTGTCTTCCGAGGCGCATGCTGATCATGCCCTCGGTTCGTCACAGTATCCGGTTCTCAAGGTGCCGAGGGGCTCGTCCCCTCGCTCGCTTTTCGCAATTCGCTTTCGTTCCTCGCGAAGCAGCTTGGTTATATTACGCGCCTGGGCCACTGGAGTCAAGAACTTTTTTGGAAAAAGTTGAAAAAAGTTTTTGAACGCTCTTTTGCCCAAACGCTCTATCTTTATTTACCATAGGCAATGACAATAAATAATGCTGCAAAGGAAAGACAACTTATGAGCCAGACGCCTTCACCAAACGATTCCCTCCAAGCATTACAAGACCTTCCTTTATATCAGGCAGCATGTACTGCGCTAACTACGCTCGAGGAAGCTGGATATGAAGGCTATCTTGTAGGAGGATTTGTGCGCGATGCGTTGCTCGGTCGCTCCATCCACGATGCAGACTTGGCATGCAGCGCTCCCTACGACATCCTTTTGGCACTCTTCCGCGAAAAGGGATTCACCGCCATTCCAACGGGTGAAAAGCACGGTACCGCTACTGTGCTGATTAACAACTTCCCCTTGGAGATTACGCGATATCGTACTGACGGCGACTATCTTGATCACCGGCATCCCGAAAGCGTTCACTTCGTAGAAACCATTGAGCAAGATCTTGCGCGACGCGATTTCACCATTAATGCCATGGCGTACAACCCGCGAACGGGCGTAATTGACCCGTTCGGCGGCCAAGGCGATCTTATGCAGAAAACCATCCGCTGCGTTGGTTCAAGCGATGCCCGCTTCAGCGAAGATGCCCTTCGTATATTGAGAGCGCTGCGTTTTGCATCGCAACTTGGATTTTCCCTTGAGAGCGAAACAGCGCGCGCTGTTCACGAGCACGCAAAAGACCTTTCGGAAATATCAGTTGAACGCTTGTTCAAGGAGTTCACTTCCCTGCTGTGCGGAAAGAACCCTTACCCGCTGCTTATGGAATACCACAATGTGGTGTTTCAGCTTATTCCCGAGCTTTCGGCTTCCTGGGAATTCGATCAGCGCACGCCTTATCATATTTATACCGTTTACGACCACATTGCCCACTGCGTTCAAGCGATTGACAATACTCCCCTTGACCGCTGGGTTGCCCTGCTTCACGACGTTGGCAAACCCGCAGCATGGGCACCTGACGAAAAAGGACAGGGACATTTCCCAGGACATGCGAAAATCAGCAAGATTTGCGCGCGCGAAATTGCACGACGCTTCAAGATGCCGCGCGCTTTTGCTGAAGACCTGGCTTTGCTCGTTGGTCGCCACGATGACGTAGTGGAAGAAACACCGCGCGCCGTGAAACGCATGATGCGCAAACTCCAAGAACGCCCCGATCTCTTTTTGCACTTATGCGCCATGAAACGCGCCGATACGCTATCGCAGGCACCGCGTTGCGCAGGACGTCTGGAAATGGTAGCCAATCTAGAGCGCATCCTTGATGAAGTGCTGAAAGAAAATGCTGCGTTTTCGTTGCGCGACTTAGCGGTGAGCGGAAAGGATCTTGTTTCGGCGGGCTATGCGCCGGGGCCCGAATTTCGCGTTGCACTTGAAGCGGCACTTGAAGCCGTGATAAACGAGCAAATAAAAAACGATGCAGAAGCGATTTGGCGTTTCTGGAACACAGAAGGATTCCTTGCGAAGCTACGCAAGGCCGACTGCTAGACACCCACGCCGCAAGGGTGCTTGGCGGCAAACGCAGACAAGGGACTCCGACCGCAGCGGAAGTAAAGAAACTCCGCAGCCCAAACTGGAGCCCCAGCCAAAACGGGAACGCACAGGAACAGCAAGAGAAAGCCGGCGCAGAATCGTATAGGAAAACAAAAACCGCCCCGGAGGGCGGTTTGAAAGTTCATGGTAGCTCCGAAGGGATTCGAACCCTCGACCTCCGCCTTGAGAGGGCGGCGTCCTAAACCGCTAGACGACGGAGCCACTTGCGATGCGCTGCTGCATTCTATTCGATTGCCCATCAAACGTCAAGTGGCTGGGGTGGCAGGAGTCGAACCCACACATATGGCACCAGAAACCACTGTCCTACCATTAGACGACACCCCAACTTGTTCGTTGAGCTCGCAATCGGTGTTGCAAACGCGAGAAAGTATATTACCGATACAGAAGCGTTCCGTCAAGGAGAAATTTCGAATTTGTGAAAGATTTTTGACGGCTAGGAACAAGAGAGGGAAATCGCCTGACAAAGCGGCAGCGTTACCAGCACGCACCCTTCTTCAAGCGACACGGAAACATCGTTGCCAATCAGCTCGTTCGAAAGACCCAGCGAACAGCGATTCGTCAAATCGCCGCCGTCAAGCTCGTACTTCATTCCCTGAATAGTCACGCCGCGCGCGCAATCCGAAAGAGAAATCACCGAAACGGTGCGCTGCTCTTTCGGCAGCGCGCAGAAATCGGGGCTCTGATCTGCGCCCAGCATCAACAACCGATACCCACCCGGCATGACAACAAGCTGCACGGCATCGGAAATCCCCCACACCGCTCGATGCGTTCTCAACGCAAACCCCGCCATAGTCTGAATTGCCGCAAACGTGTGATCAAGCCGTCCCGCGAACGCTCCATATACCGAAACGGAATCGATATCGTTATCGGCACACCAATCAAGGGCCAAACCCAAATCGCTATCGTCTTTTTCCTCGGGGAAGCGCACCGTGGGAATGTCGCTTGGAACAAAACCCAGCGAATCGAAATCCCCCACAACAAGCGTTGGCGTCACGCCAATTGCCTGCAAATGGGCATATCCCGCATCAACGGCAACAATATCATCATAGGGATGCTGTTCGTAAAAACGAAGAAACGCCGCCGCGTTGAACGAGGAAGCAGCGACCAAAGCAGCAGTCCGCACGATCCTTCCCCTTTCCATAACGCTTCAGCCAGAAGAAAATGAGTGGGCCTGTAAGCCGGGTTCTGTCGAGAGCGATCATTTATCTTGCACGCATGTCGCCATGCGCCTTATCGCGCGCAACCCGAATGCACGGTAGGGCGGCCGTATCGCACTCCTATTTGCGCTTGCTCCAGATGGGGTTTACCAAGCCGCTGCATTGCTGCAACGCTGGTGCGCTTTTACCACACCGTTTCAGCTTTTCTCGCAGAACAAGTCTGCGGGAGTCTTCTTTTCTGTGGCACTTTCCGTCGGGTCACCCCGCCCAGTCGTTAACTGGCATCTTGCCCTAAGGAGCCCGGACTTTCCTCACGCCGAAGCGCGCGATCGCTGAGCCCACTCAAAGTGCGTATTGTATCAAAATATCGAAGGCAAAGGCGCACACGCCGTAAAAAACGCGGAATCACGGCGGAAACGAAACAGGAAAACTGCGAGAAAGCGTTCCCCCGCGCCGCCGCAACAACAAGGATCACAGCGAAGGAAGTGAACTCAGCCATTCCTGAACAGCGGCATCGGCGATTGCATTCGCGCTGATAGAAAGCTGCTTTCTACGCGCTGTATGACCCGAAACCACTTCGACAGCCGTTTTCGGAACGCCCAAAGAAGACGCCACCGCTTTGCACACCGCTTTATTCGCTTTGCCTCCATCGGGCGGAGCCGTTACCCGCACGCATACGGCCTGGACTCCATCCTCAAAGACTTTACGGCCCATAACTTCGTCACGCCCCGAGCGGGGCGTGACGCGAACGGTAATGGTTATGTTTGATTGTGCGGCAGTCATTAATCGATGTCGTCAAAACCGAAATCGTCATCGGTGTCGCCAAAGCCCGAGAAGTCTTTTTCCACCACAGACGGGCTGGGCGTTGCAGCAGCAACAACAGGCTGACTTGCCGGAACAGCAAACGCGGGAACGTACTCATCGTCTTTGCGAGAAACCGGCTGAACCGTCTGCTTCGTAGCCGCAGGCGTCGTAGCAAAACGACCATGAGCGCTGTTCTTCACGCGCTCTTCGGTGCTTAAGGCGGAAAGCTTGCTCGTAGCATCGGCAATGAAGTTCTTCAGCATTTCCTGGTAGCCGGAACGCACTTCGTCACGCTCGTCTTCCAAGCCGTCGATTGCCTGCTCAACCTGCTCACGCTTCTCGTTTGCGTCGTTGATGATCTCTGCCGCTTTGTCCTGCGCCTGGGCAATGATCTGGCCGGCCTGAACTTGCGCATTCGACACAATTTCATCGGCATTGCGCTGCGCAACAATGAGAACCTGTGCAATAGCGCTTCCATCGGCCTTTGCATCGGAAAGCTGCGCCTGCAGATCCGCAATAAGGGCGTCTTTTTCCGCCAGAACCGATTCATCTACGCTCGACTCGATGGTAACCACTTCAGGCTCAGTCTGAACCGGCTTGTCAAAGCCCGCAAAAACGTTATCGGCATCTGCCAGCTGGCCTTCAAGCTCTGCAACATGGCTGTTCAGGATATCGATTTCATCGGACACATACTCCAAGAAATCGTCAACCTCTTCGACTTTATAGCCGTTTTTGCTGATGGTAAAGCCTTGGTTTTGAATATCGGTAGAAGTAATTGCCATTTTTTCGTCCTTTCGAGGTCGGCCGGCAAACTATTACAAAAGAAAGAGAAGCATGCGCACAACACAGCGCACAACAAATTGTAATACAAGTAGAGCTACGATAGGACTGATGTCGAT
>CAKTYF010000134.1 GCA_934631995.1 uncultured Eggerthellaceae bacterium
AACGAAGCGCCATAGTGAGCGTCAGCGTAATTGCCGGCGCCAGGCCACCAAACAAAAACGTGAACTTATCACTGGTCATAACGCGATTATACGAAGAAAACCAAACGAACATCGCCACGAACATGCACGCGGTGCAGGCACCATACGCAAGCGCCTCAGAGGTGTAAGGACGACCATCGAAGTACGTAAAGAGAACGGTCTCACCCAGTGTATTGAACAGAGGATTAATTACCGAAATGATTATCAAAATAGGCACCATTGCCAGCAAAAATTTGCAAGCACGAGCACCTTGAATAGTAACGGCATATAAAAAGGAAAAGATAAGCGCCGCCGCCGTAAAAGCGGGGTGACGCAAGAACATACAAAAAACAACGGCGATTACGAAAAAGGCAAAGCACACTGCTGGATGATAATCAGAGAATGCGTCTCTTTTATCCATAGCACTTTCCTTCCCTGTACCGCGCAATCAACACCGACCCTGGACAGGAGACGCAGTGCATTAAACACCCGCGAAGCTCCTGGTAAAGGCAGAACGCTTCCCCTGTTGCCCAATGACCCGACTCATCTTTTCTCTTCCCCCAGGAAAAGCATCACGGTGACCCACTCGCGAGGATTTTCACCTCATTCAATTGGCTGCATATCGCAACACGGCAACTTTTATAACTTATTAATTGTATCTTGTGCTTGCGCCTTCAACAACAATAAATGAATAACGCCTTACCCCTTCAGACAAGGGGTAAGGCATCAAGACGCGGTGATGAGCGATAGCGCTCGGTTTTTAGATTTACTCAACCGGCATACGACGACGGCGCGCATGCTCCTGAGGCATATCCATGGCCACGGTGTGGTTGCTATCGGCTGCAGCGGATGCATTACGCGTGGGGCGCTCTTGCCCACGAGCCGGACGACGACGCGGTGCCGCACCATTGACAGGCGTGGCGCAATACGGGCACATGGACCACGTGGGATCAAGTGGCTTGCCACAACGCGCGCACTGGTTCTTCAAAGGAGCATGACACGAAGGGCATACGATGAAATCATCTTCAACAGGGCATCCGCAAACAGCGCAATTTCCGTACTTCTGCAATGCACGCTGCTTGTAGGCGATTTCAAGCTCCTGCTCATCACGGTCGATCTGCATCAACGACGGACGAAGGAGGCAATAAGCTACCAACCCAACAATGGGAATGATGGAAACAACGCCCCAAACAACCCAGTTCGTGCCGCGCAGATGCGCATCACGCACAACCCAAGCAATAGAAAGCACATACAGTGCGGCAATCATAACGCACACAACGACAAGCGCCATGCGCATCTCTTCAGTGATAAGCGAAGACAACAAATCAGCCATGTTTTATCCTTTCGTCGCCCACTTCGCTTTACGCGAGACCGGCAAGCTGCTCATCAATGCGAGCAAGCTTATCGGTAAGCTCGGCAAAATGAGCGCGGTCCTTCTCGATAATCTCGGGAGCCGCTTTTGCAAGGAAGCCTTGGTTGGACAGCTTCTTTTCAAGCTTTGCAGCGTCTTTAGAAACTTTATCACGTTCGGACTGCAAACGCGCGCGCTCTGCGTCAAAATCAACTAATCCCGAAAGAGCAACATATACTTCCAGGCTTCCCGCCAGGGATACGCTCGACCCTGCCGGTTTTTCCGCGTCCGCAGAAATAGTCAGCGAAGACACATTTGCCAAAGACGAAATCAGGCTTGCCTGCTGCTCCAGCAAATCAGCGCTTTCTTTCGCCTTGATAACAACATCCAGCGCAGACTTAGGCGAAATGCCGTAACGGGCACGCGTGCTGCGGATGGCCGATACCGCATCGCACACCATACCAATGGCGGCCGCAGCATCTTCATCGCAGTACCGCTTCAAAGCAACAGCTTGAGGCCACGAAGCAACAATCAGGTGCTTTGCCTGCTTTTCACCCGGAAGCTCCTGGTAAATTTCTTCGGTTACAAACGGCATAATGGGATGCAACAAGCGAATTGCCTGATCAAGCACGAAGACAAGATTGCGCTGGCAATCCAGTCTGTCTTGCGGGTCAGCATCTTTGCTCAAGCGGCTCTTGGAGAACTCAATGTACCAGTCGCAGAATTCATTCCAGAAGAACGAATAGAGCTGACGGGTGATTTCGCCAAATTCGAACTCTTCAAAAGCAGCATCAATGCTTTCAACAAGCTGCGCCAAGCGCGTGAAAATCCACTTATCAGCCGACGTAGTGGGATTGGGCTCTCCGGGAACATATCCATCAAGGTTCATGCCCACGAAACGAGCGGCGTTCCTGATCTTATTCGCGAAGTTACGGCTGCTCACCAGCTTCTGCTCATCGAACTTCAAATCCTGAGCGCCCGTCACCTGCAGCAAAAGACCGAAACGCATGCCGTCGGAGCCATAATCCTGAAGCAGCTTCAAGGGGTCAACGCCATTGCCGCGCGATTTGCTCATCGGCTTGCCGTCGGCACCCATAACCGTGGGATGAATAATTACGTGTTCAAACGGAATTTGCTTCGTGAAATACAGCGAAGACATGACCATGCGAGCAACCCACAAGCCCATAATGTCGCGCGCCGTGGAAAGAACCTGCGTCGGGTACGCCAGCTTCAGCTCGGGCGCATCCATGCCTTCGGTTGCCCAGCCCATGGTGGCAAAAGGCCACAGCTGAGAAGAGAACCAGGTATCAAGAACGTCTTCTTCTTGGCGCAACGCATGACCGCACTTCGGGCAAGTGTCAATATCTTCCACAGAAGCGTCTTGCCAGCCGCACTCGTCGCAGTAGAACATGGGAATGCGATGGCCCCACCACAGTTGACGAGAAATGCACCAGTCCTTCAAGTTGGCAAGCCAGTCAAGGTACACTTGCTTCCAACGTGCAGGATGGAACTGAATCTCGCCATCTTCAACAACGCGCGCCGCGTCTTTCTTGAGCTCGTCAACAGCAACAAACCACTGCTCCGACTCCCACGGCTCCAGCTTAGTGTGGCAGCGATAACACGTCATAACGGAGTGATTCAAATCCTCAATGTGGTCCAGCAAACCCAAGGACTCGAATTCTTCCACAATAGCCTGGCGTGCTTCATCGCGATCCATTCCGCTGAACTTGCCATAGCCTTCCACCACATGGGCGGTCTCGTCGAAAATGTTGATTTTCTCCAGGCCATGAGCCTCACCCATAGCCCAGTCGTTCGGGTCGTGCGACGGCGTAACCTTAACGCAGCCCGTACCGAACTCCGTATCAACATGCCAGTCGGAGAAAATGGGAATCTTGCGGCCAACAATAGGCAGCGTAACGGTTTTACCCACCAGCTGAGCAAAACGCTCGTCCTTGGGATTCACGGCAACGCCCGTGTCGCCCAGCATGGTTTCCGGACGCGTGGTGGCAACAACCAAGTACTCCATGCCATCAACGGGTTCGGTCAGCGGATAGCGCAAATACCACAAATGGCTTGCATCCTCTACGTATTCCGCTTCGTCATCAGCAATGGCGGTCGTGCAGTGCGGGCACCAGTTCACAATACGCTTGCCCTTATAGATCAAACCCTGGTGATACCAGTCGGTAAACACTTTACGAACGGCCAAAACGTAATCAGGATCAAGCGTGAAATGCTCGTCTTCAAAGTCGCCCGAGCAGCCCATGCCCTTAATCTGGTTCACAATAGTCGTACCATATTCGCGACGCCAGTCGTAGCATGCCTCGATAAACTTCTCGCGACCAATTTCCAAACGAGAAATGCCCTGGTCAGCAAGCTTCTTGTCAACCTTCGTCTGCGTTGCAATGCCAGCATGGTCGGTACCAATAATCCAACGCGTCTGGTAGCCCCTCATACGCGCACGGCGAATGCAGGTATCCTGGATAGTTTCGTTCAGGGCGTGACCCATGTGCAAAACGCCCGTGATGTTAGGAGGCGGAACAACAATGGTAAACGTGTCATCGGCGTGCTCGCCCTGGCCTTTGCTGCGGCGAAAATAGCCTTCTTTCACCCACTCATTAAAAATAGGAGTTTCATGGGCAGCGAAGTCGTAATCGACCTTCTTTGCCTGTCCCTCTTCGTTTTTCTTATTTTCAGCCATTTTCGAATCCTTCTTCTTACACAGCTTATACGGCTCTCAATACGCCAGTGCCCGCCTTGAAAAGACGGGCAAAATCAACGTTTCCCGCTACGCTAAAGCGCAACGATTTCCGGCTTCGTTTCACCCGTCACATCGGTAGCGCGAATAACAACACGTGAAGCTTCCTGATATTCTGGCAGCTCATACATGACGTCCATAAGAATGCGCTCGCAAATAGAGCGAAGACCACGCGCGCCGGTTGCACGCTCTACCGCTTCATGCGCAATGGCGCGAAGCGCTTCCTCTTCGAACTCCAGCTGGGAATCTTCAAAGCTGAACATCTTCTTGTATTGCTTGACAAGCGCGTTTTTCGGCTCCGTCAAAATGCGCACCAAGTCGTCTTCCGACAGCTCCTTCAGGGCAGTCACCACCGGAATACGACCGACGAATTCGGGAATCATACCGAACTTATGCAAGTCCTCGGGAAGGACTTGCGCCAAAAGTTCCGCCTCTTCCTGCTTCTTGCTTTCGGGCAGCTCGGCATTAAAGCCCAGGCTGCTCTTGCCCACGCGCTG
>CAKTYF010000135.1 GCA_934631995.1 uncultured Eggerthellaceae bacterium
GGGCCGCAGTGTGGATAAGTTCGCAAGCGAACCAGCGAGCGAAACAAACGACCTGTTCAGCAACATGAAACGCAGCAAGAACGGCTTACTGTACGATGCGAATTCCTGCGGCTTCGTTTCCTGCAAGGTTGTTGCCGTGCAAGATTTGGGCAGCCACTTTCAGTTCACGGCGCTGGTCACGCAGGCGCAGGCGCTCTCCGACAAGCCGCCCATCACGTACGCGGGTTACCGAGCGCGCATGAAACAACAGGTGGCAACTTCGGCAACGCAGACGCAAGCGGCACAAACGTCGCAAGCGAAAAGCTACAACGCCCCCAGCAATACGGGCGAAGCGATAAAAAATGAGAATCCAAAAGCAGAAGAGACAAAAGGAGAAACGATCATGACGAAATGGGTTTGCAAGGTTTGCGGTTACATCTACGAAGGCGAAGAGCTTCCCGCTGATTTCAAGTGCCCCACCTGCGGCGCTGGTGCTGAAATGTTCGAGAAGGTCGAAGGCGAAATGAAGCTTGCCGCCGAGCACAAGTTCGGCATTTACGCTGAAACCGTCAAGGACAACCCCAACGTGTCCGACGAGGACAAGGACTACATTCTGAAGCAGCTGAAGGCGAACTTCGCAGGTGAGTGCTCTGAAGTGGGCATGTACCTGTGCATGGCGCGCATCGCTCATCGCGAAGGCTACCCCGAAATTGGCCTGTATTGGGAAAAGGCTGCTTACGAAGAAGCCGAACATGCCGCTAAGTTCGCTGAGCTTTTGGGCAGCGAGTGCGAAGCGAACATGACCGACTCCACCAAGAAGAACCTGGCTTGGCGCGTTGAGTGCGAGTTCGGCGCAACCGCTGGCAAGACCGAGCTGGCTACCTGCGCAAAGAAGAACGGCCTGGATGCCATCCACGACACCGTTCATGAAATGGCACGCGACGAAGCTCGTCACGGCAAGGCGCTTAAGGGTATGCTGGAGCGCTACTTCTAATAGGGCTTCCTAGAGCGGCGGAAAAGCTCTTTCACGCTCCTCGTCGTGTAGCGTTAGCACACTCGGTCGCGTGACGCGCTTTTCCGCTCGCTCGATAAAGCCCTATTCGGCTTGGCGGAAGCGCATGCTCGGTCGCACGACAAGGCCAAAGCAGCATTTTCAACCCCGCAGGATTCTTTCGAATTCTTCGGAATTTCGAATCCTTCGGGGAACTCTAAAGAATTCCCCGAACAAACAGGTGGAGAACCTGCATTCTTAACCCTCGTACATCTCACATTGAGAGACGTGCGAGGGTTTTCGTTTTGGCGCATTCGATATATCTTGTCCCAAGTCCTTGCTTCAGCGCATGTTTCATCTTCCGTGGCGGATGCGATAGCAGACAAGAAAGGCGTGCAGTTCCGTTTTGATGTAGACCGCTTCAGGACGCTTTGCTTCGCATCTTGCCTCAACTCGCTCTACTTCGCACTCTTCGCATCGTCGAAAGCAAAAACCAAATCGAGAAACTCCTGTTTCGAGTGAACGCCCGCTTTGGTATAGATATTGTGCATGTGCCCCTTTATGGTATTTTGAGATAAGGTAAGCTGTTCGCTTATTACCGCACGGCTGCGTCCCATAGCCATAAGGCGCGCAACCTCAACCTCGCGTTCAGTTAAACCGTAGAACTGGGAGAACGCATCAAATGTCCGCCCCTGCGCATCGTGCGCAATGTCATCTTGCGGGTCAATCACAGCACTGTCTTGCACAGCGTGCACAACAGCACTTTGCGCGCTAACGCCCTGCAACTCACGCGCTTCGTTTCGGGCAGCGAGCGTGTCACATGAACTGCCGGACGTACCGCATATATCATCCCACATGCCGCTTGAACCGTCGGGCGCGCCGCACGCATCGCTCCACGTGTTGCCTTGCGCATTCGCCTGAGACGCGCTTATCTGCAGCTCCCGGAACATAAAACACATACCACCTGTACGACGATTCGACAAGATAAATGCCATGCCAAGAATTAGCACAACCATAATAAGCGCACCTGCAACCAGCAGCACGCTTTCCGCTTCAAGCAGAAAGCCAAGGCGCAGAACAAGTAATCGTCCCAGTTCACGTGGAAGAAGGAAGCAAATCCACGCAATACCGAACACCACATAGGGGTGCTGTGAGCTGTGCCGCGCGAAGTCGTAAGCGCAATACCACATACCTGCCACGCCCAACGAATTAGCAATGGTAACAAGCACCGCTCCCGCAGAACCGAACGCATGAGGACTCGCCGCGATAAGAGCCACACCAACCGATGCAAAAGCGCAGATAATGCCGCCGATTAAAAACAAAGTGAAGCGATGCCCCTTCACTAAAACCCACCAAACCAAGCATGCAGACAGCACCATGACGGTAGCGTTATGAAACGCCTGGCAAGTCAAATCAAGAGGAATGGAAAGCCCGCTGGGATACCCGCGCGCAACGCCAATAGAAAAATTCACCAAACATACGCCAAGCAACTTCGACAGCACCGCATTGCGCGGCAAATCATCGTTCAAGGCATCGCGCGTATCGCAGCGTTGATTTAAAGGCCGCTCATCAAGGAGGGTAGTTGCGTTGTGGGCCGAAGCAATGGCAGCATACGGCATCGCTATGCACATAGCATACGCGACTGACGTGCCTAAAACGCCTAGAGCAAACACGACAACAGCGGAAAGTCCCATAGCAAGAATAGCATATAGAAACGCCTCACCCGGTTGAAGCCGCATGAACACGCGAATCCAGGTGGTGGCAATCCATGCCATACCCACACTGCCAACCAAAGAGGCAACAAGGGAAAGAGGAACGTCGCTAAAAGCAGGCTGAACGAAATACAGACCCGCAGCAATCGTCATGAAAATACAAGATACCTGGTCAAGCCTTTGCTCAACACTTTCTGAAAACCCTTGTGCCAGGCAAATAGCAACAAGAATTGCAATCACGGTTGCCCGTACAAGCGTTCCGGCAACCGTAAGAAACCCATAATCGGTATACACGAAGCAATCGTACTGGCAGCACTGCAACCAGATTCTCAACGTTGCAAGTCCCAAAAACATAAACGAAAAGCGTGATCCGTATATAGAGCAAAACTGCTTCCACGTGCTCACGCGGGGCTCCGCGCAGCGGCAATTATCATGCGCCATCTTTTCCAAAATCGTTCGTTTCCCTCTTTGTTTTTCTTTCTTGCGCTGCCGCTTCGCTCGGACCAAACACTTTGCTTGCAGAAGTCGGCTTCCCCTTCGTCGCAAGAAAACGTTTAATTTTGATTCTAACATCAAGGGCGCTCCGGTAAAAACAGTTGCACTGCTGATTTATCCAAAGTTTTGCATTGCAACCATGCGGAAGCGATTGAACGAGCAGACATTCAAAAGGGAAAGGCTGTGGCTTTTCGCGCAAGCACCAAAGCTACAGCTTGGTAGCTTGCGCGCCCGCCTTGGAACGAAATCGTGATTCTTCGCAAGAGCACCGGATCTATCGTTGAAAGTACAGGCGCGAAAACGCAAAACGACCCCGCAAGAAGGCGGGGTCGCAAAAGAGAGGCACCTGTTGTCAAGCACGCGGCGGATGCATGCGCAAACATCGCGCGCAGCGTATATCATCCGCAGGGCGCGCCTGAATGCTTATTTATTCACCGTGGGGATAACACCTTTCTCCTGAGCAGATGCCATATCAAGCCAGCCATCGGGCACCGGTGCAGACGCATGGCATTCCGTGCACACGTTCACCGATTGAGAATGGCCCTTGTGGCACATTCCGCAATCAACTTCGCCGTGGCGCATCAAATGCGGGTTGTACGTGCCCAAATACTCCGTTTTCGCAATCAGACTCTCTCGATCGGGCGTATCGGCATGGCACGTATCGTTTTGACAGAACTCGGTCTTCGCAACGCCACGCGCCTCGGTCAAATCAGACAAAGAGCGTGCCTCAATAAGGGCATCGCCGTTGGCATTCGTGCCCGTGATGTAGTAATCCCCGGAAAGCCACGCCATGCCTTCGCCCACCTGTTCGCTTAACGTGGGCACATGGCAGCCCATGCAGGTCGTTCCCGCCAGATTTGCATGTTGATATGCAAGCATAGAGCTTGCCTCGGTTGCATCAAGCTTGTTGCCTTGAAAATCCTGACTGCCATCGTATGTTTTGCCGTAAGCATCCATAGGAGTGTGGCAGATGGCACTACAGAAGCTAGGCTGCTCATGCCATACCCAAAAACCGGCGCCGGCAACCACAAGAACCGCCGCAACAATGCCAATAACTATAGGAGCTTTGCGCTTGTTCTTTGTTTTAGGAAAAGCGTTTTGAATCTCTTCGCTCATGCTGTTTCCTCCTTAAGCTTTCGCCGCCGCTGCCGCCGCGTTGGCGCCAGCAAACCGTCCCGACGTGTAAGCAAAATTCAAACCACAGCCGCCTGCTGGATAATCGTCGTAGATGAAAGACCCGCAAGCAACTTCGCCTGCTGCATAGTAATTGGGAATGGGATTACCCTTCGTGTCAAGCACGCGGAAGTCGGTATCAACTTTGTAACCACCGAAGCTTCCGTGCGTGCAAACTCCCATGGTAAGCACGTAGAAGGGACCTTCCGTTAGCGGAACCAGCAGAGATTCCTTCTTGTTGAA
>CAKTYF010000136.1 GCA_934631995.1 uncultured Eggerthellaceae bacterium
CATCAAGCGAGTAATAGCACTTCGCTCCCTCTTCGCTGAACGCCTCAATGGATTTGATCGTTTCATCCTGAAGTGATTTCTCGGAAAGCTCGTCTACCGAAGCTTGCCAAGCGCCATCGCTTTTCAGCAACGTGATGGTCTGACCCGCGGAAGCTTGCGCTGCAACACCTGTGCATTCTACCGAACCGCCCAGAACCGAAACAGAAGCGCTACCCTGCTCTTGCGTCAAAAGCAGCAGGGCTTCCTTGGAGGGTACAACCGTTGCCTCGTCATCGCACAACGATAGACCGAGCGACGTTTTTGCCCAAATAAGCGCCGTGCCCTGCTTCAGCGACATCGTGAACGCGTCATCCTTCTCCTGGACAACGGCGGTCGTGCGTGCACCCAGACGGCTGACCGTGTATCCTTCCTGGAAAAGCGCAATGCTTGAAGCAGAGAGCGTCTCAATTTGATCGCCCGCCTTGAGTTTCGTGTCGTTTTCCAACGCATAACCCAAGCCGCTTCGCACAATGTTCACATTGCCCGATTTCTCGCACGTGGTGAGCGCCGCCGCATTGCCCGATGACGCAGAAGACGCCACGGGCGATGGCGCACCTTTGAAATCAAGCGCCAACATCACGCCTGCAACCACGATAACCACCACCGCAACGGCCATTATCGCGTTGAACACGCGCTTCTTTGTTTTTACTTTCGCCATGCAAGCACCTCTTCCTGAAACTCCACGGTCTATTCCCCGCCTTCGCATCCAAACGCCACGATACCGTTTCCTTTTTGGTTATCATTCGTTTCAACGTGAGAAAGCAAATTCTTGAAACGCAATTCTCCCACAATCTGCAACACGGCGGGAAGAAGGCAAAACACCAAGTACGCGCCAAAAAACACAAGGCTCAGCAACGTCATACGATTAAAGATAATCTGAGGGTTGTACTGAATAGACGTCTGCGTGAGCAACATGCCTACCACGCATACCGTGATAAGAATGAACATCGTGATTACCAACGTTCGGTCGCGCGCATCAAAACGATACAGCGAATAGGCACTGCGTCCACGCAGTAGCGAACCGCGGCTGCGCATGGAATCCGACATTTCCGCAAAGCGCTCAATACTCCATGTGATAACAATGGAAACACGGCGCACCCAGTTTCGCGCGCGGTCAAAGAAACTCCCGCAGCCCGACCCGCGCCCAATGCCTTTCTGTGCAGTGTTCACGCGCACCGACCGCTCTGCAACCAGGGGAATCGCGCGCAGTGCCACCGCCAACAGCAGCGCCAAACGCGGCGAAACGCGCCCCAAAAGATAAACAACTTTATCGGCCGTGAACAGCTCAAACACGCACACCATCCACAGAAGCACCGTTGAAATCTGACACCCGTGCGCAAAGCCGAACGCTAACGACTCCAATGTGATGTTGTTGCCAATGAACGTCTCGCCTAGATTCGTTATGCCGAAATGCGTGTTGTAGGCAAACCACGCGCTCCACACAAACGGAAACAAAAACGCAATAAGAGCAAAGATAATCGCTTTACGGCCCTTGAGCACAAAAGAATAGACCAGCGCGCACACGAAACCGATACCGATAAAAATCGGATGATTCCATAAGAGCGCCGCCGCAATAACTGCTACGAAAAACAGCAGGTTAAGCGCCGGATGATACGAATCGAATCTCACAATAGAGCCCCTATTCGCCCATTCCGTACTTCACTTTTACGCGCTCGAGCTTGTCGAGCAGCGGATTTGCAATCAAGAACATAAGGATTGCCGTTGCAATCGCGCGCGTTAGATTCACGGGAACACCCGATGCAAAAATGGCAAGCGCGCTTTCAAGCGTAATATCGTTGACCATCAAGAACAGCGCACACACATCAAGAAGCGGGCCAATGACGCACCACGTGAAGAAAAACGACCCCACCGTGAGAAAAAATACCTGCTTGCGCGTGTAGTCCTTGTTAGGGATTTTGCCTTTCTGCGACAAAATGCCGAACACCAGACCCGCCAAGCCGAAAGCAAGCATCTGCCAAGGCGTCCACGGACCTTGTCCGAACATGAAATTGCTCACCAGCATGGAAAGCGCACCGGTCATAAAGCCTGCTTGCGGACCAAAAGCAATACCGGCAAGAATGACGATTGCCGCAATGGGCTTGAAATTTGGAAACCAGAAGAACGCAGCGCGCGATGCCACCGCCAGCGCAATGAGAACCGCCAGCACCACCAGGTCGCGCGCCTGGGGAGCACGACCTTCGAACGAGGCAAAAAACGGCACCATCGTACAGATTGCGATAACAACACTCGACAGATAATACTGCTCGTTACCGTACAGCACCGTAGAAGCCAGCGTTGCCACTATCAAGGCAATGCACACCACGGTAATGGCAACCGTCTTCTTGCTATTTACGCGTTCTTGCATAACGCAATCACATCCTCATCGATAATGGCATTCTGGAACATATGACGGCTCATACGATTCGCCGATGTCGTATAGAAGCTGTTTTGCGCGAAGAAACGGCGCGGAGTGTTCGTGGTAACAATGCCGCCGTCGAAGAACATCGAAACGCTCGTTGCATAATGTGCGCAGAACTCGATATCGTGAGATACCATGACAATGGTCTTCCCTTGCTCGCGCAAACGCGCCAACACGCCGGCAAGCTCGCGCTTGAAGAACCCATCGATTCCCTTCGTTGGCTCGTCCAACAGCAAAATCTCGGGCTCGCAGAGCAGAACCTTCGCCAGTGCCGCACGCTGCTGCTCGCCACCCGAAAGATCGTACGGATGAGAATCCAGTAAGCGCTCGATATCGCAGGTGCGCGCCACTTCCAAGACCTTCTGCTGCGCCTCTTCCGCACTGAGCTTCTTGTCGGTAAGCATCTCTTGCAAATCGGCGCGAACCGTCTTTTTCACGAACAGGTTTTGCGGATCTTGAGGAAGCATTGCAATGCAGCCTTTGAACAGGTCATTGCCCTTCCATTCTTTAATCTTTTTACCCTTGATGCGAATCGTGCCGCGATACGGCTTATTGATGCCGCACGCGCATTTAAGCGACGTGGATTTTCCCGTACCGTTGCCGCCCACCAAAGCGAACAACTCTCCCTTATGCACATCAAACGAGGTTCCGCGCAAAACATCGGGAAGCTCGCGATCGTAGCGGAACCAAACATCCTTGAAGGAGAGCGCAATGTTGTCGTCCGTTTCCTCGTACGCTTGCGCATCGGGCATCGCGCGAGCATCGGCCGGAATATCACTGAAGTTGCGTGTGAGCCATGTGCGGCCTTCGCGCACCGTCAAAGGACAATCGCGCGCCTCAACCTGGGCGGATTTCGCACCCGAATTCACGCCGTAGAAAATACGCATCGGAGCAGGTAGAGCGGCTGCCATTTCATCGTTGGCAACAATAAGGCGTTGTCCCACTTCATGCGGCTCGCCATCGGCCAAAATGCGACCCTGCTTCATGACAAGAACGCGATCGGCTGCCGAGAACGTCTCTTCCAGTCGATGCTCCGACAAAATAATGGTAGTACCCAGCTCCAAATTGATCTTACGCACCGTATTCAGAAAATCAGCGGCGGCAATAGGGTCAAGCTGGCTTGTTGGCTCATCCAGAACGAGAACGCTTGGCTGCATGGCCATGATCGATGCCAGGTTCAACAGCTGCTTTTGACCGCCCGACAGCTCTTTTACGTCCTTATGGAACCAGCCCTGAATACCGAAATAACTTGCCATCTCCGCTACGCGCAAACGCATGGTGCGCTGATTGCAACCCAAGCTTTCCAGACCAAATGCCAGCTCATGCCACACTTTGTCGGTCACAACTTGCGCATCGGGATTTTGCATAACGTAGCCAATCTTCGCAGATTGATCGCGCTGTGAAACCTGCTCAAGCGGCATTCCCTCGAAAAGCACTTGGCCAGTGCGCTTACCATGGGGCGCAAGAACCGACTTCAAGTGACGCAAAAGCGTCGTT
This sequence comes from uncultured Eggerthellaceae bacterium, assembly GCA_934631995.1. Classification (GTDB taxonomy): domain Bacteria; phylum Actinomycetota; class Coriobacteriia; order Coriobacteriales; family Eggerthellaceae; genus CAKUOV01. The sequence goes on from CAKTYF010000136.1 coordinate 3,956, forward strand.
TTACCGCAACCGCTCTTGCCGCAAAGCGTAACGTAGCTTCCCGCCTCTATCTCGAAAGAAACATTATCCAGCGCGGGCGTGTCGCACCCCGGATAATGAAACGTTACATTCTCGAAAGCGAACTGCGCCATACCAAAATCTCCTTAGCATTGATAAATGTAGGCAAAAACAACAACACGCAATAAGCGGTTAGGGAAATTGCGAACGAAGCGCCTGGCTGAGCTGCTACAATCGCAGGATAAAACTCGATATCCTGGCTTCCGAAGGCCACACCCACCAACGTGAGCGCGCACAGCACCACCATAACACCAGCGCAAACGGCATCACGCGCCGTAAAGCGATATAACGCAAATTGAGAACGACGACCCACGCCGTATCCTCTGCTTTTCATGGAATCAGCCGTTTGAACAGAGCTTTCGAACGCCCAGCTGGTCAGCTGCGACAACAGGTCGGAACCATGTTCCACGCGTTGAGAGAAATCCCCTTCCTGGGGAGATTTTCCTAGACTAGAGCGGCATTGAGCAAATTGCTTCAGCTTGTTCAAATACGAGGGAACTAAACGAAGCGCCAGCCAGACGAGGCCGTTCTCCCTTCCCCGCGAG
>CAKTYF010000137.1 GCA_934631995.1 uncultured Eggerthellaceae bacterium
CCTCCCATCGTTTCGACAAGAGACGCTTTTCTTCTTCATCTGCTCAGCATCAATCAAGACTACGGCAGCAAGATTGTCGCCATCTTGCCTTTCTCAGCCATAGACTTCGCCAAATCTTCAAGCGCGCCGAATTCCAAAGCGGATGCGGGACAATGGAAGACGCAGCTTGGCTGACCGCCGTCGGCTACACGTTGCTCGCACAAATCGCAAGTCGAAGTCAACACGGGAACATATCGATATTCCCAATGTACGCCATCTTCAAGCTTCCAGGGACCAAGCTCCAAAACCTTAATGCCCCACTGCCCCGAAAGAAGCTCATGCTCGTTTTTGCATGCCAACTCGCATGCATGGCAACCCGTGCAATACAGGTTATCCGCCAATATTCCGTATTTCGCCATAATTCCTCCTTCTTTACTGGGCAAGATAGATTTTCGCAGGAAGGCACTTGTAGGGAGCACCAAAGCCCGTGGGACCCACTACCTTGTGCGGCATAAGCGAATTCACATTGCTATCCCATACGTTAAACAAATCCTCTGGATTCGCTTCGGGATACCACCAACCATGATCGGCAGAAATAACGTCTTCTTTAACAATGGGCGTCAGCTTTGCCACCATCTTCACGCGACCCCACTCGTTTTCGATATACACCCATGCACCATCGGTAATGCCATACGAAGCAGCGGTGGTCGGATTGATCTGCACTTCCGGGTATGGATGGATCTCACGCAGTTTCCTAATTTGGCGATGCTCAGAGTGGAACGAAACGAATTGACGAGCGCCGGTCACAAGCGTCAACGGATACTCACGTGCAATATCGGGACGCTCAACAGGGCTCAACGGCGGCGCGATGTAGTATGGCAGCGGATCATATCCTAAAGATGCCAAATGTGTGCTCCACAGTTCAATGCGGCCGGTACGCGTACGGAATCCAGGCTTACCGTCATCGCGCAACAAGCCCTTCTCGTACTTGCGATATTCCAACTCGTACTGGCACATGACCTGTTCTTTGAGCTCGGGGAAAGTCAAATCGCAATCATCAACGGGACGAAGGTCGTTAGTCAAATAATCGGAAACACTGTTCCACTTGGGATCTTTGTCTTCTGGGTGTAAGCGCTTATGCAAATCGATAGCAATCTCAAGATCGGATTTTGTATTACCGCGACGCGGTGCGATATTGTTCAGTGCACCCAGCTGGCCCCACATAGAAGCCTGGTTGTTCATAACAATGCCATCGTGCTCGATGGACGAGCAAACAGGCAAAATCAGATCCGCAAAAGCCATAGTAGTAGGCGTCATAAACAAATCAGCACACACTACAAACTGCATCTTGCGCATTGCATCCATCCAGCGCTTCGGCTGCGCGGGCATGCATGCCAAGATATTCGTGTTCAGCATATATGCCATCTTGAGCGGCTGGGGACGATCGGTTTCCAGGCAGTCAAGCACAACATCGGGATGAGGCGTGTTCGCGACAGTAGGAAGCGCGGGGAACTCCTCATGTCCGATACCCGGTTTCGGCGTGGGATCATGCGGCGGAAGAGGCTCGAATCCTTCGGGCAATTCACTTTCCTGCGCATCTTCAATGGTGTTGTCTCCCTGCAGCGCTTGGAACATGCGCAACGGCTGACCCAGGTACAGACCGCCAGGAATGTCGATATTGCCTGTAATTGCCATGATGGCGAGAAGGCTATGCGCGAGCTGAATGGAGTTCACCGATTGATCAACAGCAAGGCCCATGGAAAGTGTGCACGGTTTTTCTAGAAGGCACTGCGCAACACGACGAATATCATTGGGATTAACATCAGCAATTTCTGCTGCGCGCTCTGGTGTCCAATCCCTAACGCGTTCAGCAAGTTGATCGAAACCATAGGTCCACGATTCAACGAATTCATGGTCATAACGATCGGATTGAATGATTTCGTTCAGAATCGCCATAGCAACAGCGCAGTCAGTACCAGGACGTACCTGCAAGTACACTTCAGCGCGCGTAGAAAGCCAGTTCACACGAGGATCAACGTTGATAAGCTTTGCACCACGGCGCATCATGTCAACAAGGGAGTGGCCCCAAAGACCGTCGGGATTCGAACGCAGCGGATCGCGGCCCCAGTTCAGGATGTATTTCGGGCAGACCCATTCGGGATTGTCGTATGTTCCCGGCAGACCAATAGCGTTGTCAATTTCGGCATAGGGCGCACCCAGGATCCATGACATATCCGCCATGCGCGGAATAATGCATGACCAGCCGCTGATTGTTTCAATGGTGCTTTGAGTTTGGAAAACATCCAGTGCGAAAACAAAGTGATAGCGTCCACCCTCACGACCTGTACCAGCGAAAACGCCTACTGCATCGTAGCCCCATTCTTTCACGACTTCACGATAATTCTTCTCGATCAGGTCGTAAGCTTCGTCCCAGCTGCAACGTTCCCAAGCGTATTGGCCGCGCTTTTCTGGATCGCGCTTCAAGGGATACAACAGCCTTTCGTCACTTTCGTAAAAGTCCTTCAAAGCCAAACATCTAGGGCACAGTTTACCATGGGTAATAGGATGATCGGGGTCTCCTTCGACCTTCTTAACATCCCCCCGCGCGTCAATCCATACCTTTAAACCACATCCAACGCCATGGCATCCGGGAGGAGCCCAGGCGCTCGTACGATAGACGGTCGTGCCGTCTTCGAGCTTCTGCACCGCAGGAGCTGCATGCTCATTCAAATGAACAATCGCCATTTTTCTTTCCCTCTCACTTATGTCTTTCCCTGATCAAGGCTGTTTTTGCTCGCAGCCTTTGAGCTGCCATTAGTATCAAAGCAGCAAAAAGGGAAACCCGCTGTAAGACTGCACAAGAATGTGGAGAATTTTATGGATATATGCACAGTTAAGCGATAGCGTGCCTTACAAGGAAAGACCTCAAAGATGCATGCAGCAGGTCCGTAGCTATTCCGCCCAGGAAACGTTTCTTATTTCGGTCAGTTTCGCCAGCGGAATTACCAGTGAAAAGAAATTACGATTTGTGCTGTGACCTGGTATCAAAACACTGTTTGTGCGCCACGGCGCCATGAATACCAGTTACTATTCGAATTAGGGGATCTTAAACGTATGGGGGGCACTATGTCTGAAACTCAAAAGGCAAAGCAGAAGCTATCGAAGTCGCAGTGGGGCATCCTTGCTACGCTGGTTTTCCTGTACTTCTTCGCACCAGAATTCGGTGCCATATCGCCAACGTTGGCGCTTATGCCTGACTGGTATGGAATCACCGCGGCAGAATCCTCTTGGATTACCGCATTCGCGAATCCTGCCGCTTGCGTTTCCGGCATTGTGGTGGGCTTGGTTGTAGGTCGCAAAGTTTCCTACAAAACCTGCGGCCTTGTCTCTACCGGCATCTTCTTTTTGTGCGGCGGCATTCCTTTCCTGTGGCAGTCGATTCCCTTTGTCGGCTTGCTCATTGCGCGCCTTCTTTTCGGTTTTGGTGTAGGATGTCTTATGCCGCTTTCTCAATCCATTGTGACCAATATGTTTGTAAGCGAAACCGACCGCGCGCGCTGGATCGGTATTCTCTACATCGTATTTTCCATTGGCGCTACGGTAGGCACCACCATCACAGGCGCCCTGGCTTCAAGCGGTGTATGGCAAAACGCCTATGCATTCTATCTGTTGGGCATCATCCCCTTCATCATGGTTCTGTTGTTCTTCAAGGACGAGAACATCAAGGTGAATGAAGCCGCAAGTGCAGCTGTAGCTGAAAATGCAGGCGCAACAAAGCAGGAGAAGCGCCGCATTCCCGCTGTGGCAGCGTGCTTTATTGCCGTGTTCGGCCTGGGATTGATCATGACGCAAACGTACTTCAACTATGCAGGTATTGCCATTGCAGAAAATGGTATCGACGTGTTGGTTATTGGCACCATTTTCAGTGTGATTACCGGCGTGGGCATTGTTATTGCTCTGTTCAATTCCGTTATCTGGAAAGCAATGCGCCTATTCAGCTTCCCCACCGCATTCATCTTCTTCGTCGTGGCCTATGCGGTAGCGCTGCTTGCCTACAACACCGCATCGCTGCCGATATGGTACGCATCCGCCGTTATCCTGGGTTTCGGCATGGCGTTTTTGTCGCTTTCCATTCCCATGGTCATGTCGGTGACCGTCGCCCCTGCAGCATTGACACTTGCTATCGGTTTGCAGGAAGCTGCGCGTAACGCGGGCGGATTCTGCTCGGCCATTTGGCTTAATGCCATTGGCTCTGCTTTCGGCGATGTTCCCGCTGTGCAGTTTATCGCCATCATGGTTTTGGGCATCGTCCTTGCCATCATTGCGCTCACGCTAGCAGCAAAGAACAACAAACGTTTCAAGAACGCCGATTACAACGGTTAAACAAGCGCTGACTAAAACAGTTAAACAAAGGAAGGGTCGATTCCGTAAAAAAAGGAATCGACCCTTCCTCATTCGCAGATGGCTAATCAAAACGCATCTACATGTCACATGTCCTTTATTCGGGCCAGCTGTTATATGCCTCGCGAGAGCGAATATAAAGC
>CAKTYF010000138.1 GCA_934631995.1 uncultured Eggerthellaceae bacterium
ATTCTAGGTACCGCGGCCAATGCTTACGGCACCTACAACGCATGCAACTCCTGGTTCAACATTTCCGACACGCTGGGGCTTCTTGACGCCGACATCGAGGACATCAACCGATGGATTCTTTTCTGGAAGCAAAAGAACCCCTGCGAGAGCGAATGCAAGCGCTGCCTTGACGCCCTTTATGCAGAGCGCGACGCCGCTGAAGAACTCAAGGAAATCCTGCAAGTCGAAGAAGCTCATTGCTACGCTGATGCTCAGTGGAGCATCATCAACCTTCATGTGAGTGCGGCAGCATCGATTCTGTCCATGGGCACGTGCGATCCCTCTTCTGCTGGAGTGCAGAAATTTGGCCAGGTAGCGGGCAACGTGGTAAGCAAAGCCAGCCTGGCCGTTGACGTGAGTTCCAATGCAACGCACCTTTACCGCGCACCGTGGATCGACGTTGCAAACAACAAATACTTGGAAGCCACGGAGTACCGCAAGAGCGTTTGCAAGGAAACTGCGAAAGACAAGGAAGATGACGAAAGCGCGGCAACAGGAAGCGCCGGCAGCGCGGGAAACAGCCGAACCGGGAAAAACGGCAAGCACAGCATGGATGCATCGGTTATCGTTGACCCCTCGGGCACGATATACGAGGCGCTGGAGACAAACCCTGTTCAGGGAGCCACAGCAAGCGTCTGGACGCGCGATAAAAATGCTTCGGGCAATGAGCAAGGCACCTTGTGGAATGCCGCAGCGTATGAGCAGGTAAACCCACAGATAACGGGCATCGATGGCGCGTTTGCGTGGGATACTCCCACTGGCCAATATCAAGTACGCGTAGAAAAAGAGGGCTACGAGCAAACATCTACCGCGTGGCTTCCGGTGCTTCCCATTCAATCGGGGCTCAAGATAAGCCTGAAATCCACCGAAGACCCCACCGTGGCACACCTCTGGGCCGATCCCGAATATATCGAGATCACGTTTGACCAGTACATGAAAGCGGATCCTGATGTTGTGGCAAAAATCGACAACACAGCAGCGACTCGCGTTGAATGGGTGGACGTCCAGCAAGCTTCCGAGGCAGATGGCTACGGGGCGCTGTCACGGATACTTCGCGTGTATCCCGCCACGCAGCTGGAAGAATACAGCACGATAACGTTTACCCTGCAAGGAGCGCAAAACTACGTGGACCGCGCGCTGGGAACCAACGGAAGTGACACGTGGACAACGCAGGCGATTGTATATAAGCGTCCTGCCACGTTAGTGACGAATTACGAGAACGCTGTGACCATGCAGGAAAACAGCGCACAAGATACAACCGTGGTGGTCTACACCCGTTTCTCCGATGGCACCCCCGCCGCAAATCAAATGGTCGTGGCAAGCATGGGATCGATTGACATCGCAGCATTTACGCGTAGTTCAAGCAACACAGAGGGCGTGGAGGGAGAGGCGTCCATCGCCTTGACAACCGACGAGGAAGGAAAAGCGACATTCGGACTTTCGGGTAAACTACCAGGCCTTACCACGCTTACGCTTTCCATTCCCGGCACCACACTCGCAAAGGAGCTCCCTGTACGCGTGACATCGGATGCGGCGCAGCCGGCACGCCCCGTGGCGGTAATCGACGGGCAAGAATTCGGCGCACTCTCGCCGAAAGAGAACGACGTAACGGTTGCCTGCGGATCCACGCTTGAGATTACGTGTGCAACCGAAGGCGCAACCATCTACTACACCACCGACAATACCTGCCCCTGCAAGCCCGAAGGTACGCGCGTTGAATACACCGGCCCTGTAACGGTGACAAAAGATACAAAATTCCGCATTGCCGCTTACAAGGAAGGCATGTCTTACGATAGCTACAGCGAACGGCTGAACCTGTCCGCAACCGTAGTCTATGAACGTGGCGATGTGAGCGGAAACGGCGTGGTGAACATCGTGGACGCCCAGATTGCCTACGACATTGCCACAACCGATTTCTACCAGAATCATGCTGATTATGACCAGCTGTTCGAGCGCGCCGATGTTACGGGAGCAAGCGGCGTACCCGACGGCCAGGTCTACGCCGAAGACGCCTTCGCCATTCAGCATGCCGCTCTGTGCGGATGGGGGCGCGCATAAGCCGCGCATGGATTGAGCCGAGCCACCCCTAAGCCGAAAAGAGCCCCTAAAACACGAATCCCCCGGTCAAGGTTGCAAAGAACCATGATCGGGGGATTTTAAGAAAGCCCTTTGGAAGACGAGCCGAGAAGGCGCGCGCCAAACGCACACCCGATGCGCTATACGCGATGCAGTGCCTCTACGATGCTGCGCTCAACATCCATGGAGAAGCCATCGACCGTTACCTGGCGTTTTCCCGTGGTGCCATCTACGCTGCCACGATCAACAATGAACTGATAGAAACGTTTCACCTGGTCAAATGCAGGAAGAAGCGGTCTTCCCGCGCACTTTCCCATTGCGTGCACAATGCCATAAGCTCCCCAGTTGGAAACCGTGGCAACCACCAGGCAGTCAACCGTTACCGAACAGGGATCCAACGACAGCTTCTCCGAGATGAGCTGCGAAACATTCCCCATGCCTATCTCGTTGCCGCCATCGCCCACGCCAACGGTAGGAATAGCTGTGCGCGTGGCGCGCAAGACAAGCTCGTCAAGCGGTGATGTGCGCGCAGAAATATCCTTGCCACGCATGTTGCAATACTTTCCATGGCAATTTCTGCCACAGCGCTCAATGGAGATAATGCCCACGGGAGCTAGCACATCAAGCAGCTCATCAAAATAGCTCGGCGTGTCACCAGGCAGCACCTCTCGCGTTTCAATTCCCATTGCGGAAAAGAAGGCGCAGGTCGCAGGCTCGGAGACCACAATCGGCGTATATCCCAGGTCGGCAAGGGCGCGCGCCATAACATACGTGCCCGTGGGGCCATCGGTTTCAGGGGCGCCACCCACATCGAAGCCAGTCAGCAAAAGCACGCTGCCCTGCGCCCACGACAGAATCTCGCGGGCGGCATTCATGCAAAAATCAAGGGGCAGCTGTGAAGTCAAATGCGTCATTCCGCGCGCAGAATACCGCAGGACGATCTCTTCGATCGATTCCATTTTTTCCTCGCTTGTTTTGTTGTGTCAAGAGAAAACGAAAAGCGCACGCTTTAGATTGTTATGCCCTTAGCTCACTGAACCTTCAGCTGGAACAGCCCTAAAGCGCCGTTGCCTCGGCGAATTCGCGGTGCACCTCTACGCGCAGCGCTTCGGCGATTTCAGGGGCGCCGCCGCCGAACGACTTGCCCTCGAATTCTTTTGCGAACCGGCACAGATTCGAGGAGCTGGTCACGATAATCTCTTGCGCACCGCGCAGCGTGTCCAAGTCATACGGCTCTTCGTGAACAGGAATGCCCAGCTTGTTCGCCGCTTTGATCAGGTGCTTTCGTGCGATACCCGGCAAAATCAAGTTGTCGGTGGGCGCCGTCCACAACTCATTGTTCAAAATGATGGAAACGTTGCTGTGGGCGCATTCCGTAACGCGGTTGCCCATCTCTTTGCGGTAGAACACCGTTTCCGCCACGCCTTCGCGCTTGGCCGCTTGCGAGCTCATAACGGCAGGCAGCAGATTCAGCGTTTTAACGTTGCAGTGGAAGAAGCGGGTGTCCTGCTCGCTGCGCAGCTTGATGCGCTCAGTGCCATCGGGCATAACCTGAGGCTTAATCATAACCCACAAGTTACCCGGCACGTTTTCCTCGTAATCGTGAGAGCGGGGCGCCATGCCGCCACGCGTGACCTGGTAATATACGAAATGCTCGGGAGAATCCACTTTCTTCACCAAATCATTCAGCAAATCGCGCAGCTCGTCACGCGACACAGGAATCTGAATATCGGTCAGTCGCGCGCTATTGAAGAAACGATCCAGATGTTCCTCCATGGCGAAAATCTTGTAATTGCGGGCAGGACCGGCATCGTACACGCCATCGCCGAACCAGTGAACGCGATCGTTCATGGGGATGCTCATTTCTTCAAGCAGGCCGTACGTTCCGTTGTAGTAGCCCAGATTCTCCATGGTAAAACGCTTCCTTTCTGCATGCCTTCGTTGGAGAAAGCATGGTCATACACTCAATTACCGCTGCACACCAAGGTAAGCGGCAGATCAGCGGCCCCGCGCAAAGGGCAGGAGCAGATTGCACGCTCCCGACCCTTGCTCAGAGACGCTCAGCACGTTTCTTACTTCTCATCGAACTGAGGAATCTCAGTCGTGTCAACTTCGTCCAGGTTGTTATCATACACGTAATGCTTCGTATCGCGGGCGATAACTGCCGACAAACCCAAAATTGCAATGCAGTTAGGAATTGCCATCAGGGCGTTCATCACATCGGCGAAGTTCCATACCGTGGAGCTCAGGTTCGAAACCGCCGCACTGCCAGCAGCATCGCCAACCATCATGCAGCCCCAGAACACGAACAGCAAGAACGCGATGTAATAC
>CAKTYF010000139.1 GCA_934631995.1 uncultured Eggerthellaceae bacterium
CACGCGCACCACAACACGACGCTGCATCACCGACGCCTGCTGCCCCAGCGAAGGAGACAAAACGCAACCTGCATCGTATTCCGGCTCGCACCCCGGCAGAGCGCTCAACCAGGAAACATGTTCTTCGTACAGTTTATCAGCGCATTGGGACAGGTAGTCGTCTTCGTCTGCAATAAGATTCATCGTGCGGCACAAGGTAACGAGCAGCTTGGGGTTCTTCTCCACCGCACGCGGCACGATTTCCTGGCGCACATAGTTGCGGAAGTAGTCCAGGCACTCGTTCGTTTCGTCTTCGCGCCACAAATTACTGCTTTCATCAGCACAAACGGACTGGTTGCTATCGCGACGTACCATAAGATAATCGCGCAGATTCTGCCGACTCACGTCAAGAAGCGGCCGGCAGATGCACCCGTTTCGGTATGTCATGGAGCGGAAACCCCCAGGGCCTGTGCCCACAATGGAGCGCATGTAGAACGTTTCCACGCGATCGTCTTGCGTGTGCGCCGTAAAAACGCGGCCTTGCGACAAAGGCACACCCACATGGGCGCACAAACTTTGCAGCGCATCGGAGGCAAGCGCGTAGCGCTCACGGCGCGCAATGGCCTCCGTGTTGCCAGCTTCTTCCTGAACGAGTCGCGCAACATCAACCTGCGCTGCGAACAGGGGAATCTCGAGCAGCTGCGCAAGATGCGCCACGAATTCGGCATCGGCATCTGAGTTTTCGCCGCGCAGCATATGGTTCACGTGAAGCATGGCCAAAGGACCAATTACCAGTTGTTTGCGCAGCTCATAGGCGATATAAGCAAGAGCAGTCGAATCCGATCCGCCCGACACCATCAAAAGCACCGGCGTTTCAGGCGTAGCAAGGCCTCGCTGAATTATGGTGTCTTTCACCTGGTCAATGATATTCACGCAGTCATCCTTCTCTTTCATTTTCGCTTGCATCGCTCGCGACAACGGTGCGCCCTGGGTCACACGCCCGCGGTCTTGTCGCTGCACTCCGGAGCGCGCACGACGCCGAACCCTTCGCTTCACGCCGTGCTCCGGATCACCGCACCCCGGCTCGTCGAGCAACGCCGGATGCTTCGCCGTGCGACCCGCGGGCCACGCCAACAAGTGGAACAAACCTCCGTCCCCTGTTCCAGGCGGCCCATCGCACGACGACGGACCCTTCGCCATGTTGCACGATTACAGCGCAAAATGTGCCCGAATTATGCCCAAAATGTGTCGTAATTGTGTCATAACGCTTGTTTACGCGGTATTTTATTCGCTTGCAAAGTTTACGGCAGAATGAGTGGCAGAATGTTTACAGTAGGGAAAAAACTAACTTGACGACGCCGCCGCACATCTGAACGCAACTCATGCGAAACGCTGCACGCTCTTGCGCGAACACGGGACACCGCCGAGAGACGAAAAGCGAGCTTGAAATTAATCGAATCATGAAAAACCATTATGAACGCCTTATATGCCTCTGCTGTTTTTTGATTTTCTTCGTGAACGTGGGGCTTCCGAGTACGTCGTTTAACGTTTTCCAACCATATCTAGCCGCCGAGCCTGCCGTGGGAAACACCGGCGGCTCGCTTGTTTTAGCGGCACGCACGCTTGTCTCGTTCTCGTGCATGTTCTTCGTTGATCGCTACGTGAACGCCTTGGGCGCACGGCGCGGAGCCGCTCTTGCAACGGTGTTCACGAGCGTGGGATTTTTCCTGTATTCCCTGGCCAGCACCATGACGGAATATTTCGCGGGCGCATTTTTTGCCGGCATTGGCTACGGACTGGGCGGCATGGTAGTGGTCACGCTTATCACGCGCCGTTGGTTTGCCACAGGCGTGGGAACCGCCGTGGGCATTGCAACCATGGGAAGCGGCCTATCATCGCTTTTGCTTTCGCCTATTGTGGCTCGCATTATCGAGAACGTTTCGTTGAGCTGGGGATTCAGGTTTGAATCCCTGGTTGCTCTTGCGTTGGGCGCCGTGATTTTCGCACTGTTGCGCGATGATCCCGCCGAAATGGGACTTGCGCCCTACCACAAGGAAGGCGCCGCCGGTGCAGCAAAGGCATCGGAGCATGATCCGCGAAAAGAGCCACTGCCTAAACCGGCCATGGCCATTCTAATTGTGGGATGCGCGCTTCTGGGTGCCGTTGCCATTGACGCATCGAACTACTTCTCCATTTTGCTTACGTCGGAAGGCGTCAGCACGCTGAACGCCGCAACGATCATTGCGCTTATGGGCCTGGCTCTGACCGTGGGCAAGTTCGCCAGCGGTTTTCTGTTTGACCTCATCGGAACGATTCGCGGCACCATTATCTTGTTCGCCGTTATGTTCGCGGGACTTGTTTTTGCATGCCTGAGCAACCTGAATCCTGTTTTCCCGTTCTTGGCGGCCGTGCTTTTCGGCTCTGGCGTAACGCTGGGTTCGGTGGGCATTTCGCTGTGGTCCATTGAGCTTTCCACCCCCGAGCGCTTAACGTCAACGGTGAAGAACTTGCAGATTGCCTATGTTATGGGCGGTTTTCTATTCAGCATGGTGCCGGGTCCCCTTATGGACCTGTGCCATTCATACGTGATTTCGTACGAGATTTTGACAGCCGCGGCGGCCGTGTGCGCCTTGATTGTTGTGGGCACTTACCTGCGCTATGCCCCCCGTGCGGAGGCGCGCAGGAATACACGCGCGAATGCCGGCGCGAAGGCAAGCGTGGCAGGCGCTGGTGCAGGTGCGGCGGGCACAAAGGCGGCTGCGAGCACGTACGCCACCACGCAGGTGCGCAGCGGCGTACGAAGCGGACGCATTGATCAGAACGTATGCACTTCTTCGGGAGCCGTAAAGCTGCAGAAGCGAGCCGTGGCGTCTTTCAGGTAAAACACCACGCAATTGCCGTCACCTGGCGCATACAGGGCGCGCAGATTCGGGTACTCGCTTAGCACAGCTTCGCTTGCTTCGTCGCGATCGTCAATCACAGCCGTGGCATCGATGCGCAGCCATGCGCCCGCCTCGGGATCCCAGCCACAAATGTTGATTTTGGGATTCGCCTCGATTTGCTTGAACACGTTCTTCGAGCGGCCCGTTTGAATGTAAAGCTTGTCTTCGAACTTGGCGATGGTCCCAAACGGGCGCGATTCAGGCTGATCGCCATCGCACGTTGCCAAAAAGTACGTAGGGTTCTTCTTCAAAAATTCCAACACTTTATCCATGAGCGTTCCTTTCAAAAAAGATGAACTACCGTAAGCATTTTCATAGTAGCACGCTGCGGAAAAGACGACGCAGAAACGTTCTTAAATTGGCAGATCATTAGCCAGCAAACGGATTGTCGTTGCGACCAAAGGAGCTTTTCTTATACCTTCCGCCATAGCCCGCTCCCCTTCCCTGCACTTCCTTTTCCTTGTTGCACTCCCGACCCCTTGTTGGAAAACGACCCCCGAATTCGGGCAAATCGACGATATTCGGTGGTTCGGAATCTCAAATCTGCCTCTTTTAGAGGCCCATATTCGCTCCTTAAAAAGTTGCGCCCGCAAAACCCCAGTTCAGATAACTGTCGGCTTGAATCGCTCTCAACAACAAGCGACCAAAGGTCGGCCAGACCACCGAATATCGTCGATTTGCCCGAATTTGACCCCGATATTTCAACAAGCGGGGGTGGTACGGTCTTTCCGTACCTGACAATTATGCGACAACGCCCAGGCTGCGTCTGTATTGCGGCGGGCTCATTCCCCTGAGCGACCGCTTCACCCTCTTCTCGTTGTACCAGCGGATGTAGCAGTCGAACTCGTCTGCAAACTCCTCCACGGTGACACCGCGCCAATCCTCGCCGAAGAACATCTCGACTTTCATCCCACCGAAGAAGCCCTCCGTGCGCGAGTTGTCGGGAGAATAGCCTTTGCGCGACATCGACCACACGATGCGCTCGCGGTCCTCCCGTCATGGAATCCGTCGATGCTGCCGTCATTATCGCCAATTCCCGTTATCCTGCGCTGTACATGATGAGGTCCTCCGTGTAACTTTGCCTTGGTCCAGGATTTCCACCGCACCCTCAACTCTGAAAATAAAAGTTGCAAAATACAACAAACCCCGCTCCCCCCCCTTCTCGCACTTCCTTTCCCTTGTTGCATTCCCGCCCACCATCGGCCTTTCTGCGCAGGCGTGCATTCGCTCAAAAAACCAGAAATGTCGAAAGCCGCCTGAGACGGCGGCTTTCGACAAGACATAAAGTAAAGAGGAGAGAGAAGAAGGAAAGAGGGGGTGTCTTTCCTCTTGACACGTATAATACTCG
>CAKTYF010000140.1 GCA_934631995.1 uncultured Eggerthellaceae bacterium
CGAAGAAATCATCCATGCCGTGAAGCTTATCGCTCCTGTTTTCGGTGGTGTGAACTTGGAAGACATCGGTTCGCCGCGTTGCTTTGAGATCGAACAGCGCCTTGAGGCCGAACTCGATATTCCTGTTTTCCACGATGACCAGCACGGAACCGCCATTGTTGTTACTGCCGCTTTGCTGAATGCACTGAAAGTTGTGGGCAAGGACATTGCCGATATCAAGGTGGTGCTGAATGGACCGGGCGCTGCGGGCACAGCCATTATCAAGATGATGCTTACGGCGGGCGTGAAGAACGTTATTGCCGTTGATCGCAATGGCATTCTGCATCACGGTCGCAAGGGCTGCACGGAAGGTTACAAGAAGGATTTGTGCGATATCACGAACCCCGAGAACATTGAAGGCGATCTGGCGCGTGCGTTGCAGGGTGCCGATGTGTTTGTGGGCGTTTCGTCTGCAGGCGTTTTGAAGCCCGAGATGATTGCGACCATGACAGCCGATCCGATTGTGTTTGCTATGGCAAACCCCGAGCCCGAGATCATGTACGACGACGCCATTGCCGCTGGTGTGAAGGTTATGGGCACGGGTCGCTCCGATATGCCGAACCAGATCAATAACGTGCTGGCTTTCCCGGGTATCTTCCGCGGTGCCTTGGATGCTCACGCGCGTGACATCAACTACGATATGAAGCTTGCTGCTGCGTATGCCATTGCCGGCTTGGTTTCCGATGAAGAACTGAAGCCTGAGTACATCATTCCTTCGGCGCTGGATATGCGCGTGGCCGATACGGTTGCTGCCGCTGTTGCCGAAGCAGCTCGTCGTACGGGTTCCGCAAAGCAACTCTAAGTTGAGCTGACCTGCGGTCTTAATGAGCTTGGTGCTCGATTTCGAACTCGAGCACCAAGCTTTAGTGAATAAAAACTAGGCTTTTGCGCCGTAAATCTTGTAGTACTCGTCAATCGCGGTTTTGATTTCGTCGTTGATGACCACGCGACCGCAGCATTCCTTGTTGTACAGATGCTCGGTGACTTCCGCCATATCCACAATAGCAGCAGTGGGGAAGCCGTATTTCTCGGAAACTTCTTCCAGCGCGTACTTCACGCCGCCCTTGCCAACTTCCATGCGGTTCAAAGATACCATCAGGCCTTTTACCTCAACATTGGCGGCAGCTTTCAGAATAGGATACGTCTCGTCAATGGATTTGCCCGACGTGGTAACGTCTTCCACAATGACCACACGATCGCCATCGTGCAAATCGCTGCCCAAAAGCATGCCCGCATCGGCACCGTGGTCCTTCGCTTCCTTGCGGTTCGAGCAGTAGCGCACTTCCTTGCCGTACAGCTCGTGCAGGCCAATAGCGGTAATAACCGACAGCGGAATGCCCTTGTAAGCAGGTCCGAATACCACGTCGAAGTCCAGGCCATACGTCTTCTCGATGGCCTGCGCATAATAACGTCCCAGCTTCAGAAGCTGTTCGCCTGTTACATAAGCGCCCGCGTTCATGAAAAACGGCGATTTACGTCCGCTTTTCAGAGTGAAGTCGCCAAACTTCAATACGTCGCTTTGAACCATAAACTCAATGAACTCTTGCTTATACGCGTCCATAGGGCACCTTTCCGTTGTTTTTTCGCATATGCTCCTATTGTAGCGTAGAGCAGCCGCCTTCGCGGTGAAGAGGTTGGCGGATTGCAGCAAGAGCGCGTTGCACTGCCGGGCAAGGGCTGCTGGGACTCCGGGCAAGCGCTCGCCGGGCGACGTCGTGCACCGCCGCACACCGCCGTGCTGCGCGGTGTGGCGCCCTTGCGTGCGATTATGATGCATCGCAAGCGTGCGCTGCCACGCGGGCGCAGCAACATCAAACAACGCGGGCAAACGTTAGCCCCTCAACACGGCCGACTCCCTTCTTTTCAAGCGCGTGCGCTGCCGCGTGAAGCGTGGAGCCGGTGGTCATTACGTCATCAATAATTAGTATGCGCTTGGGCAGGCTGAGCGCTTGCTGCGAAAGACGCAGGTTAAACGCGCTATCGATGTTGTTCCAGCGCTCTTTTTGCGAGAGTTTTCGCTGGTCTTGGGCTTGCGGTCGCTCAAAAGCGAACAGAAATGGCAAATCGGTAGCGCGGGCAATCTTGCGCGCGATTGCCTCCATATGATCAAAGCCGCGCCGCAGGTAGGCGTCGTATGAGTCGGGGATAAACGTTACTGCATCGAAGGACTTCCATTTTTCCAGGGAAAGAGCATGTTGCATGGCGTCAACCATGAACGAAGCAAGGCGTTGTTCTCCGGCATCTTTGTAGCAGCGGATGATTGAGCCGCTTTCTTCGCTGAACAGCACGGCGCTTGAACAAAACAGCGGCTCTTCCGTTTGTCCGTGGCGGGCACGCGTGAAAGAATTGCATTCGCAGCATTGCCTGAACCCGAAGGGCGCACCGCACGTTGCGCAGGCAAGCCAAGGGTCCCAAAACCGCAAGGCTTGTCTGCAGGTGTCGCAGACCAGAGCGCCTGGCGCGTCGCATATCGCGCAGCGGGTAGGCCAGGCAAGTTCAAGAGCCACGTCTTTAAGCTGCGCGCATGCAAAAGAAATCGAGGCGTGCTTAGGTGCCTTCGGCTTCTTCTGATATGTGCACTCTGTCTGTAACATGCAAGGCATCTTAAAAAACGCCGCTATCAAAAAGCCATCAAAACGGACGTTTTCGTTGACAAAAAGCTATCAAAACAGAGAGAAATGCTTTCAAAATTCTTACAAACGCCTTCGCGTGATTGTTTATTCGCACGAGGCACGTAATCTGCATCCAAAAGCAGCGACAAAAGACTCGACAAAAGACGGGTAAAGTGATTTGCGCTTTTATTAAGAGAAAACAGACATCAGCAGGTGTATCTGTTAAACTTGAACATTGCTTCTTTCGAGTCTGTAGTTGCGGACAACGTCCGTGCGCCAAAAAGCACCGACTGTTTCCAATTCCATGGCAGGCGCGGTCGAAAGGATCCACGTAAGGTGAACTGCATGTTTGCTGAGCATGGCGCGCTCTAGAGGTAAGCCGTACCGCTCGTTGATAGCAACACACGGTTGCGCGAGCGAGAGGGTAAGGGGTTCACGCTCCGCCCCGGTACGCGAGTGTGGGGGCAAAGACTAGGTCAGTCGAAAGAAGCGTTTGATTGGGATAGCAGGAGGATAAGAGTGAAAAAGCGTGTTTTGTGCGCAGTGATTGGTTGCGTTCTTGCGTTAGGCATGGCAAGCGTTCTTTCGGGGTGCGATAACCCCCTGAACAAGGAAACGTATGTGCCCGAAAGCAAAACGGCGTCGGTTTCTACTCCGACCATTGGCGTTAATGGCACGTTGCGTGTGGGCGTGAACAGCACGAATCCTCCTATGGCGGGCCAGGCCTCTAAGATTGTGGGTATTGACGTTGACATTGCCGCTGCCATTGCCGATGAATGGGGCTTGAAGCTGGAAATCGTTGATGCAGGTTCCGATCCTCTTACTTCCTTGCAAAATGGCAAGATCGACATCGCCTTGGGCTATGACGCGTCCAGCACGAATTCGAACTTGGCAAAGACATCTGCGTATTTGCAGAAGGGCATTGCGCTGTTCTCGCTGGATGAGAAGGCGAAGACGCCGGCGGATGGCTCGGTGATTGCAGCGCAGTCAAGTTCCATGAGCGCGTGGGCGGTTGGCTCGCAGTTTGAGAAGTGCACGTTGGAAAGCTCGACTGATTTGAAGTCCGCGTTTACCGCTTTGAAAGATGGCACGGCGAACTACGTTGCCGCCGATGCCGTTGTTGGTACGTATGCTGCGAAAACGGCTGGGGTAGACGCGCATA
Source organism: uncultured Eggerthellaceae bacterium (assembly GCA_934631995.1). Lineage (GTDB taxonomy): Bacteria > Actinomycetota > Coriobacteriia > Coriobacteriales > Eggerthellaceae > CAKUOV01. The sequence goes on from CAKTYF010000140.1 coordinate 3,814, forward strand.
TTGTGGCTATGATGCAACTGCCCACGGGATACTGCGGTGCCACGCTTGCAACGAACAATGATCTGCTGAAGAAGCTGAACACTACGCTTACGCAGCTTGATTCGCAAGGAATCATCGATCTTATTGAGACGAAATGGCTTGGCACAACCGTTGACCTTAAAAACGTTACTCTGACGGCGGGTGCGAAGACAACAACAGAAACCACCGCCGATACCAAGACAACCGAGTCCGAGGAGAAGGCAGCGAACGCAGCGAACAACTAGAATCGAAGCGTGGGATTTTGCGACCGGCGCATCATGAAACGCTGCAGTGTGTAAAATCCCAGTTCAAAACTTGCTATTTTCGAATGGATGGCAGCTCTCACCATAACGGGTGAGGGCTGCTT
>CAKTYF010000141.1 GCA_934631995.1 uncultured Eggerthellaceae bacterium
CGGAAAAACTGAAATTGTTGACAAAAGGTGGGGTAATTTGTCATCAAGTTGCTCGCTTGGGCGTTCAGTTTGCATCGCGCGCCTAGCAAGATAGAAGCGACGGCGAGGGAATGAGCCGACGTGCGACGCTTTGGATAAGTTGAGCAAGCCGCAAGCCCGAAGAAGCATTATCCAAGCGGAGTCCGTTCGGCGAATCCCGTGCCGCCTTCGTCGCAAGCAGGCAACTGATCGCAAAAAGGTGAAAAAGACCCCGTCACTTTTTCACCAAAAACCGGAATTGTTGACAAAAGGTGGGGTAATTTGTCAACAAAAAGCCGCTCAGCTCACAAACTGAACGGCCTTGTAACGGATTAATGATGCAAGTGGCGCAACTCTTCTTTGCACCAGGGCGGATACACGCGCTCTCCTGCGGAGTTCGTCAAGTGATACGAGCAGAACGGAATCGCGCGCCCATCAGGCATGGCAACGGTCATGGAGCACTCGCGCAGGCGCTGGATGTCCATGGTCCACGCATCCATGTAGTCCATGATCACAATGGACAAACCATCGCGCACATACACGCCCTTCTTCGCAAGAATATCCAAGAACACGGAACCCTGCGGCGAATCGGGGCTGAAGCCCGCCGCGTATTCCTCGTAGCTCATGCGACGCGACGCCGGATAAAATCCGCTGGGATGTTCGGCAGCTTCCGCGTCTTTCACCAGGAAAACGCCCGTGTCGCACAAGGGATTGCTAGTACCCAGCGGCCAAATGTCGTACACATCCAGCAAGCCATCGGACTGCGCGGCAAGCTCTTGAATAACGTCGCCCGCATTGATGTTGTCAACGAATTCCGTGTCGAAGCGGCCGGACGAAAACGCCGGTTGCAACGCAAGACCTGCAATAACATCGGAATTATCCATAGCGTAGCGCAGCACATCGCCCAGCTGGTCAACATTTAGGCCTTCCAAGATGGTCATGCACAGCACCACTTGCACACCCGCTTGGCGACAACGTTCGATGCACTTCAGCTTGATGCCCAGAATATCGCGTCCGCACGTTTCCTCGTACACCTTGCCCGTCAATCCATCGAACGACAGGAAGATGCCGGTAATGCCTGCATCGCGCAGTTGCTCGATATAACCATCGCGCGCGGCAATAACTAGGCCATTCGTGTTCAGCTCAACGCCCCAGAAGCCCATTTCGCGCGCCATGCGAATAATGTCCATCAAATCTTTGCGGCACGTAGGCTCACCACCGGTGATCTGCACGGCGCCATCGGTTCCCACGGCGTCGGCAATCACTTGATACATAGCGCGAATCTCGTCGAGCGTGGGATCGTGCTTGTTCGTATCGGCGCTCATGAAGCACACGGGGCACTTCAAGTTGCAGCTCGTGGTGACCTCGATCTCGATAAGCGTGCCACGACGCTCGTGGCGCGCGCACGTGCCGCATCCATACGGACACGGAGCCGTGGCGGGCAGCGTGTTGCGCGGCGCAACTTTCGGCATGGCACCGCTTGTTATCCACTTGAAGTGCTCTTTTTCAGGCCAAACACGCGTAGTGATGGGACCGTGTTCGGGGCAGGTACGCGCCATGCGCACCACACCTTGGTCATCGGCGTAGATATCCGCCTTGAGCGATTTCAAACAATGCGGGCACAACGCCAACGTGTTATAGAGATGTTCCACGAAAAGTCGCCTTTCGTCTAATCATTCAAACTTCGAAGCACCTGTTCAGCGCCCCGTTTCGCAGCCTCAATCACAGGCCGTCGCACTCGTCAGACCAGCCGGAGCATCGGCATCGGTACCGCCATGCTCGCAAAGCCGCCGCCCCGCCAGTCCCGCTGCAGAGCCAACCCCGCCGGAGCGTCAACCCCGCCAGAGCGCCAAACGTCAGCGGCGCCTACTCCGCTGCAGGCGCGCCTTCCTCTTCCCCTTCGGGGTAATAATGCGTGCCATCGGGGTTATCCAGATACTGACGCGGGTCATGCTCGTCGTTAGGCGGCGTGGAAATAGTGATGCCCATGAAATCAACCCAGTCCAGCACGCGCTGCGCCACGCGGATGGTCGGCTGATACTGAGCAGCGCGCTTCATGGCCTTCAGGCACGAAATGGCGTGAGCCAGGTCAGTCACCTCGTCAACATCGGCGATGGGTGCAAAATACGCACACGGAAGATTCTCGGCATCAATCTTCTCAACATAGGCATCCAGCGCGGGCTTGCCATCCAAATTGTAGTAAACGCCCTGATGGTTGATGGGGGTGTCGCAATGGAAACCCACCAGCGACGTACCGCATTCCTGGCACGGTGCCAGCACCACGCCCGGCGTGCCCTGCGCACGGAAGTACTCGAGCCACTGGAAACTCTGCGACAGATGATCCTTCGGCAACGTGGGAATGTCGCCGCCCACGGACACGATGCAGTCGTAGCCCATGTCGAAAATCTGGCCAAACGCATCGTCGAAGTGATCGTCGAACGTCTTGCCGTGGTCGGTCACGTAATGAATTTCCATGGGCCACGGGCCAATTTCGTTGAACGTGTCCTTCATCAGCTGCAAGTGGTCTTCAGGGCAACCAATAAAGAAGTCGTACTGAATCTTTTGCGCAGACGGGTCTGCCTCAAGAGCATCGTCGTTTGCATACTGAAGCTCAATCAGAGCATGCATGCACGTCTCAGCCACGTCGTACAAGCAGCGCCTGAAGAACTCAGCCGCCTGATTATCATTCAAAAAACCGCCAAATTTCCTGGTCAAACGCGTTTTTACCTTTCCAGGAATGGGGGGCTTGCTAAACAGAAGCAATGCTTCTTTCTGTACTGCTTGCTCGGTCATACGACTTCCTTTCTATTGCGCTTGCGTGCTCGCGTCCGGCTCAACTTCCGTCCACGGCGCGCCCGCATACGAGCGCCCCTCTTCATACGAGAAGGTCAACGGCTCGTCCGATTTCCAAATAACGCAGTCGATATTATTATACGACCACGTGCCAATCATTTCCTCGCCTTCCGCGCGAGCGCACGAAGTAAGGCAGTTGATGTTGGACTCCCATATGCCGCCGAAGTCCGGCGCGCCCGGCGTATATTCCGGATGCCACCAGCCATAATCGGCGCTCAACAAATCGTCGCGCATCTTTGCCAGCTTCACTTGGAAGCGCGCCTGACCGTTATCGGTGCCCAAATACACGCAATCACCTGCCGCAAATCCCAGCTTCTCGGCCGTAGCGGCGCTCATCTCCACCACAGGAACGCTCACTTGCTTACGGAACGCCGCGTTGTTGAAGTACATGGACGCGTTGTACGGCTGCTTGCGCGAACCAGTAACCAACCGCAGATGCGGACCCCTCAAAAGCGTGTCTCCCGTACATAGAACAGCAGGCTCGCCTGGCAGGGGAAGTCGCTGCCCGCCCAGCGCAGTCAGCTCTTCGCTTGCAAGTTCCACCAGGCCCGTTGACGTGCCAAATCCCAGGTAGCAGCCCGATTCGTCCACGCGCAAATGCTTGTAATAATCGGGTTTGCGCGTGTAGATGCCCGTCTCGCAGTATTCTTCGTAGCTCATGCCCGCCGGCGCCAACGTGGTGCGCAGCGCATCTGCGAACGTCTCATCGGGCCAAAACTCCGCTTGACCCAGGCGCAGACCCAAAAGACGGAAGAAATCGTAATCCGTCTTGCGCTCGTAATACGGCTCAACAGCCGCCGGGCCACCGTACCCGATGTTCGCCACGCCGCCGTGCGCCTGGAACGTGGGGCGCTCCATGGCCTGCGCAGCCGGCAGCACGTAATCGGCAATCGACGCCGTAATGGACATGAAGTAATCCAGCACCACAATCAAGTCCAACGACATAAGCGCGTTGAACACACGATGCGTATCGCCATACGTCAACAGCGGATTCGTGGCCTCCACAATCAGCGCACGCACGGGATACGGCTCGCCGGTTTCCATAGCATGCAGTACGAAATCGGGATGCGCCGCCGTAAGGTAACGCTCGGGAAGCACCTTGCCATCAATGCGCTCCGTGAATTGGCGAATGAACTCGAAGCCGGGATAACTCTGCAGCGGCGTGCCATCGGGGCGCAGCGAGTTCAAGCTGCGTGCACGATGCTCGGGCGCCAAGTGGTCAGTCATTTCTAGGTCAACTTCGGGCACGAAATCGCTCTTGTCCATAATCACACACGAACCGGGCTTGTCCAAGTTGCCGGTAATGGCGC
>CAKTYF010000142.1 GCA_934631995.1 uncultured Eggerthellaceae bacterium
CCATAATGTAGCGGGCGAATGCGACGAGGCACGCGGCTTCAAAGAAGCGGGTGTTATTGAGGAAGGCGTGTACAGCACCGCATTTGGCGGTGGCATTTGCCAAGTTGCCACCACGGTATTCAATGCGGCGTATGACGCGGGCTACTACATTGACCGTCGCTACAATCATACTATTTACAATTCGAGTTATCCCGCCGGTCGCGATGCGGCAGTGAGCTGGCCCGACTTGGATTTGATTTGGTCTAACGATACATCATCCGATGTTCTTTTGACCACATCGTATACCGAAGGCACCATTACGGTGACACTTTGGGGCGTTTCTCCCGAAAGAAGCGTTTCAACGTACGTTTCCGATTGGGAAGAGGGCGATAAGTTCAAGACGAAGTACGTCTTGAATACTGATTTGGCGCCTAAGGCATATCGCGTTAAGACGAAGGGCTCCGATGGCCGCACCATTTACGTTGAGCGTACGGTTTACGACAAAGAAGGAAATCAGCTGTCGTTCCAGCGCTTCCGCTCTGCTTATGATGCAGTGAATGAGATTATCGAGCACGGTGAAGAATACGAGATTCCAGAAGACGACGAAGAGAAGGATAAGGAGTAGAGCAACCCGTTATGAATACATGCTTTTCTTGCATTGGTAAGCCGTGGTTGTCTGCTGCTCGCGTCTGCGTTGCTTTATTTCTTTCGTTCGCGCTTGTCTCAGCGGGCGTTTCCCCTGCTTATGCCGACGTTCGCCTGGCGGATATCGTCTACGGTGAATCAGTGGAAGACCGCAGTTTGTCCGTTGCGCAATGTCCCAGCATCGATGCCCAATACGCTTATGTCATGGATACCGAAGGCACTGTCTACTTCCAGCGCAACGCCGATACCGAAACGCAGATTGCGTCTATCACGAAAGTCATGACGGCAATTGTTGCCTTGGAAAACGCATCGTTGGATACAGCCATCACGGTAAGCGCTGCGGCGGCTGCTATTGGAGAATCAAGCGCTTCTTTAAAAGAAGGGGACGTTTTGACGCTTGATCAAGCGCTTACCGCCATGCTTGTTTCATCGGGCAACGATGCCGCGCTTGCAATTGCCGAAACGCTGGGCGCACCTTGGGCCGTTTCCGGACAAAGTGCTGTTCAGGCGTTTGCTGAAAAGATGAACGAGAAAGCCGACCAACTGGGGATGGAGCATTCGGTGTTCGAGAACCCCCATGGTCTTGATTTTGATGCATATGCAGGAAGCCTTCACAGCACGGCGCACGACGTTGCAACGATGTGCGCGCACGCTATGCAAAACGAGGCATTTCGTGGCATTGTTCGCCAATCGAACGCTCAGGTTGCCTTGACGCGCGAGGGGAAAAAAGCAGAAATCGATCTTGAATCAACGGACTTGATGCTTGATGAATACGAAGGAGCCTGCGGTATCAAAACGGGTTACACCGCTCTTGCGGGGGCCTCTTTTGCCGGTGCGTGTGAGCGAAACGGAAAGACCTACATTGCCGTTGTCATCAATTCTTCCAGCGAGAATCAGCGCTTCACCGATTGCGAAACGCTCTTTGACTGGGTTTTTGCTCATCAGAAGAACTACCAGATAATCAATTCCACCGAAACCGCTACCGTTACGAAAAACGGGCAAGAGCAGAGCGTCCCCGTTGTTGCTTATGTGGCACATGAAGGCTGGATTGATAAAACCATAGCCGCAACGGTGGATGATCCCGATCAGACAATCCCGCTCTTCGACTTGCAAGGCAATGTTTCTCAAGAAGTCGAGTTCAATAAGGTGACGGAAGATGTGCGCGTGGGCGATAAGCTGGGTACGCTGACGTTTAAGCAGCACAATGAAGTGCTTGCTACTGTTACTATGGTAAGCTGCGAGGATGTTGCTGCTCCTAATATGTTTGAGGGAATAGGAATCTGGTTTCAACGCATATTTGCGGGTTTTTCTCATGAGCAAACAAGTGCGAGCTCTGTTTTAGTGAACACCACTCCGCTGATTATCGATAGAACTTTGTGGTAAGGAGACTGTTATGGATGAATTTTGCCCGGTATGCGGCGCCAAAAGAGAGCAAGGTTCGGTATCTTGCGCCTCTTGTGGCTATCATTATTTAGAGGCAACGCAAAAATTCACGCCCGTGGCGGTCGATGCCGTGCAGGCTCCGGCAAGTGTTCCCGCAAAGAAGGCTTTATTGCGCGTTGTTCGTGGTCCGCAATGCGGATGCGCCTTTGAGCTTACGCGTACGGTCTCAAGCGTTGGACGTAGCCCTCAGTGCGATATCTTCCTGAACGATATGACGGTTTCGCGCGAACATGCGCTTATCGCATCAACGGATAAGGGATACGTTATTACCGACCGAAATTCGTATAACGGTCTTTGGGTCAACAATGAAGCAGTGGATACAAAGCTGCTTAAAAACGGCGATGCTATTCAAATCGGAACGTTTTGCTTGATTTTTGAATCGTAGGTGAATGTAATGGAACTTCTTTCGGGTAACGAAGCTATTGCGCGGGGCGCATGGGAGGCGGGCGTTCGTTTCGCATCTGCGTATCCGGGCACTCCTTCAACGGAAACGCTTGAAGCGTTGGGTGCTTACGATAACGTGTACGCCGAATGGGCGACAAACGAGAAAGTTGCTGTTGAAAGCGCTGTGGGTGCAAGTATTGCGGGTGCGCGCGTTCTATCCACCATGAAGCATGTGGGTGTGAACGTGGCAGCCGATCCGCTGTTTACGGCGGCGTGCACTGGCGTTCATGGCGGCATGGTCGTTTTGGCAGCTGACGATCCGGGTATGTATTCTTCTCAAAACGAGCAAGATTCCCATTATTACGCCGCGGCAGCTAAGATCCCCATGCTTGACCCGGCAAATTCGCAGGAAGCGTATCAATTCACGAAAGACGCGTTCGAGCTGTCCGAACGCTTTGACGTGCCGTTTTTCATTCGCTCGAGCGTTCGTATTTCTCACACGAAAACACCTGTTCAAGTAGGGGAGCGCGTTGAAGTTCCGCTGAAGAACCTTCCAGTGGAACCGTCGAAGTGGGTCATGATGCCTGCTTTCGCCAAACCGCGCCGCACTGTTCAGCTTCAGCGCATCGAGCAGCTTGAGGAATGGGTCGAAGCATGCTCGTACAACCAGGTATTCGCGGGTTCGAAAGAAATTGGCGTCATTTGCGCCGGTGCTGCGTATCAGCACGTTCGCGAGGCTTTGCCAGATGCTTCTATTTTCAAATTGGGTGTTTCTTGGCCGCTTCCCAAGCAGGCGCTTACTGATTTTGCGCAAAGCGTTGATGCGGTATATGTGGTTGAAGAAGGATCGACGTATCTGATCGATGCCGCGCGCGCAATGGGCGTTGCTGTTTCTGCTGCGCCGTGCGGCATTCCCTCTGAAGGTGAGCTGACGGTGGGCGTTATCAAGGCTGCATTCGGTCGCGAACTTCCTGCCCGAAAGCAGGCACCTGATAATCTGCCTGGTCGTCCGCCCGCGCTTTGCGCCGGATGCCCTCATCGTGTGGTATTCCGCGAGTTGAGTCGCATGAAAGCGCTGGTCATGGGTGACATTGGTTGTTATACGCTGGGTACGCTCGCACCGCTTTCCGCTATGCATGCTTGCATTGACATGGGCGCATCCATTTCTATGGCGCATGGTTATGAAGTGGCAAGCGAAGGCACCGAGCATCGTCCCGTGGTTTCTGTTATTGGCGACTCCACGTTTGGGCATAGCGGCTTGAGCTCGCTTATTTCCACGGTGTACAACTGCGGTCAGGGCACGGTGTGCATTCTCGACAATCGCACGACCGCTATGACGGGCCGTCAGGGCAATCCCTTCAACGGTGTAACATTGCAGAACAGGCCTTCGCGTGAGCTTGATTTGGAAGGCGTTGTGCGCGCGCTGGGCATAAACGATGTGCGCGTTATTGACCCGTATGTGGTGAAGGATGTTCGTCAAGCGCTGAAAGAAGCTACGTCTTCTTCTGAGCTGTCGGTGCT
>CAKTYF010000143.1 GCA_934631995.1 uncultured Eggerthellaceae bacterium
TCGGCGACCGAGGAGCTGTCGCTGTTCTAGCGATACGACAGGAAAGGGGCGGTTAGGCCGCCCCTTCGTGCACTTTGCAAATTAAATAATGTGAGCAAAACTCAACGCGGCAATTTGGCGTTCAACACCGACGCGGACGCCACGTTCATGCGGATGAAGGACGACCACATGGGAAACGGCCAGCTCAAAGCGGCCTACAACGTGCAAGCCGGCACTGAAAACCAATTCATCGTCGACACCACCGTCCATCAGCGCCCCGGGGACACCGCCTGCACCATCCCGCATTGCGAGCACGTCAAGGAAAGGATCGGGCGCCTGCCCGCGAACTTCGTGGCCGATGCCGGCTACGGCAGCGAGGAGAACTACGCCTATCTCGAGCGCGAGGGCGTAGACGCCTACGTCAAGCACAACGAGTTCTTCCGCGAGTGCCGCAACAAGAGCTGGCGCAACGACGAGATGAGGGTCGCCAACTGGGCACACGACGAAAGGTCCGACGAATACACCTGCCCAGAGGGTCGAACGCTTGCCTTTTCCGGAGAATCGCCGCGGGTGTCGGATATGGGATACGAGAGCGCGGTGCGGATATACGAATGCGAGGACTGCTCAGGCTGCTCTCGCAGGGCGAGGTGCTCGAAGTCGGCGGACCCGGATTCTCCCAAGCAAATCCAAGTGAATCCGACCTTGAACGCCTTCAGGAGCCGCGCCAGCGAGATGCTGCGCACTGAGACCGGGTCCGCTTTGCGGAAGAAGCGCTCCGTCGACGTGGAGACCGTGTTCGGGGACATCAAGAGAAATCTCGGGTTCACGAGATTCACGCTAAGGGGCCTTGAGAAGGTGACGCTCGAGTGGAGGCTGGTCGCCACGGGCCACAACATACGAAAGCTCTTCCTGGCAGGATGCAAAAAGGGGAAAGGATCGGAAGGGGCTATGGCGTAGCCGGCCCCTCCCTGCTTTTGCGCGGCGAGCCGCATCGTCTGAGTGTTTCGGATGCATGAAAGTGGGGCTGTATCGAAATCACTTTTGATACAGCCCCGTTCTCCGTTCCATTAATGAATTGAGCAAGGTGCCCCTTGAAGCAAGTCGTTGTGTATGTAATAATGAGAACATATGTTCGAGTATAAGTACATAGCAATTGACTTGAAGTCCTTCTATGCATCGGTTGAATGCGCAGATAGGGGGCTTAATCCGCTCACGACTAATTTGGTGGTTGCGGATGCGCGGCGCACGGAAAAGACCATCTGCCTGGCCGTTTCGCCCTCGCTTAAAGCATATGGCGTGGGTGGTCGCGCGCGACTTTTCGAGGCCGTGCGTCAGGTGCGCGAGGTGAATGCGGAGCGGCTTCAGGCTCTTCGTCGTGCACGTGCGGGGGCGTCCCCAAATGCGCGCTCGGAGGCGCATTCGGACGCGTGGGCTATCGCGCGATCAGCATCGCATACGAACGCATGCATTGCAGCTTCCGATGGGAAGAACAACGTGGCATCTTGCGCTCGTAAAGACAGCTTCGATTCCGAAGGATCCGGCAATCAAAGCTTTCGGAGCCCTCATCTCCTCAAGGACGACTGCACGGGGCGCGATCTTGAGAAATATCGCCCGTTCGAGCAATCGCTTTTCACGTCATCTTCGTTCGATGACGCGGTGGTGCGGCAAAACCCCGAAGTTGAGTTGGACTTTTTTATCGCGCGCCCACGCATGGCGAAATACATCGAAGTCTCAACGAAAATATACCAAGTGTATCTGAAGTATTTTTCGCCCGAGGACATCCACGTGTATTCCATCGACGAAGTGTTCATTGATGCATCGAAATACGCAAACGTCCACAAGATGGATATCAAAACGCTTGCTTCTACGGTGGTCTCCGACGTTTTTCAGGCAACGGGCATCACCGCAACGGCGGGAATCGGTACGAATCTGTTTCTTTCGAAAGTTGCGCTTGATGTTCTGGCTAAGCACGAAGAGCCTGATGAGAACGGTGTTCGCATTGCGATGCTTGACGAGCAGGCGTATAAAGAACGCATTTGGCCGCATCGTCCGCTCACGGATATTTGGCGCGTGGGCAGGGGATACGCGCGCAAGCTTGAAGCAAACGGCATGTTCACCATGGGCGATGTTGCGCGTTGCTCGCTGGGAGGGCGCGGCGATAAGCTCAACGAAGATTTGCTGTTCAAGCTGTTTGGGAAAAATGCTGAGCTTTTGATCGATCACGCGTGGGGTCACGAACCAGTGACCATGCGCGAAATCAAAGAATACAAGCCGGCGGTTAATTGCAAGGCGTCGGGGCAAGTGCTTCAACATGCTTACAGTGCGAAGGCTGCGCGCTTGGTGGTGCGGGAAATGGCCGATGCGCTTGCGTTTGACCTGTTGGCAGAGGGGTTGGTAACCGATAAGCTCACGCTGACGGTTGGCTACGATCGTTCGTGCTTGGAAGACGGGGCGCTTGCTGCGGCGTATGCGGGCCCCGTCACTTCCGATCGATACGGTCGGGAAGTGCCCCAGCATGCTCATGGAACGGTGAATTTAGAGGAATACACGGCATCGTCTCGCGCCATCACGAAAGCGATTTTGGGGCTCTACGATCGTACGGTGAATCCGAGGCTGTTGGTGCGCCGCATAAACTTGAGCGCGGAGCGCGTGGTGCCAAAAGAGGTTGCTGAGCAGGAGAAAAGCCATGGTCAGATGTCGCTTTTCGACTGGGAAGAGGAAGCGGGAGCGTCATCTGCCGGTGCAGGCGCTGTAACTGCAACTGCGGGCACCGCGGGAACGCATCGCGACGCGGCAGGCGGGACGCCTGGCGCGCCCGTCGGAGCGGAATGCGAGGCAGGCGTTGCGGGCGCGCGCCCTACGAACCCTTCTCCTTCGGAAGCTGCGCTGCTTGAGAAAGAGCGTTTCTTGCACGATGCCGTGTTGGATGTGCGCAACAAATTTGGCAAGAACGCCGTGTTTCGTGCGGTGAGTTTGCAAGAAGGCGCCACAGCGCGCCAGCGAAACAACCAGATTGGAGGCCACAACGCATGAGCTCGCTTGGAAAAATGCTTTCGGACGCGACAAATGCAGAGCGTGATTCCTCTGCTTATCGAGAAGCCCCCGACCCAACAAGCATGAGCGCGTTCGGATTGCGGTGGACGCTTGTGGAAGAGGGCGTTGGGCGATTCGCCGTTTCTGCGGACACGCAATCCGCTGTGGCGACCGCCAGCACCGCACCCGCCCGTGCCGCACTCGCTTGCGGCGAAATGCCTGGTAAATACGACGACATCATCAATCTGTCGCGTCCGAAATCGTTGCGCCCCGCCATGCCGCTGCGCGATAGGGCGGCACAGTTCGCACCGTTTGCGGCGTTAACGGGCTACGATGCTTCGGTGCAAAACGCTGCACGCGCTATGGCGGCTCACATCGAGGAAATCGACCGGGGGATTCCTATCGAGCTGGAAGAAATGGTGTTCCCCGCAGGCGAGAACTTCGATGAATACGAGGCGTTTGACGACTTCGCAGGCCTCAAAGACTGGTAGGACACGAGCCACTACAGGTCCTGTTACAGGTCTTTGCGCTGGTAGATGCGTAAGCTTACGACGCCGCTTATTGCGTAGGCGGTAAGCGCCACGGCGGCGCATATGATAACGAAAAGCCCAATGTTTTCGTCCATCCACTGGCCAGCAACTGCTAAGAAGTCAGATGGCACCAGGTAGTTGATGCAGCCGAAGACCGCGAAAGCGCAAACGAAAAACGCAATCATGGCATATCGCACGCCCGCCACATTGCCAAATTTGATCAGAAATGGCTGAACGAAGGCGACAATGATAAGCATTACGGCAGTTGTTGTAACGCAGATGCCGGCGATTTCTATTGCTGGCATGCATTCGAAATCGGCGCTCACGCTGCCAGCCAAGACATTAGTGAG
>CAKTYF010000144.1 GCA_934631995.1 uncultured Eggerthellaceae bacterium
ACGCTGTACAACATTATTGACACTGCATTTTTGCAGCACTCGGTGGGCGATGCGGGCGCTGCGGTGGCAACGCTGGCGTTCCCCGTTATGACGCTGCTTCTGGGTCTGGCTCTTTTGGCTGGTCAAGGCGGTAATGCGTTGGCGGCAATCCAAATGGGCGAAGGCAAGATGGATCGCGTAGAGAAGACGTTGGGTAACACCGTTTTCCTGCTGTTGGCGATTGCCGTTCTTGTTGCGGTCGCTTCCGTTTTCGGCATCGATTTCATTTTGGGCGTTATATCGACCCCTGCTGACCTGCGCGAATCAACGCAGGCCTTCCTCCAAATTATTTGCTGCGGCTTTGTGTTCCAAGCGCTGGGCATGGGCGTGGGCAACTTCCTGCGCACGGCGGGTCGTCCGAACCTTGCAATGATTACGCAAGGCGTGGGCACGCTGGCCTGCATTGTTTTGAACTACCTGTTTGTTATGGTGTGGGGTTGGGGCGTTGTTGGCAGTGCTTGGGCAACGGTGTTGGGCCAGGCGTGCGGCATGGTTCCGACCATGGCATACTTCATTTTCGTGAAGACGGCGGCGTTCCGTTTGCGTCTTAAGAACCTGGCGCCGGAGATTCGCCTGATCGGCCGCATTCTGGTTATGGGTATTGCATCGTTTATCACGCAAGTGGGTTCGATGTGCGTGAGCTTGGTCTTTAACATGGTTGTTGCCGAATATGCCCTGGTGGATGGCGTGTCGGTTGATACCGCACTGGCGGCGTTGGGCATTGCCATGAAAGCCACGTCGTTTGCGTTCACGCCCATGCTGGGCATCATGATTGCCGCGCAGCCCATCATCGGCTTCAATTTCGGCGCGAAGCTGTGGAATCGCGTTCTTGCAACGCTGAAGTGGTCTATTATCGCTTGCATGATTGTCGGCTTCATCTTCACGGCGTGCGCGTTCCTTATCCCGGGTCCTATTGTGAGCATTTTCGGCGTGAAGAACGAAGGCTTCGACATTGCGGTTCAGGCGCTGGGCGTTATGTGCATTTTCCTGGGCCCCGTGGGCTTCCAGATTATGGGCTCCAGCTACTTCCAGAGCAGCGGTCAGCCTATCAAGAGTGCCGTTTTGGAGATGACGCGCCAGATTCTGTTCCTGATTCCCATGTACTTATTCCTGCCGCCGGTGTATATGCACCTGCTTGGCTTCACGGGCCTGGAGAGCATCATGGCGTGCTTGCCCACGGCGGATTTCGCGAGCATTTGCGTGACCGTGTTCTTTATGGTGCATGAGGTGCGCAAGGTTCGCAGGTGGCGCGACGAAGCCGTTGAAGCAGGGGAGCCCGTTGACCAGCTGCCTGCCGATTTCGCTGCGTTCCCGGGGGCTGCACCTGCGGGCGCGCCGGACGCGGTTGAGCATGCGGATGCTTTGGGCGGCGCACCGTCCGGCTCCAGCGTCAAGGTCGTTTCCGCCTCCTAGAAGAAAAGCGATAGCGAGACTCCGCTGGGGTACGGAAGAAAAGCTCGGCATAAACTCTCATGTTCTTTTGATTTTTAGTCAGATGGCGCGCTCGGATCGGAATGTTTCGGGTGCGCCATTTGTGTTTCTCCGGGTCGTGAGTTTTTAGGCAAGGGGAGAAGTCGGGTTTTCCTTAAAGTATCCTTTTATGGCCAGGAATCGATGATTTTGAGAGTTTTTCCCAAATTTTTGTCGGGGGGGGGGGTACTTAGTAGCGTCCATCTATCTCTAATACAGGGTACAATGCTATGGGGTGAATCTAAAAATGAAAAAGGGGAGACGCCATGCAACTTGACGATATCGAAGTGATTTTGACCGTAGCCGAAACGCGCAGCCTTTCGCAAGCGGCAGAGCGCTTGTATATGTCGCGCCCAGGGCTTTCGCAGCGCTTGACTAATGTTGAGCAGCGATATGGAACGCAATTGTTCAATCGCACGTCATCGGGTGTTTCTCCCACTACGGCAGGCGCTATTGTTATAAAGTTTGCGAAGAAGATCCAAAAATTTGAAAACGCTATGGCGGCAGAGCTTGCCGCGGTGGACGAGCATTTTGATTCGACTATCGAAGTTGGCATGAGCTTGAACGACGGCGTTGAGCTTTTGCCCCGTTTGGTGAAGAAGTTCCACGATATTCACCCTGAAGCGATGGTTCACTTGGATGCGGGCTACGAGCCCGAGCTTATTTCGAAATTGAAAAGCGGAAAGCTCGATTTTGCCCTATTGGAGAATCAGCCCATCGAGGACGAAATATCGCGTGAAACCTTGGGGTACAAAAAACTTTGCTTTGTTGCACCCATGAAAGCACCCTATGACTGCACGCCGCAGCCTGTTCCCGTGAGCAAGCTTTTGCAGTGGCCCATGATCATCTACGAATGGAACTCGGGCCGCCACATGGTGGGCAACAGGCATTTCCGTGAGCGTTACGGCATTTCGCTGACCGATCACAACATGGTTGCGCGCTTCGATACGCATGAGGCAATGATCAATGGTGTGCGCGCAGGTCTTGGCTGGGGGACGGTTCCCGAATGCATTATGGAGCGCTACAAGCACGATGCCGGGCTGTTGTGGTTCGAGGTCGATACCGACCCTATGCTGTATCCCGTTGATATCTCGTGGCATACCGACCATGTGATTTCTCCCTTGGCGTTGGAGTTCAAAGATTTCATACGGGAAAACCTTCCCGTGGGCTACTTCCGCTGATAAAAAGCGAATTTCCTGATTGCTCGTTATCCTGCGACGCAATGCATCATTCCATTTTTGCTGCATTCCTTTGGGGTGCAGCTTTTTCTTGCGCTGGGGGATAACGTTTCATTCAGGTAGAAAAACTTATCAGCTGCATAAGCTAATTCTGACAGCCGTTTTCATGAGGGGGCTTTTCCAGCGCTCTCAATGCGACTATTGTTTTATCCAGCAAGAACGAGCGCCGCAACCCCCCTTCTGCGGAATGTCTCGGTTCGCTTCGCTCGGGCGGAAATGTGCAGCCCGTCCGCGCGAAGCGAGCACTCTTCGAACACCTACATATTCTTCCTTCTAGGATGCGCCGCTTTCCCTCCTCCCCCTCTCTTCGCGGCGCATCCTCTTTTGTTCCCGCTTGCAATTTTTTGTCTTTCGAAGCGGCTCTCTCAAGACAGGCTAGAGCAGCCACTTTCGGCAAACGGCTGTATATCGTATACAGACGGCATCAGATTGGCGGCAAACAGCACCTGCACTGGAGATGCCGCAATTTTTACCAAATCCCACATTTGCTGTAAAACAACCTTTACCGCCGCTGCAAAGTTAACTTTTCATGCAAAAAATCGTTTCCGCGGCGGAAGGCAATCGCAACACCCAAACGCCTCCAGGCCGTTTTCACCCCGAAATTGACGGCGTACCTTGTATGCGACAAACCACGGTGCCTCTCTAGGGACGAGGATCATCGCCGTGGATGGCAAACTAAATCTTGGCAACGTGCGAACTTGCGCATTCGCGCCGCGCCAGGCAATCGGAGAGAGAGGTGAACTGATGGACAAGCAGGAGCTGATTGAAGAAAGCCGCAAGCGTCACGATAGCGATCGCATCTTCTACACGTCGTGCCCCGCAAATGGTTGCTGGGACTCCGCGTGCGTTTTGCGTTGCCACGTGAAAGACGGCAAAATCATTGCAATCGAGCCCGACGATTCCGTCAACAAGAACAGCAGCCGCGAGGATTGCGGTTGGGAGAACATCTGGAAGGGTCAGGTGCAGGCGCGCCCGTGCGCCATGGGCCACTCCTGGAAAAAAGAGCTCTATGCCGAGACGCGCCTTCTTCATCCCATGAAGCGCGTGGGCGAAAAAGGTGCCGGCAAAGGCTATTTCGTGCAGATTAGCTGGGAAGAGGCGCTGGACAC
>CAKTYF010000145.1 GCA_934631995.1 uncultured Eggerthellaceae bacterium
TTGATGCCGCGCCGTTGTTCAGCGCGCCGGTGCCTGCCGTGTTCATGTCGCTGTACATAACGCCTGCGAACACAATGGCAAGAATAGCAACGAATGATTCCAGAATCATGGCGCCGTAGCCAACAGGACGTGCATGCGACTCGCTGGAAAGTTGCTTGGAAGACGTGTTCGAGGAAACCAAGCTATGGAAGCCAGAAAGTGCGCCACATGCAACGGACACGAACAGCACGGGGAACAGATAATTTCCCTTTGCAGCCAGCGCGTCCATGGTTGCGGAGTCAACAAGCATCGGTGCGGTTATGGTTGCTTGGCCGTTGGCGCCCAAAACGAAGATGCCAACAAAAGCGCACGCGATCATGATGAACATCAAGATAACGGTCAAGAAGTCGCGCGGCTGCTTGAGCGCCTGGATAGGAAGCGTGCTTGCCAAGAACAGGTACACCATGATGATGGCGAACCAGGCATTCTGATCAAGATAGATAGGCACAGCACAGCCGATTGCGAACGAGATGGCAATCAGCACGAACGCAAGCAGGTACTGCTTTACGCCGGTAAGACCGAACTTGCGATTGGCCCATCCGAACAGCACGGCAGCCACGGTCAGCACGATAGAGATGCTGCCTGCCGCACCGCCTGCGTACGATTTTGCGGTATCAAGTGTGCCGTCGGTCATCACTGCCGTGAACGTTCCGGCAACCATAGAGGTGAACGCTGCGATAACAATGATGCAAAACAGCCAGCAGAACAGCAAGAACAGGCGGCGGCCCGTTTTGCCAATGTACTTCTCAATGAGCTGTCCAAGGGATTTTCCGTTGTTCTTGATCGAGGCATACAGTGCGCCGAAGTCATGCACCGCGCCAAAGAAAATGCCGCCAACAAGAACCCACAGCACAACAGGAAGCCAACCGAACATCATTGCCACGATGGTGCCCGTTACAGGGCCTGCACCGCAGATCGACGAGAATTGGTGCGCGAACACCGAGAAACACGAAGAAGGCGAGAAATCCTTTCCGTTTTCCATGCGAACTGCTGGGGTCAGGGCTTCTTTGTCAATTCCCCATTTGTTCGCGACCCAACGTCCGTATGCGACATATCCTACAAGCAGGACAGCGGCGCACACCAAGACGACCACAACGCTATTCATTTGTTCAACATCTCCTTACATTTTGTGTCGTAGCGTTTTTCGGCGTCAAACTCTAGTCTTTTGCTGGGAGATGTCAACACATATCGCTGGGTGATTTCCTGATATTCAGGGCTTTTGCGGTAGTTTTTACCAGGTTGAAACATTTTTTGCGGCGCTTGTTGCAGTAGGGTATAAAGGTTTGCGGGCTGATGGCCGGCGTCGGGTTGGCGTTGGTTTGCCTGCGGTGCGGCGGCGGCCTGATGTAGCCTTGCCGCTGGGTTTGCTCTGGTTCTGACCCCGGTTCGGTTCCAGGTTTGCGGCCAAATTTCAGCGTGTCCGTTGTTTTGCCCATGCAATTGCTTTGCAAGGGAGTATCCTGCTATGAAATGGTGTTTTACGTATGCGTTGGGACGCAAAGAACTAAGCCGTAAACAGGAAAGGGGTACGCTATGGAATGCAAGAAACTTACCGATAAGGAATATTCCGATTGGATGGAGCTGAGCAATGCGGAGTATGCAGACTCTCCGTTACATAACGCTCTTGATGAAGAGCCGTTCTATGTTATCTCCGCCATTTGCGGTGCGGCGGCAACCGATGATTTTGAGTGGATGCTGGACATAATCAACAACCACTTGGAGGTTGTTGCGCAAGCAAGCAGCAACGATACCTTCCGCCGTTTGCTCAAGCGCGCTTACGAACATGCGGTTGCTTGTGGCGATGCGGGGTCGTGTTGCAATCTTGCGAACATGTATCACGATACCGACAATGCAGGAACCGAAGAGGATTACGAAACGGCGCGCGAGCTGTATGAGCTGGGTGCCGATCGCGGCGATGACCAGAGTTCGGTCAATTTGGGCTATCTCTATTACTACGGGCGCGGAATGGCACCTGATTACTTGCGCGCGTACGAATGCTTCGCGCGTGCGGCTCTGCTGACCGACAACCCCGAGGGTTATTGGAAGTTGGGCGACTTATACGCAAGTGGCAAGGGCGTCCCGAAGAGTCGGCGAACTGCGTGGAACATGTATTCTCGGGCGTATCATGCGGCAGGCGAGTCGCCCCTTGCGGCACGTGCGGCGCATCACTTGGCCGATTATCTGATGACCGGCATCGATGGCTTCTTGCAGCCCGATCCTGATAAGGCGCTTCGACTCTATAACGAGGCGGAACTTGGTTATTATCGGCTTATCGAGAGCGGTCTTTCGTATTACGGTCGCCAGCTTGATCAGGTTATCGAAGGGCAGAAGAAGGCGCGTGCCGCATCGCAAGAGCTGCATCATTGCGTCCGCCCGCAGTAATGTTGGCTCGGCGTACGCGGCGGCCTGGCTGTTTCGGAAAATTTTTTCGTCGTGCGGGGGTGTTGATCAACACTTCATGTCTTGAAAAGCGAGTATGCTTTCCCCATGAAGTGTTTATACCTGGGATATGAAACGGCACAATGGTATTGGGAGCACGCGGCAAGCGGCTCCCAAACTTTGCGCGCGCAGCCACGTTGCTCATCGCTTACGAATCCCGTTTCTTCATCTCGAGAAGTTCGAGAAATGGTACAGGGCACCCCTTTCGAACAAGTTCCCCTTCATGTGCTCATGGATTCGCCCGGTTCCATGGCGAAGGGTGAGCAGGGGATTGTTTTCCATACTCATGTGGGGTCGTTTCCTCGGGGAGCGTTTATTCAGCTCTCACAGAGAATTTTCGTTGCAAGCCCCCAGCTCAGTTTTATTCAGATTTCGCGGAGTTCCAGCTTTGGCCGTGCTTTTCGGTACGGATGCTCTCTTTGCGGCTCTTTCGCTCTCAGCGAGGAAAGCGAATTCGGTATTGTTGAGCGCGAGCGCATGCTGTCTGCTTATCAGTTGCGTACTTTTGTCGAGGCCCATAACGATATCTATGGAGTGGTGGCGGCGCGAAAAGTCGCGCAATATCTTGTTGATAACAGCGCTTCGCCTCGCGAAACGGCAGTGCTGGGCGCTTTGTCTCTCCCCTTAAGATACGGCGGCATGGGACTTTCTGGCGTTTCTTTGAATAGGCGAATCGACATCCCAAAAAAGTACAAACTGCCTGGTAAACGGCAATTCTTTGTTGCCGATTTGTTGTGGCCTCGGGAAAAAGTTGCTGTTGAATATGATAGTGATGCAGCGCACGCGCATAGATACGGTATTTATCGCGACTCAGAAAAACGCAACACGCTCATCAGCATGGGATATACTCCGCTTTGCATAACAAGCATTCAGCTGGATAGCCCTTCCGATTTTGCTTTAGCTGCCGATGCTATTCGGTGCGCGCTGGGAAAAAGAAGACGTCCTGTGCCGAAAGATTACGATGAGCGGGTAGCGGCGCTTAGAAAAGAGCTAGGACTTCCTTGGTTTGAGGGGCAAAAGACGTTTTAGAGTCTTTCGCGGTAGTGTGTAGCAACTTTGTTGGATGTTTCGCTTGCTTTCCTCTTCGTTGGATCTGCGCCATGCAGAGCACTTGCTACAAATTGACAAGTTTCCGAAGCTTTTGGAATTTTACGGGTGCATAAAGGCAACTTGAAGAAGGAGCAGATGATTGCGACCTGGGGAAATGTTGAAAAACGGGGTTTGCTGCAATGCTTCAAGTTGCTTTGAGGTAGCGTGCCGATTGTTGGTGTAACAACTCCGTTTGGGAGCGGCGGGCTTTAGCCCGCCCGAGCAAACGGAGCATC
>CAKTYF010000146.1 GCA_934631995.1 uncultured Eggerthellaceae bacterium
GGAACAAGACAACGAAAAAAGCAGATAGACCGTGGAGAAACGCGAAAGACGCAGCCGAGAAGAAGCGCAGCCCGCAACAGCTAGCGCACAAACAACAAGGTTGGCGCAGCGTGACAGAGCGGACTACTGTGCAGCAATTGCAAGGAACTCCTGCGCGGTGTAGCCGGCAAACGTGGGGATGACGAGCGTGGCTTCAGAAGAAAGCTGCTCCATGGTGCCGGAATCATCGCGGTCGTAACAGCCGGCGCATTTGAAACCAGCGTTCACCAGCGTGCGCACGGCATAAATGGAATCCTCGAAACCCCAGGTAGAAGCAATATCCGTTCCCATATGGCGCGCAGCGTGCTGATAGATAACCGGCTCGCGTTTCGGGGCGCCCACATCATCGGTGGAAAAAACACCCTTGAAGTAATCGATGATGCCCGCATGACGCAAACCGCTCTGCAAGTAGCGCTGCGGACTGGATGACGCAACCGTCATGGGAACGTCCGCACGCGCCAAGCCTTCCAGAAAATCCCCCACACCGGGGCGCAGCTCAGCTTGCGTGCGGTAAAAATCAACAAGGATCTCATCTGCCATTTCAACCACATGATCGGGGCTTTTGCCCAACCCATAGTTCTCGTGGTAGAAGACGCCCGTCTCGTGCAGCGTGAACGTGCCCAAAAGCTTCAGCTCATCAAGCGTAAGCTCGTGGCCGCACATGCGCGCGAACTCGCGCTCAACGGCGCGCCAGCCGCCCACGGTATCCATGAGCGTACCATCGCAGTCGAAAATAACACCCAAGCCCTTGGGCGCAACAACAGACGTATTATCAGGCATAATGGCGCAGGCCTTCCCTATTTGACAACCCTGATGACCGAAGGCTCGTTCAGCTGAACGTCGTCCAGCTTGGCAATTTCGGCCAAAGCGGCGCGCAGGGACTTCTCGGCAGCGGTGTGCGTCACGAACGAAAGCGACACTTTGCCCAGCTCGGCAGAAGCATCGGAACCGCGCTGGGAAACGCTGTACAGGCTTACGCCGTGCTTCGCGAAAACGCCCGCCATAGCAGCCATAACACCCGGTCGATCGGCAACCGTGAAGCGAATGTAATAGCGGCAGCACAGATCTTCAATGGGAACAATGGGCAGCTTGTCAACGCAGGTGCAACCAACAAGGGGGCCGCAACCCAGCTTAATGTGGCGCGCGACCTCAATAACGTCGCCCATTACCGCACTTGCGGCAGCACCCGCGCCAGCGCCTTCGCCAAAGAACATGGCCTCACCCACGGCATCGCCCGTAACATAAATCGCGTTGAACACACCATTGACACTGGAAAGCTGGTGGCTGGTGGGCAGCATGGTAGGATGCACACGCACGCTAATGCCATCGTCCGTGCGGTTCGCAATTGCCAGAAGCTTGACCACATAGCCCATTTCAGACGCAGCTTCCAAGTCCATGGGCTTGATGTTGCGAATACCTTCCGCATGCACGTCGTTGATGGTCACGCGCGAATGGAAAGCGATGGACGCCAGAATGGCGATTTTCGCAGCCGCATCCAAACCGTCAACGTCGGCCGTGGGGTCGGCTTCGGCATAGCCCAGCGCCTGGGCCTGGGCCAATACATCGTCGTAAGCCAATCCTTCTTGCGACATGCGCGTAAGCATGTAGTTCGTGGTGCCGTTCACAATGCCCATGACAGAGCTAATGCCGTTCGCCGTGAGCGAATGCTTCAGCGGATCAATGATGGGAATACCGCCGCCCACGCTGGCTTCAAACGCGATTTCCACGTTATTTTGCTCTGCCAGCGACATGACTTCTTCGCCATACGTGGCCATGAGCGCCTTGTTTGCCGTAACAACGTGCTTCTTGTTGCGCAGCGCCGTGGTAACCAGCTCGCGCGCCGCCGTGGTGCCGCCAATGAGCTCGATGACCACATCAACTTCGGGGTCGTTTACCACATCGTGGAAATCGGTGGTAAACAAATGTCCCAGCCCGTGAGCTTCTGCGACTTCCGCCTCACGCGAGCAAACGCGCACAATCTGCAGGTCAAGGCCATAAAAACGCTTGAAGTCATCGTGGTGGTTCGCCAGAATGTCCAAGCAGCCGCCGCCAACCGTGCCCGTGCCCACCAAACCGATTTTAATTGCCATGGGAAGAGTACCTTTCTGGTAAACACGAAGGGGCTTGCTCTTGGTGCAACGCTTCTGCGAAATGCAAAAGCAAAGCCCGCCTCGTTGAAATCATTGGGAGCTCATTATAAAGCTAACGGCGCATGCAACGCGGCTCGACACAAAAGTTACGACTGTTTTGAGCGGAATTACAAGGCGAAACGCCCTTTGCGGGGCGCATTACACGGACGCCGAGGCTCGCCACTCGCCTGCCGTTGCCGCTCGAGAGGCGCATTGCGCAGGCGGCCACCGCTCGCTTGTCGCCCGCGGCGCGCCGCACGCCCCTACAGGTCGCGCGCCAGCAAGTCAGCGTACGTCTCGCGGCGCGTAACCGTGCGGGCAACGCCATCTTTCACGAAAACGATGGCAGGGCGCGGTTGACCGTTATACGTGCTGGCCATGGTGTAGCAATACGCGCCCGTGGCGAAAACGCACACGATGTCGCCGAGCTCCGCCTGCTGCAACGGCATGTCAACAACCACCGCATCGCCGCTTTCGCAATGCTTGCCGCATAACGTGACGATCTCGGTACGCATCTGACCAGCCTTGTTGGCAATAGTCGGCTCGTATTGCGCATGGTAGAGCGCCGTGCGAATGTTGTCGGACATACCGCCATCCACCGCAATGTACTTGCGAATGCCCGGCAGCGTTTTCAAAATGCCCACGGTGTAGAGCGTCACGCCAGCGTTTGCCACCAAGCTGCGACCCGGCTCCACCATAATGCGCGGCTCTTCCAGCTGGTAGTGCGCGCAGAAATCACGCACAGCGCTTACGGTGCACTCAGCGAATTCATCAATGCTCGACGGGCGATCATCGGCCGTGTAAGCAATGCCCAGGCCGCCGCCCATGTCCAGCTCCTTCGTTACAAAGCCGTACTTCTCCTTCACGCGCAGCACGAACTCCGTCATGACCTGCACCGCTTCGCGAAACGACGTAAGCGCGAAGATCTGAGAGCCGATGTGGCAATGGAAGCCCAGCAGGCGCACGTTTTCCGCAGCCAGAACATCGCCCACGCAGTTGAACGCGAAGTCGTTTTTCATAGTGAAGCCGAACTTGGAGTCCTCACAACCCGTGCGGATGTACTCGTGCGTGTCAGCCTCTACACCAGGCGTTATGCGCATGAGCACGTCTTGTACCTTACCCAGGCGCGCCGCAATCTCGTTCACGCGTGAAAGCTCAATGCGGCTGTCCAGCACAATGCGCCCAACACCCGCGGAAATGGCTTCTTCCAGCTCGCGCGGCGTTTTGTTGTTGCCGTGCATGACCACGTTTTCCATGGGGAAGCCCACCGCCTGAGCGCACGCCAACTCGCCGCCGCCGGAAACATCCAGGCACAGACCCTTCTGGTTCACAATGCGCAGCACTTCCTTATTGCAAAACGCCTTCGAGGCGAACACGATATCGGAATTCTCGTAACGCGAATGGAAGGCGCGCTCGTATTGCTGCATGCGATCACGCAGGTCGGCTTCGTCGAACACGTAGAGCGCCGTGCCCTCTTGCTTCGCCAGCTCCACCATATCTACGCCGCCAATGAACAGATGGTCGTCTTTTACTTCGGCGGTTTTGGGCAGCACCGCGCCAAGTTCCATAGT
>CAKTYF010000147.1 GCA_934631995.1 uncultured Eggerthellaceae bacterium
ACCTAGAATGGGCATCCAGGTGGCAAGGTCATTGAGGTTTTTCGAGACCCAGTTGCTCTTAGCGCTTGTTTTTACTGCTTGCTCTTGGCTTGATGCGACTGCTTGGGCGGCATCGGTTGTTTTCTTCAAGTTCGCTTTGAACTTCAAGGGGTCCTTTGCCAAGCTTACTTTTTTGGAGGCACTCGCCACGTTCGAAGCTACGGTGCCTGCGGCGGTTTGCGTTGTTGCGGAAAGGGATGTGGATACAACAGCTTCTTCGCTTTCTGCCAACGAGTCCAGGATCATTCCTGCTGCGGTGAAGCGTGCCCATTCGTAGGTATCCTTCATCGCGCCCAGCGAGTATTGCCATTTATCCAGGAAGTTGGGGGTGTATGAGGTAATGCGCGGTTCCTGATCTTGCGCTGCGGCGGGCGGCTGCTCGGTTACCACGGCAGTGTAACCGTAGTACTTGCCGTCGGCTTTTTGCTTGTCGCTTACGTACAGGTCAACGGTGAAATTGCCGTCGGTTGTGGTAAGCTCTGCATCTCCTGCGGGAATGCTAGGCTTCTGCTTAACGGTCAGTTCGCCTTTTTCTTCGAGGTTCTTGTCAAGCAGAGCAGAAGGCGTCCCGGCGGCGCTAGGCGACCCCACATCAAGCACGCTCCCTGTCTTTTCAGCTGCGTTTTTCGTGGCGCGCGCTGCTCTTTGACTTGCAGCATTGTTTGCGCTTACGGCTGTCTCCACGGCGTCGAAGAAGTCCTTCGCGTTCTTTGCGGCTTGTGTGTCATCGCCGTACCAATCTGTGATTTCGTCTACCGAAGGGGCAGTGTAGGGCACAGGTTCGGGGTAGGTGCCCGCAAACAGTTCGGCTTCCACGGTGCGCATCCAGGCATCGATGTCAATGTCTTCGAACATGCGCGCGGGGTCGCTGAAATCGGGCATGAGCGCTTCGATTTCCGCAATGGCGTCATCCAGCGCGGCTTGATCTTCTTCAGAGAGCTCCTCGTTGTCTTTTTCCGCCCTGAGCGTGTCGGCAAGTCCTTCAAGCACGTCTTTCGTGTCGGAGCAAATCTGCTGTGCGTCGTCGCTAATCATGTTGTCAACGGCATCGTTTGACCACAGTAGCTCCTGAAGCCATGCGTAATTTTTAGCAGCCTCTTCTTGTGCGCGCTGGGCCAGGCGGTTTTTGTAATCCTCGTCATTCAAGTCAACGGTGAATGCCAGCTGATAGGCACTCATGCTGTAGCTTTTGGGAATGAACAGCCCGCTTGCGAAAAGCAATACGTTGCTGAACATGCTGTTGTTGTTATGGTTCTTCAAGAGCTCAAGGTATGCTTCATCCACGTATTCGCCCACGAAGCGCGTGTAATTCTCGTCGCTTTGCGGCTGCTTGGTAAGCACTACGGTTTCGGTTCGCCCATCTTCCAGCGTTGCGAAGAGCATGAGCTTTTCTTTAGCGTTGATTTCCTGACCTGCGTTTTTGACCGTTATGTCAAACGTCCAGTAAGCATTGCGCTTGCGCGGGAACTGATAATGGATGGTCAGATACGATTCTTGTCGCTGACCCTCTTCTACAAGCGTTTGCGTTTGTCCGTCGTTCGTGACCTTGAATGTCCACAGTTCCGCCGAGGGGCGATACGTGCAGCTCACGAAGGATTCGTACCTGTTTCCGTAATACGAAGCGACTACCTTGATTTGCACGGAATCGCCGTACAACAGGCTTTGCGTTACTTCAGAGGGAAGGTTGAAGGGAACCGTGGCGCGCCCCAGGTTATTCGTTTGCTGTTCTGGCAGGTTCAACTTCGTCTCGTTCGCGTAAAGCTCAAGCGTTGAACCAGGCTGGGCGTACACGGTGGCGCTGTTGCCACCCTGGCTTACAAAGTTCGTGTCCATTTTCAGCTGCACTCCCAAGGCGGCAAACGACAAGCTGCCCACTTGCGCGGCCATGGTGCTTGTTTTGAACGTGATGGGAATGTTGTAAACTTGCTCTTTGTCTGGCCTGAACGCTACAGAAATCGTGCCGCTTGTTTTATTGGCGGGAAGCTCAATGCTCAAGCCGTCCGATGTTATGCTCCAGTCGGGGTATTGGTCGTCGTCAGATACGCTCACGCTCCGTTCTGTCTCGGAATCAAGGCCTCCTAGAACAAGCGTTGCCCCTTTTGCGCTGGTCAGCTCGTAATCAAGGGACAGGATGGTCTCGCAGCCCACGCACACCGTGTCGCTCTTCACGCGCGGTGTTATGGACTTTATGCCCAGCGCCGTTAGGAGATCCGCCGCGCTGAACGAGGGAACGGTGAGCTCAACGGCGGTTTGCTTGCTGTTTTCCACGGTTGCTTGCGCTTTCGCAAACGGGAAGTTCCAGCTCTTCGTGTCAAGCAGGCTGCTCGCCGTGGGTTTGGGTGCTTCGGCATCGAATGCCACCACGGTGTACGTTCCCGGTTCAAGCTGGTCGGTTACCAGCTGCCAGGTGTCGTTTGTGCCCTCTTCGGCGCCGTCGCTCTCGCTTGGGGCGGGCAAGGGGATGGTACAGGCATCGACCACTTTGCGCGCGGCATCGTTTGTCCCTGCGAACACGATAACGCGCGCCTGTCCCGCAAACGCGTCTTCGCTGCCCGCCTCGCCTTGCGTGGTGACGCGGACGGTGCCCCAGCTTTCGAACGTTGCGGCGAACGTATTCGTTTCCGCGTTGAACGTTGCGGTGGCGTTTGCGGGGCCTTTAGCGCCGCTGCGGGTGATTTCCAGAGTAAGGTTTTCGGGGACGCCTTCGCTTTGCGCCAGCGCTTCCGATAGCACCAGCATACCGTTTTGCGTAACCCAGTCGCCGGTCATGGTTTCGTCGTCATTCAAGGTGCCGCAAGGAATTTCGGTGCCGTTGCGGAACAGTTTGAACGACAGCTTGCTCCAATCAAGATTGTCTGCAAGAACGGGGCTTCCCTTCGAATCGGTTCTGCCAGTGTCGTAGCGCACGTCAAGGGGGAATGTTTGCTGGGCGGGAATAGGTGTGAAAGCGGAAATATCGATAGCTCCCATGTCCCATATATTGGACGTCATATCTTGCGGAATGCGATAATACGTTTTTTCGTAATAGCCAGCCGCGCTGATGGTGACTTGCGCTTCCGTGTTCGATATAAGGCGATCGCAGGTGAACGTCTTGTCGGAACCGGGGGTTATCTGCATAGTGTCATCGCCCTGCACAACAGTGATTTGCACGTTGTCAACCGTCATTCCTGCAGGTAAGAGCAATGTTCCGCTTAAAGTAGCGGTATCAATCCAATTCCATGTGATGTTTTCTGTACCAGCTTGCTGCGAAAGTTTCATGGCATCCGAAGGAGTTACGCCGTCGCTTTTGAAACGATATGCCCATACCGTGCCGCCTCCGCTGAAAGGATTCTCAACAGCGTTCTTGTCGGTGTATTTATCGCCGAAGCGAACGTCGGGATTTCTGACGAGGACGTTAACGGCGCCGTCGTATTCGCCGAAGACGTTGCTCTCAAGGTATCTGATTGAACGGGGGATGACAATCTGTTCTTGCGTGCTCAGGTTTTTGTTGTTCGTGAAGGCGCCGCCGCAAATATGCTGGATGCCGTTGCCTTGCTCGTCGGTTTCGAATTGGATTGAGGACAGTCCTTGGCTCATGTAGCAATAAAATGCCTCTATATCTATTTGTTTA
>CAKTYF010000148.1 GCA_934631995.1 uncultured Eggerthellaceae bacterium
GCCGCGTACTTCGCGTTCTTTGCTTCGGTTGATGCGCGTCTTGCTGCAGGAAGCGATGATGGTTTGTCCGCTTCGCTGACCGCCCAAGAGCAAGGCCAGCCGTTCTACACGCTTCTCACGGCCGATTTGAACGACACGAACGGCAACAACAACATTGATGCCATGCTGCTTGCACGCCTTGACCAGTCAACCAAGCAAATCACGCTGGTGGCCATTCCGGGCAACTTGAAGGTGACCACGGGAGACTCCCAGGTGTCGTTGTCTTCCGTTTTGGCTTCTGCGGGCGCATCGAGCGCCGTGAACGCGGTGTCGTCGCTTACCGGCGTGAAAATCTCCCATTATCTGCACATCGATAAAGCAGGTTTCGTGAAAATCGTCGATGACCTGGGCGGCGTGTCCGTTTCCGTGAAAGAGATCGTGGACGATCCGCAAGCAGGTAGCATCTATCTTTCCGTGGGCGAGCAAACGCTTGATGGCGCATCGGCTGCCGTGTATTTAGCGGCGGCTAATTACAAGAAGGGCGTTGAAACGCAAATGGCGTGTCAGCTTGAATTCGCGCAGGCATTCGCCACGTGCTTCTTTGCGAATGATGGTGGCTTCGTTCTTGATGGTAAGCTTGACGATTTAGCATCGCACCTGGTCACCGACATGTCGGCGCATGAACTTCAGGACTTTTTGGATGATCTGCAAGGCACTAATGGCAGCGCGATCTATGTTGCGCAAATCGAGGGTTCCGAGCAAAGCTCCACAGCTCATGGGTACACCGCAAAGCTTTTCTATCCCACGGCGTCAAGTGTTGCGAATCTTATGGCAAAGGTGGATGAAGGCTCCAATCCTTCCGTTTTGACGCAGCAGAGTCAAGCGGCATCCGTTGATAAGGAATCGTTCGAGATTACGGTTCGCAACGGCTCGGGCATGACGGGTGGTGCCACGTCGTTAGCGCAAATCCTGACCGATGCAGGCTTTGCGGTGGCCGAAACAGGTAATGCCGATAGCTACGTGTACACGGAAACGCTGGTCATCTACCTTGATCCTGCGTATAAAGAAGCATGCGAAGCGGTTGTGCAAGCGCTGGGTACGGGGCGCGTGGTGAATGGCATCAACGGCTACACGTTCGACACCGAAGTTCTGGTGGTGCTTGGCTCCGATTGGAAACCACTTTCGTAGGGCTTGCGAAGGGACGCAACGCAGGCGTGGGCTGGGAAGATCTCGCCGCTGCGTATGGGGAAGGCGCGGGCTGATAGTCGCGGTACTGTGCGTATGGGGAAGGCGCGGGCTGATAGTCGCGGTACTGTGCGTATGGGGAAGGCGCGGGGCGGGAGGAACTCGCCTCACGACTCCGCTTGGATAATGCTTCTTCTTAGCTGTAGCTCGCTCAACTTATCCAAAGCGTCGCAGTTCGGCTCGATTCTTCCCGCCCCGCGCCTTCTGCTGGTCGATGCTTCTCCTTGGCTGTAGCTCGCTCAACTTATCCAAAGCGTCGCAGTTCGGCTCGATTCTTCCCGCCCCGCGCCTTCTGCCCGGCCAATGCTTCTCTTTGACCGCAGCCCATGCAACTTGTTCGAGGCGTCGTAGTTCGGCTCGATTCTTCCCGATTTGCGCCGCTCACCTGCTTCTTCTTTTGCAATTTACAGAATAAAATAAAGCGTTTATGGAAGGTCTATGCGTACCTGCGACGCTTACCATGGATTGCGCGGTCTATCGATGCCGAACGTGAAATCGTTTCTGCTAAGGCGGGGAAAGGGAAGGGGGGCGCTGCATTTGCAGCGCCCCCCTTCGTGTGCATAAATATTTTTTGTTCCGTTTGCGGGCTTGGAACTATCGGCGATTACCAGCGATGGAACGTCATGCCGCCCTGAACCGGACCAACAACGATACCCTGGCCGGGGCTTGCAGCGTGAATCATCTGGCCGCCGCCAATGTAGATGCCGCAGTGGCCGCTATTCACGGCAATGTCACCCGGCTGCGGGTCAGATACTTCGGTGTAGCCCAGGAACGTGTACGTGGTGCCCAGGCGGCTGTAGTTGCCGGTCAGGCAGTAGCTCACAAAGCCGGAGCAGTCAAAGCCGGTCGGGCCAACGCCGCCCCACACGTACGTGTTCGTGCCTTCGTTGTACAGCGCCCATGCGCGTCCCACGGTCGATCCCGCATCGGCGCGTCCGGAGTAGCTGTTATTCGTGCCGCCCGAGGAAGAGCCGCCGCCATTGCCGCTGCCGCTGTCGTCGTCGGAATCATTGCTCTGGTTGTTGTTCCATTCATCCAGCGCGGCAGCGTCGCGTGCCGCCTGCTCTTGGGCAAGCAGTTCAGCGGCTTCGGCGCTCAGGTTGTCGTAGATGGCCTGGACCTCGGCAACAACGGATTCAGCTTCGTTCTTGATCTCTTCGGCTTCCTTTGCCTTCTGCGTAGCAATTTCTTGCTGCTCAACCAAAACGATCTTCTGCGCTTCGATTTCGGCTTTCAAGTCTTTCGTTTCGGAAATCATGTCAGCATCGTTTTGGTTCAAAATGGCCAAAAAATCCCAGTTGTTCGCGAATTCCTCGAAGGATGTAGCGCCGAACAGCAGGTCGATAACGGTCAAGTTGCCGGAGCGATACATCGTGCGTGCGCGCGTGCCCATGAGCTCCTGAAGCTTAGCAATGCGTTGCGTTGCGGCATCAATGCGATCTTGGGCTTCCTGAACGGCCGCTTCGGCGGCTTCTTGTTCGGCAACGGCTTCCACCCAGTTGTTCGATGCCGTGTCCAAGAATTCCTGCTTCTCGGTCAGTTGCGCATAGGCGGCTTCGGCTTCGGCCTGCTTGTCGTCGCCCGGCGTTGCAAACGCAGAGAAGGGAAGCGCCAAAGCCAAAAGAAGTGCGAGCGTTGCACTCAGCGTGGCCTTCGCGAAAGTTTTTTTGCTTGCAAATGATTGGTGCATAATAAATACCCTTACGAAATTGGGGGTCAATACTCCAGGGATAATAACACAGCAGCGGCGTGGGCCCGGGAAAGCGAACGCAGATTACACATCTTGCGTAAACTAACTATATATAGTGCATATAACGAAGCGTTCTGCCGTTTGCGTGAGATAGTGTCTTTTTCTTCATTCGATCCACGTGATGCTGCTTTTTATTGCTATGATGTGTGCACGGTGTGAATACGCAGCGGCAAGAAAAAAAGATACGCCCGGATACGTAGAAAGGTGTTGACATGTTGCCGAGACTCGCGTAATATACCGTCTGCTTCCGCGGAAAGAAAGTTTCTAAGGAAGTGGCAGCTTGATAAATGCACATGAATTGAGCGAAGAATTTGGGAGTGTGCCCGAGTGGTTAAAGGGGACGGGCTGTAAACCCGTTAGCTAGTCTTACCTAGGTTCGAATCCTAGCGCTCCCACCATTTCTCGCCTGTGTGGCTCAGGGGTAGAGCACATCCTTGGTAAGGATGAGGCCAGCGGTTCAAATCCGCTCACAGGCTCCATTTGATTACTTCGGTTTGATCCGAGTTTGATAATGGCGGTGTAGCTCAGTTGGTTAGAGCACACGGTTCATACCCGTGGCGTCACTGGTTCGAATCCAGTCACCGCTAC
>CAKTYF010000149.1 GCA_934631995.1 uncultured Eggerthellaceae bacterium
CATGATGGCCTTTGCAATCACGCTGCTTGACGCGCAGGGCGCTGTTCCGGGTGAGTCTAACCTGGGCCGCTGCATTTCTATGGCAATCCCGTTTGCTGTTATGTTCGGTGGCTGCCTGCTTCCTTCCGGTACTCCCATCAACGTTGTTGTTCTGGGCCTGATGGAGTCAACCGTTGGCATGACCATCACGTTTGCCGAGTGGTTCGGCTACACCATTATTCCTGTAGTGATTTCTTTGGTTCTGACCTGGATTGCTTTGATCAAGGTTTACAAACCTGAACCGCTTTCTCAGGAGGCAATCGATACGTTCCTGGCAGACGTCGACTCCATGCCTGCTATGGAGTTCAAAGAGAAGTTCAACATTGGCGTTATTCTGGTTGCTATTGTTCTGTGGATCTTGAGCTCTTGGCTGCCTGTCTTGAACACCACGTTTGTTGCCTTGATGGCTTTGGGCTTCCTGTTCCTGCCGGGTACTTCCATGATTACCATGAAGGAATACCGCGAGGAAAGCCCCTGGGAGATTCTGCTTATGATGGCTTCCATCAACGGCATTGTAAAGGCAATGTCTGTCTCCGGCGCTGTTGCTTGGATTGTTGACATTTTGCTGTCCGTAACGGCTGACATGAGCTTCCTGGTTCTGTTCCTTATCATCTCCGTGGCTCTGGCTATCATCCACAACTTCTTCCCTTCGGGTCCTGGCCTGGCTGCGCTGGTATGCGCCCCGGTATTTGGCCTGGTAGGAGCTGTGGGCGGCAACTTTACCGCAACGGCTTTGATGCTGGCTTTGTGGTGCGCACTGTGCTTCCTGGTTCCGTTGGACTCGGTGTTGCTGGTTTCTTACTCGCGCGGCTACTACAAGTTTGGCGAAATGTTCAAGGGCGGCTTGCCTACCACGATCATTACGTTTGTGGTGTTCTCGGTATGCTTGCTGGTCATTCCGCCGATGATGGGCGCGCTCTAAGAGCGTCGCAGGGGTAATGCGTTAATTGCTCGATGCAAGGGGGAGGGCATTTTGCCTTCCCCCTTCCCGTAAAGGGCTTTTTCGGGGTATGAGAGATTGCTGCAGGTTGTGCAGTGGCTCGCAAAATCTGCCCGTGATAAGCCTTTATTTTCAAAAATCACTCATTGAAAATGACCGACGATATGGCATAATGCTGCGAATTGGTCATAGCTCTCAGGGCGTAGAAAAAGGAATTCTGCGTACCCCAAACGACACTCAAGACTATCCAAAAGGGGAGGATACATGTCGGAGCTTATGAAGCCCGTTTCGTTCAGACCGCGAAACGTGGTTGTTCTTGCTATTGCTGCGTTGCTTATTGCGGCAGCAGCGCTTGCCCCCGAAACGGCGGGTTTGGCCTATGAAGGCCGCATGGTCATGACTATTCTGGTGGCGGGCGTTCTGCTCTGGGTCACCGAAGCACTTCCTTTGGCAGCAACCGCGCTGCTTATTCTGGTGATGATGCCCATTATGGGCGTCTGCACGTTCAACGACGCGTATGCCAATTCCATTGGTTCGACTGTTTTCTTCCTTATGGGAACGTTTGCGTTCACCGTTGCCCTTGATGCCACTACGATTCCCACGCGCGTATGCGGATTGGTGCTGCGCTGGGCGGGAAACGATAGCCGCAAGGTCATCTTGGGCTTCATGTGTGCTTGCGCTCTGTTATCCCTGGTCATGAGCGATGTTGCTGCCTGCGGCGTGTTTATTTCCGTGGGTAAGCGCTTGCTTGAGCTCAATGGAACAAATCGTGGAACGTCGCGTTTGGGCGCGGCCATGATGATTGCCATTCCGTATGCATCGTATGCCGGCGGCATGGCGTGCATGGCGGGCAACGGCTGCAACGTGTTAACGGTAAGCTTGTTTTCCAGCTTGTTCGGTGTGGAGATGAGCTTCGTTGAGTGGATGATGATCGGCGCTCCGTTTGCGATTGTTCTTCTGATTGCCAGCTGGCTTTTCTTGTGCGCGTGGTTCAAGCCTGAGCCTATTTCACAGCATGCGGTTGACGAGACCATGCGCGAAGTTTCGGACTTGCCCAAGATGCAGCCATGCGAGTGGAAGACGGTGGGCGTTATTGCTGCCGCGCTGATCTTCTGGATTGCAAGCTCGTGGCTCACGTTTTTGAACACGGCTGAAATTGCCATTGTGGCTATGGTGCTTTTGAGCATTCCCGGCTGGAATCCGCTTGATTTCAAGAGCATTCTCAAGCGCATGAACTGGGATATCATCTTGCTTATCATGTGCGTTATTTCCGCAGGTCATTTTGTGGTTACCACGGGTGCGGGCAACTGGATTGTAGAAACCATCATGGCAATCACGCCCGACTTCATGAAGGTGCCGTTGATCTTGATGCTGGTTTCATCGCTTATTGGCGCCATTATGCACAATGTGGTGCCCGTTGGTCCGGCAGTTGCAGGCATTCTGGCATTCCCCTTGGGAACTATTGCTATGGACTTCGGCATTCCTATGTATGCCATGCTTATGGTGGTGGCATGGGAAGCGTCGGTGAGCTACATTCTGCCGCTTGACTGCGTGCCAGTGCTTACGTATTCCACAGGCTATTACACCATGGGCCAATACGCGAAGGCGGGCATTATTCCCACGTTGTTCCTGGTTGTTCTAACGTCGGTGTGCTTGCCGCTTATTTGCGGGCTGTATGGGTTTGTGTAAGGATTGAATTATGGGGGCGCTTGGCCAGCTGGTCGGGCGCCTTTTTTGTGTTTGCGCGTTGGACTTTGCTGCACTGTTGTGACGGTAGTTGCTCGCGCGGAGCAAGGCGTTCACCTCACGACTTCGCCCGGATAATGCTTCTTCTTTTTTGGGATTCGTTCAACTTATCCAGGCTCAGCAGTTCGGTTCAACCCTGTGCCGCCGCGCGGTCTGCATACGCTATTGTGCGCGGCGCTCCATAATGAAGTCGTCCATGATAAAGCCGTGGCCAATGTCGGTTTCCACGGCGTCAATAGTTTCGAACCCTTTGCCTTGATAGGCGCGAACCCCCAGTTCATTGCGTTTATTTACCGTAAGATACATTGCGGAAAGTCCACGCTTTAGGCACAGGTCGTTGTAGAACGCAATAACGTCGCTGGCGAAATGCTTGCCGCGCTCTTGTGCAAGTAGGTAGATTTTCGAGATGAAGAAGCGGTTCGTTTCGGGTTCGTTATGTCCGCCCGTAAAGCCCACGATGCGCTCGGTGGCTTCGCCTTTATCCGCCACTACAAACCAGTATTCGTAATGGTGTTCCGCCATGTCGCGCGTGATGGCATCGTAGGACTGGAAGCGCTCGATCATGTAGTCTGTTTGCTCTTGCCCGATGATTGCCGGCCAGTATTCGTTCCAGATGGCGCCTGCCATAGTGGCTAATTCATGTGTTTGTTCATCGGTTTCAACGGGTGCAAAATACGTGGTCATGGGTGGGTCCTTCTTCTGTTTGCGTGAGGAATTGGAATCGCTGAGCTCGGTGCAAGT
>CAKTYF010000150.1 GCA_934631995.1 uncultured Eggerthellaceae bacterium
ATGCGCAGCACTTCCTTGTTGCAAAATGCCTTCGAGGCGAACACGATATCGGAATTCTCGTAACGCGAATGGAAGGCACGCTCATATTGCTGCATGCGATCGCGCAAGTCGGCTTCGTCGAACACATAGAGCGCCGTGCCCTCTTGCTTCGCCAGCTCCACCATATCTACGCCGCCGATAAACAGATGGTCGTCTTTTACTTCGGCGGTTTTGGGCAACACCGCACCAAGCTCCATAGTGGTGCGATAATCAGGCTTTTTGTTCAAATCAGATGCAGGCAGCGACATTTTCGTTCCTCTCCTACCATATCTTTTTTGCGTTTCGCAGCGTTCGCAGGAGCGATTGCGAGAGCAACTGAAGGCTTCCCTTGCATGCGTTCTCGGGCGGCTTGCGGAAACAAATTCCTGAAGCCCCGCCGAACCAGCAACCGCGCAGCGTAGACGCAAGTATGCATTATGTTTCTGCGCAGTTTATCATCTCTGGTAGCGCGGCTGTTTTCAAAGCCGTTAAATCACGCGAAACTAAAGGAGACTTGCCGCTTTTTTAGGGGAGAAGACCAGGGGAGGCGCTGCCAACAGCCAGCTTTTTCTAGGGGGGAAGACCGGAGAAGGCGTTGCCAACAGCCAGCCATCTAGCGATTTTCCAGCAAATTTGGACGTTCAGGCAGCGGAAGTGCCGCTGTTGCGAAAATCATCAACGCACCGGAAATGACCGCGCTTGCAAGAAGTGATGTGGGCGGAATCATGGTTGCCGCACCCGGATCAAACGCATAGGCAAGCCAAATACCTATCATGATCAGGGAAAACCCGGCGAAGGCACCAATCACCGCCATGAAACGCTTATGCGGGCGGGCGAACAAGCTCATGACCAGCGCCGCCAAAACCCAGCTTGCCAGCAAAACCCATGTTCCCGCATTCGTCACAAGTGCCACCATGTTTGCGTTGATATCTGAAGCATCGGCGGAAGCACCCGTGCGCGCGTCGGCATCCGCCGATAACGCACCGCCCGATGCAGTCGCTTCACCTGCTGCCGCGCCTGCTGCCAGGGCATCTTCCGCCGAAACGCTTGCCGCTGGGGCGGCATCGCCCGCGAAATTCCAATTATGCACAATGTCCCAGTTCGTCAGGTCCATTGACCCGAATCCCGCACAAGTCAAACACAAAAGCCCGCCGAGCGCTGCCGTGGCAACCGCTTGGGGGATCCTGGTCACATAGCCCGTGAACAGAGCAGATACGGGAGCCAAACCCACCGCAGAACACAAGGGGAAGCTCAGAAGCCCATTGGCAGCCGCACGACCCTGCCGCCCCACAAACCACCACCACGCACCGGTTGCGGCAAGCAGCAAAATGCCAGGCACGTACGCGCCGCACGCCAGCAGTGCGCCCGACAAAACAATCAGGCTCGCAAGCGCGCCCACAGGGGGAAAAACCGCGCCAAGCGCCGCGCATCCCGCAACAAAAGCCCAGAACAGCGGGTTGGTAAGCCCCGAAACCTGCGAGATATTCCAAGCGCCCAAAGCCGCCACAAAGCCCGAACAAACCGCTGCGAAAACGCGCGCAGCAAGCGACTTTTGGAAATCGGAGAAACCTTCGCGCAAGCGAGCAAGGAATGCTCCCGCCGCGTTCGATGCCGCAGCAAAGCCTTCGCTGGCACCTGCATCGTCGGTATCGAAGCCGCCCGTAAACTCATCGGCCGCTTCATTAGGGTCTTTGCCTTGCACGAGCGCTGCAAGCTCACATCGTCCCAGGTCGGCATCGCCTAAAAGCGGCATAAGCTCATCAGCGAACTCTGCCACCGACTCGTAGCGGTCCTCTTTTTGCGGGTCAAGCGCCTTGAACAAAATGTCGTCAACTTCATCGGGCAAGTCACCCCAACAGCGGCTTGGCAACGTAAGCTCCGCACCATCAATGCTGTTCAGCGCCTGATCAAGCGTAGGCGCCAAAAACGGATTCTCGCCCACCAGCATCTCATAGACAATGCTCGCCAGCGCCCATTCATCGGTACGCGCGTCAAGCGGCTCCTGACGCATTTGCTCAAGCGGCATGTAGCCAATAGTGCCCGCCGCCGCAGTTCCTTCGCCTTGCGCGTCGCTCAGCGTTGCCAGGCCAAAATCGGTCACCTTCACGTTTCCCTGTGCATCGATAAGCACGTTATCAGGCTTTATGTCGAAATGCAGCACGCCGTTTTCATGTGCTACCTCCAGCGCGCGCGACACGCTTTCGAACACGGCTGACACAATATCCAGCGTGATTTCATCGTTGTGATCAGCCAAAACTTGCGTGAGCGTGACACCCTCCACATATTCCATGACCAGGTACACCACGTTCCCGGCAATCTGGCAATCGTAGATGGCAACAATGGAGGGGTCGGACAGCGCCGCCGCCATGCGCGCCTCGTCCAGGCCGGGCACGTTCGCCAAGTAGCGGCGCTCCAGCGAATCGGCCAGCGAGTCTTCTTCGCCCGGCGTGAGCAAATTAATGGTAGTGTGGCCCGTTTCGAACGCATTCAGCGCATCTACCTGGGCATCGCGATTCATGTCATCGCGCACCCAGCGCGCCCGCTGCGCGTCAAGCTCGGTGAGTTCGATTTTCTTGATGGCCACCAGGCGCTGCATCAGCATGTCTTTGCAGACAAAGACCGTGCCGAAGCCGCCCGAGCCGATTTCTTTGAGGGGCAGGTATTTATTCAGGATGAGTCGCGAATTGTTCATGCGTGCCCCTTTCGGCTCCTTTCAGCCCCGTGCGTTTTTGGTTCCCTGCGATTTTTCGCGTTTCGCGTCGGTGCGCGTCAGGCAGGCGCGCTGGAAACACCTTTTCGACCCTCCATGATACCAGCTCGCACGCGCAACAGCGGCGTTACGGAGTAGTTGGAAGCAGAATGTCACCGTATTCGCGCATCAGCCGCTCCACCGGCAAGCCAATCACCGTGTCCATGCTGCCGTGAACGCATTCGACCAAGCGAGCTCCGGCGCCTTGGATAGCGTAAGCACCCGCCTTATCGAATGATTCGCCTTCTGCCAGATACTCAGCAATGTCTTCGCTGGTCAGGTCCTTGAACGTGACAATGCTTGTGTCCACAAACGAACGAAAGCCCAGCGATAAATCCTGATCGGCGGGCGCCATGACCATCCACAGGGAAACCGACGTCATAACTTCGTGCGAGCGCCCCGCCAAACGGGATAGCATGCGCGTTGCGTCGGCTTCATCTGCGGGTTTGCCAAAGATTTCTCCATCGCACACCACCATGGTATCGGAGCCCAGCACCACGAAGGAACCCACATAACTAGGGTCGGAAAGAACTTGCTGCACCACCGCTTGCGCTTTGCGCTCGGCCAACTTGCGGCACGCTTGGTCGGGTTGGGCCAGGTCATCGGGCTCAAGCGACTCGTCAACGTCGGCGCTCAAGACCGTGAAAGCCACGCCCGCC
>CAKTYF010000151.1 GCA_934631995.1 uncultured Eggerthellaceae bacterium
TTTTCCTGCAGCTCTTGCTGATTTAGGCTTCGAGTCTTTCCAGACAATGAACAAAATGAGGCCAACAATGGGGAAAAAGAAGCTAAGAATTGCCCACCCAGCGGTACCGCCTTCCTCTACAGCGGTAGTTCCGTTTTGTGTCGGCGCTGCAAGGATTTGCGCTTTCTTGGCGTAGAACTCTTCTGGAGTAAGAACTCCCTGGTCAAGGAGCTGCTTGAGCGCGGCTAGTTCTTCAATGGAGGATGACATGTTTTTCCTTTCTTACGTTGCTATGCACTGAGCGCTTGCGTATATACGCAAGGTTGTCTATAGGATAGACAACCTATTGATCCCTCTTTGCTTTGTTTTTAGGCGTTTGGGCATGGTGAAAGGCGGCGGCTTTTATCGCCTGACAAGCGGTAACTGGTTGGTGTGGTGGGAACTTAGGGGTAAATGGATCTCGCGGGCTCAGCTTGTCGATTTTTCGGCTCCGATGTGCAAAATATTCCTGTTCGGGGTAGGTGAGAGCACGGATTTGACGCAAACTGCTCATCGCCGCGCGCTCTTAATAATGGGTGATTCATATAACTCCAGTTCACAAGCTAGGCTATGTTTTGGCTTTTCAAGGCGACACCGATAAAGCCCTATCGACCTACCCCGAACAGGAATATTTTGCACATTTGCCGCGTTTTTTCGACAAACTGACCTGCGCAGCATTTCTCGCGTGCGTTTTGAGCGCGTTTGGCGGCGCGATTCTCCGCTCACTGTTAATGCCTCGAGTGATAATTCGAGTCGTTTATTTCTCAATCCAGTTTATAAAAATCAAAAAATACCAGTGAAAAATGCAAAAAATACCACTTATCGCTAAAAATAATGCATAAAGTTACGAAATTATTAATTAAATCTAACAACAGTGCATTTTTGTCGTATAGTTCGCCTTGTAAAACGCACAACGGTTCAGGCTCAAAGTTCAGCCGTTAACGTGCAACGTAGGCATCATGCGCATGCGTTGTCGCCGGAAACTCGGACGGCGAAACGCGTAGTGCAAAAGGAACAAGGAGAACGGTAATGAAAAAGAAATTAATCGCTGTCGCGGCGGCCGCTTTGATGGTGGTTGCTTTGGCAGGCTGCTCCAGCTCTGCAAGCTCGAGCAGCGCATCTGCAAGTGCGTCGGGGGCGGCAAGCGCCGCCGCAACGGAAGCGAAGCTTGTCAATGCGGGCACGCTGACGGTAGGCACCTCGCCGGACTACCCGCCTTTCGAGAACCTTGAAGGCGATCAGATTGTCGGCTTTGAGGTTGACTTGGTGAATGCTGTCGCCGATAAGCTTGGCTTGAAGGTTGAGTACAAGTCTATGAACTTTGACTCTATCATTGCTGCTGTTGAGGCGGGTACGCAGATTGACCTGGGCATGAGTGGTTTCTCTATTACGCCCGAGCGCGCGAAGGAAATCGACTTCACCACGTCTTTCTACACCGATGACCTGGGTGTGGCAACGCTTAAGGATGGTCAGTTCACCACGGCCGATTCGCTGAATGCAGACGGCGTAAGGATTGCCGTGCAAAGCGGCACCACAGGCGAGTCGTCCATGAAAGAGAACTATCCCAACGCGGAAGTGATTTCTTACACCAGCTCGAACGATATTTTCGCGGCCCTGACCGCTGGTAAGGCCGATGCGGCTTGCACGAACATTTCTGTGGTGGGTGCCATGCTGAACGGTTCCTACAACGATTGCGCCATGGTGAAAAAGATTCCTTCAGGCGAAGACTACGGCCTGGTCGTTGCAAAGACGAACCCTGCTTTGACGGAGCAAATCAACGGCGCTTTGGAAGAACTGACCAATGATGGCACGCTTGATGCGCTTCTGGAGAAGTGGGAGCTGAACCTGTAAAGCTGCGGGAGCTTGTGGTTGCGGCATGTTTGTTGGGCGGGCGTTCGCGATTTGGTGGACGCCCGTCTTTTGTGCCACGCGATCTTTTTAGGAAAGCGTTTCCTCTCGAAAGCTCGCTCGGCGCCAAAAACAGACCGTTGCGCTGACTTTGAAACGCAAGAAAAAGATACAAAAGTGAAACTTTTTGCATAAAATAGCAAAAATACCCATAAAAAATGAATATTTCAGCAAAATTATTGCTTTCTCAAACAAAACGCTCTAGAATAAGTGCACTTCAGCTTGAACAAGCCGCGTCTGCATGTTCAGCGCAAATGCAGCGCGCATGACTCATGTGGCGCACCGCATGCAGCAAGCTACTGCTCAATCAAATGAAAGGGAAAGAGGAACCAAATGAAAAAGAAATTGATCGCAATCGCCGCGGCAGCCTTGATGGTTGTTGCTTTGGCTGGTTGTGCTTCTTCCGCGAGCTCAAGCTCAAGCTCCGCGAGCGCATCTGCCAGCACCGATGGCCAGTACAAGTTGGTAAAGGAAGGCACGCTGACCGTTGGCGTGTCCCCCGACTATCCGCCTTTCGAGAACCTTGAGAACGGCGAAGTTGTGGGCTTCGAGCCCGACTTGTCCAAGGCTATCGCTGAAAAGCTGGGCCTGAACGTTGAGTTTTCCATCCTGAACTTCGACGCCATTTTGACGGCAGTTGACGCCGGCACGCAGATCGACTGCGGCATCTCGGGTTTCTCCATTGATCCCGAGCGCGCAAAGCTCGTTGACTTTTCCACCTCGTACTTCACCGACGATCTGTCCATTGCAACCATGAAGGACGGCGCGTACACCAGCGCCGATGCCCTGAAGGCTGCAGGCGTGAAGGTTGCCGTTCAGAGCGGCACCACGGGTGAGTCCTACATTCGCGAGAACTATCCCGATGCCGAGGTTGTGTCCTTCACGAACTCCAACGACTGCTTCGCCGCAATGGCTTCCGGCAAGGTTGATGCCGTTTGCACGAACGCTGCCGTTGTTGCCACCATGGTGAACACCTCCTACACCGACGCCGCCATTGTGGGCACCTACGCCACGGGCGAAGAGTACGGCGCTGCTGTTTCCAAGAGCAACCCCGAGCTGCTGGCCGCTATCAACAAGGCGCTTGCCGAGCTTGAGGCCGATGGCACGCTGGATGCCCTGAGCAGCAAGTGGCTCTAATCTTTTTGAAGTAGCGAAAAAGTTCCGGCGGGAAGCAATGCGCTTTTCGCCGGATATTTTGCGTTTAGGCGGTTACGTGGCGCCTCGCGCCCGCGCTGCGGAAGATGCAGCGCTGAGCGGAGCAGTTCCGAATGAGCCGCTGCAAAGTTGGCCAACTCGGTCGCACGATGCACGAAGCCCCCATCAGCCCAAACGCAAAAACGCAAAAACAAGCAAGAACGCGGAAGCGTGGTAAAGCGTAGTAAAGAAAAAAAGGAACATCCCTATGAATCATCACATTGCAGTACCGCAACAATCGAGAAGCACTCG
>CAKTYF010000152.1 GCA_934631995.1 uncultured Eggerthellaceae bacterium
AGGCAAGTGCTGCGAAGGAGCTCAGGCTCATAACGCCAGATTCGATAATCAGGTTCGCCAAGAACGTTGCAGCGCCTGTGGACTCAACAACGCCACCAAGCGACATGATGGTGCCGCACATCAGCACAATGCCCCAAGGCACGGCGTCCTGGAACTCTTTCCAGGTAAGCAGCTGCATACCCGGCAAAAACATTACGCCGAAGCCGATAAGGGCAACAACAGTTGCGTTCAAAACGGGTACCCAGTTGCCTACGATCCACAGAACCAGCAAGCCCAGAACAACAATGATGGTCTTGATTTCATGCGGCTCAACGACTTTTGCCGCAGCAGCCTGCTCGCGAATGCCCGCCAGGCAAGAGTCCTCAATAGGCTCGGGTTTAATCAGCAGAGTCAGGAAGAACCAAGAGATGGGAACCATCACAATAACAACGGGCAGTGCAACAATAACCCAGTCCAGGAAGGACACGCCCGAACCCGTTACCTTCGTAAGAATGTTCATGGCAACAACGTTGAAGGAGCTGCCTGCAGGCGTTGCCATACCGCCGGTCACGGCAGAAATCGGAATGCCAATCATCAAGCAACGACCCAGGTTAGATTCCAGCGGCTTTGCATCGGCGGCTTTCAGAATGGCCAGCGCGAAGCCAAGAAACAGCACGGTGCAGGGAACGTCGGACATAACGGTGGATACCAGCGTGGTGGCAATCATGAAGCCCAAAACAAGCTTGCGAGAATCGTTGCCGGTCCACTTGATAAGACCGCCGATCAAACGGATGCCCCAGTTCGTCTTCAACATGATAACGGGCAGCGAGAACACGGCAATAATGAAAAGCAATGCCGGGCTTGCAAAGCCGGTAATGGCGTTGCCCAACGAAGGAACAATACCTAAAACCGGGCACAGAACAACAATGATAAGAGCGGTAACGCCCAACGGCAGCGCCGACGTAACCCACAGAGCAACCAGGGCAAGCAGAAGACCAATTACCATAACGCCTTCATGAGCGAGCGCTTCGCTGCCCGGAATGAGCATTGAACCAACAATGCAGATAATGGCTATTGCAATACCAATAAGCCGCTTCCCCATTGGAACGCTTGAGCTTTCCATTTTTCCTCCTCATTAGAATGCGAAATTCCCTTGCATGCGCAGTTCGTTTTGTTCGTGCACCCCCTGTCAACAAACTGCACGTTCCCTCTTTTGGTCACCGTCGGAAGCGCTCTTCCCCAGCGCTTTGCATTTGCTTTGGCGCCCCCCGGCGCGCAGCAAATCTCCGACAATGACACAAAACGTAACGCATACGGTCAACCGCTCACCGCAACACCCCGCCCCCGCAGGAAGTCGCGAAACGATCAACGCTGCAACATTGGCGCCCGCCTGCATGGTCGAACGCCAAGAGCATTCCAAACACAAAAAAGCAATGATGGGTGCAACGTGCCATCGCAAAAAAGTGAGGATACTCGAACTATTTCGCGGGCATTTCGGCCCCCCTCCGAACCGATTGCACCCATCCTACTGCTCGGAGTAGTTCATACGAGCATTATGGGAGCAGCAGGGCGCAGCGTCCCCATTCGCAAAGGCTGAATTTCGGCCATAGAGGCGTCTCAACCTTAAATATTGAGTTGTTGAACTGGTGTTTTGATAAGCTGAACTACGATTCGGCGAACGGAAGGTCAATTTCGCCCTTGCGGGACAGGTAATCATCGCGCGTAAATTCAGCCGTTTCTGCGACCACAAAGTCGGCAAATTGCTTCACGATTTCCGTGCTTGTGCCTTTGATCCACGTCATGCCGGCGCACAAGCTTAAGCCTTCGTCTTCGAAGGGAATAAAACAGATGTTATCGCCGCCATACACTTCCAAATGGTCAAGCGCCATGGCAACACGGCCGCTGGCAACAACGGTTGACATAAGCGCCGAAGCATCCGCAATGCGTTCATCATTACGCACGTCCACGCCGGCGTTGCGCAGTTTGATGCTTGTCTGCGTGACCATGCCCAGCGTTGCGTTGAGCTTGGGCGCCAACACAACTTCGGATTTCAAATCCTCGATAGAAATGATTTCGCGGCGCGCCAAACGATGCCCGCGCGGCACCGCCAACTTGTAGCGATCCTCGTACAAGCTTCGATGTTCAAATTTCGCGTTGCTACTCTGCTTGGTGAACAAGGTAAACGCAATATCGATTTGTCCCGAATTAAGCTTTGATTGCACTTCACCAATGTCCAGCTCCCTGAAGCAGAACTCAACATCGGGATGCTCGCGGCGATAATGATTGCACACCAGCGGCAGAAACGAGCCAAACGAACCCAGAAGAAAACCAATCGTGATACGCGAGGACATGCCATCCTTATATTGGGCAATATGCTCAAGCGCGGTTTGATGCGCCTCGGAAATACGGCGCGCATCGGGAAGAAACACCTTTCCTGCATCGGTCAAGCTCACCGAATGGCGGTCGCGCTCGAAAAGCTTTACCCCCAGTTCCTGCTCGAGTTTTGAAATGTGGCCGCTCAATACGGGTTGGGAAACATAAGCGTTTTTCGCTGTCTCGGTAAAGCTCAAGCTTTCGGCCAGCAGCAAAAACTCGTTGAGTACTTCTATGCGCATTCCCCACCTCGCGACCCGCGCATTCGCAAAAAATGTCTACCTCTTAGCGCGTCGAATCCAATTGCTCTCCCCTGCAAACATTCGACCTTATTCATTATACCGCTTGAACGCAAGCGCGAATGTGGGGTATAAAAAACGAAGCAGCCTGCACGGTGGCAAGCTGCTTCGCAAAAACGTAAAGCTTTCGCTCAGGGGACATCTTCGCAGGTCAATCAACTAATCTGCAAATCTCCCTTGAGCAAGCGGGTTATCGGTCGCGCGGACTAACGGCCCAGGGTGAAAACGGCAACTTTCTTCTTCTCCAGAAGATCACCGATCTCATCGTGCTTCTTCAGGTACAGGCAACCAGCCTGGCAATGCTGCACGCAGGACGGCAGCTTGCCCTTGCCCTGACGCGTGGCGCACAGGTCGCAACGGTCGGTGGGCACGGGGATGAATTCGAACTGCCACTTGCGCGGACGAATTTCATCGGGGCCAATCTGGGTCAGCTTG
>CAKTYF010000153.1 GCA_934631995.1 uncultured Eggerthellaceae bacterium
TGGCCAGGTACCCGCCTGGTCATTCTCGTTTCCGGGCATCATCTTTCTTTCTCCTGTACGCTATTCAGGCATTGCACGTTTCATAACGGAAGGCACCCGCCCACCATCCCCTTTTCCGTCGGCCGATTCCGACGTAAAACCGACGCAAATTTTTACGTCGGTTTTTTGTGCGTTCGATTCTTGAGTGTCGCAGCATTGTTTTCGGTAGTGCCTTGGAGGGTTGCCTCTTGCCCTTTTGAGACGCATGAATCGGTAGACCGCATGCTTATAGACGGCTGATAATCGAATGGATTCTCCCTGAATCAGGAGCGATTTTACTCGCTATAAAAACGATTTTCGATATTTTGACG
Organism: uncultured Eggerthellaceae bacterium; assembly: GCA_934631995.1. Taxonomy (GTDB): domain Bacteria; phylum Actinomycetota; class Coriobacteriia; order Coriobacteriales; family Eggerthellaceae; genus CAKUOV01. The sequence goes on from CAKTYF010000153.1 coordinate 351, forward strand.
ATAGTTGCTATAATAGCGATAATGACGAAAAAAAACGAAAGACGCGAAAGCCCAGGTGTAAACATGACCCCAAGGAGCAAAACTAACCCGTTTAAGCCAACGGCAGGTGCTGAACCGCCCGTGCTTGTTGGTCGCGACCATGTGATCGATGACTTCATTGACGGGCTGGACGAAGGTGTTGGTGCTCCGGGTCGCCTCATGCGCATCACCGGGCCCCGCGGATCGGGCAAAACGGTGTTGCTTACCGAACTCGGTGATGTTGCCCGAAAGCGAGGTTGGCTTGTGGTGGATGTTACCGCTCGAACGGGGATGCTCGATGAAATCATTTTGGCGCTTTCCAGCAAGGATGCAATTGAGCTTTCGGCGGATATAGACTTGGGCATTGTCAAAGCTCATGCGTCAACGGGGCAAAAGGACGGGGCGAGGTCGATCAGGGAGGCTCTTACCAAAGCAACCAGCTCGGCTGTCGGTCGAGCAGGCGTGCTTATTACCGTTGATGAGGTGCAAGACGCCGACCGTGATGAGATGGTGCAGCTCGCAACAGCTGTTCAACACCTCATCAGAGAGGGAAGGGATATTGCATTCGTTTTTGCTGGCATCACAACGGGTGTGCTTGATTTCCTGAATGACGCTTCGCTCACTTTTCTGCGACGCGCAAAGGCCGAAGAGTTGGCACCCATTCCTCTGGATGAGGTCTGTGAGGCGTATGCTAAATCTTTCGCTGCGACTGGTATGTCTATTTCGGGCGATGCGCTAAAAGAGGCTGCTCAGGCGACATCTGGTTACGCGTTTCTTGTGCAGCTTGTTGGGTATCAGGTGTGGCGTAAGTGCAGAAGGCATGTTGACGAGTCGTCGATTGTGACGATAGATGATGCCAGAAAGGGAGTGGCGGAAGCCGACCGCGAGTTTTGCGACATGGTGATTCTCCCCGCGTTGTCGGGTGTGTCGAGAAGGGGCATTGAGTACCTTATAGAGATGGCGAAGGTTGATGGGGCTATTTCTACCGCAACAATCGCTCGGGGCCTTGGCGTGAAGCCATCGTCGCTAAGTTCTACACGGCGAACCCTTATTTCCAAGCAGGTCATTGAGCCTACTGCACGTGGCTTTGTCACGTTTTCCATACCACGCATGAGGGAATACATGAGGGAGTGCGGCGATGAGCTCATGGGCTGGTTTGGGGCATAGTGCTTTCGGATTGATGCGGGTAAGCTTATGGGGTGACTCTTGCATCTTTGATTTATTTCTTTAGTGATGCACGTGTCCCTTCCGTGTTGTTTCTAACTGCTGGGTGTCCCATATAAGGCACACGCGTTCGGTTTGTTTCGGGGTATTATCGATTTATGCATGAAACTTCGAGAAAGGATGCAATATGGAGATCCGAGTAGACGCTGATAGACTTCGCGATTACCTGAAAGATGAATACGGCACTGCTGCATTTAACGGCTCGCCTGCCGCTATTGTTGATGCGTGGGATGTGGACCGAATGAGTGGATATGAGCTTTGTGAAAAGGCCGAGGCGATGGGCATTGACCTCCGTCGATTCCAGGATTGATTTAGGGACTCGTTCGGGGAGATTTCCAAGGGTTTGACTGCTGTGAAAAGAAGGCGTTTAGCGTCTTCTTTTTATATGCAGCAGAGCATGCGATTAAAAAAGCGAGTCAAACGTGATAGCGTAAATTCGCGTGGTTGCTACATGACAGAGCATGTCTACATGTATTCTTCGGCCAACGCGTGCTGCAGGTTTCGCGTTACACGGGCGATGATAAGCGACGTCATCGATATGTTCGGGCATGACGTGACGTTTGGCGACGAGACGGAAACGCACGTTACCGTAAGCGCTCGTGTGAACGAGCGCGCCATGTGGCAGTTCGCGAAGAACTTTGCGCCCGATGTGCTAATATTGGAACCGAAGCGCCTGGCTGACCAGGTGTGTGCCGAAGCCGAGCGCACGCTGGCGGCGTATAGGGAATTGATGTAGCACGGGAAGTTTGTGTAGCAAAGAGAGGATTTCTAATGAAAGAAACTGATCAAAAGAACTCTATCCCCCAGGCCACCGTCGATGATAAGATCTTCAACTTTGCTTACATCATGGCCATGCGTGATGCGACTCAACAGCAGGCGTTCCCTGCGGCAAACAAGAAGCTTCTTTGGGAAAAGGCGGACGAAACCGTCGTTGCGTACCGTCTGCTTAAGGGTTACATCAACGATATCTTTGACAAAGACAAACAGGAGCAAGATTTCTACGAGATTGAAAAGGATATCGAGAAGGCCGTAAATGAGTTCATCAAAACCAACGGTATAAAAAAGGTGACAAAGAAAGACGAACCACAATCCATCGAAGATGCGGTCTTCACATTCGGAAACACTCAGAAACTCATCAACATGACCGCCAAGTACATGTTCATTTCTGCGTACCAGGATTCGGACAAAGCGAAGCTCTTCGATCAGTGCCATTGCCCTATGGATGGCATAATGGTGGATAAAGTTGCCAAGCTCGCAGGAAGGTTGGTGGACGAGGGGGAAGAAGGACTCCGTACTTCGCTGGAGAATTTCGCATACAAGCGCCCACTTGCCCACGACTGGGCGGCCAAGGACGAAGTCCGC
>CAKTYF010000154.1 GCA_934631995.1 uncultured Eggerthellaceae bacterium
TTCTTGCCAAACAGGTACACGAAATTGATCTTGGAGAACAAGTTCCAACCCAAAATGGTGCTGAAAGCGAAGAACAGCAGGCAGATAGCCACAAACGCATTACCGAAGCCCGAGCCGAACATCGTTCCAAACGCATACTGAGCCATGTTCGTCTTATTCAAACCAGCTGCGGCAATAAAGTCATACGCCTGCGTGTTGATGGCGCCGTCCTGAATGTAAACAGCGGAGATAACAACCAAAGCGGTCATGGTAACCACAACGAACGTGTCAACGAAAACACCGATGAAAGCAACAACGCCCTGCTCGTGCGGATCCTTAACGTTGGCCTGCGCGTGCGCATGAGGCGTAGAACCCATACCGGCTTCGTTGGAGAACAAGCCGCGCTTAGCACCCTGCGTCATTGCCGCAATAATGCCACCCACAGCACCGCCGAAATACGCCTCGGGGTTAAATGCGCTCTCGAAAATCAACGCAAATGTTGCAGGAATGGTGTCAAGACGCGTGCACAGAACAATCAAGCCGCCCACCAGGTAAATAACAGCCATCAGGGGAACCAGCTTCTCCGTAACGGACGCGATGCGGGAAACGCCGCCCACGAACACGAAGCCCGCAACAAGCGCGATGATGATACCCACAATCCAGGGAGCAATGCCGAACGCCGTAGAGCACGTAGAAGCAATAGAGTTCGACTGAACCATGCAACCCATAAAGCCCAAAGACAAGATAATTGCCACGGCGAAGAATGCAGCCAAGAACTTGCCTAAACCGCCCTTGAACGCGGTGCGGATGTAGTAGACCGGGCCACCATGGACTGTGCCATCTTCGTCAACCTTCTTGGTCATCTGCGCCAGAACAGCCTCGGCGTAGTTCGTGGCCATGCCCAAGAACGCGATGATCCACATCCAAAGAATGGCACCCGGGCCGCCCGTCAGGATTGCACCGCACGCACCAACGATGTTGCCCGTGCCTACCTGAGCGGCAATAGCGGTTGCCAGCGCCTGGAACGAGCTCATGCCGCTTTCTTGCTTGCCACCACGCAGCGAAAAGCCGCTGAACATGCGACGCCAGCCTTCGGCAAAGCAGCGAATCTGCACGAAACGCGTGCGAATGGTAAAGAACAGACCTGTTCCCACCAACAAAAAGAGCAAAACGTAATTGGATAGATACCCGTTGATAGTTGTGACTACCCCGAGAGCAGCTGCCTCCATAATCCCTTCTTCCTTTCTGCAGCGCTAACTGCAGTTTTAGTCTCTGAAGAGGGATAAAGCAGGCACCACAATGCCACACGATCAACCCCAGCTCTGTCCTTTAGCCTGAGAGATTCGGCGGCCAACCTGCGCGGGCGGCTCACCTTGCACCTTCGGCACTCATTCAAGAGTTCTCCAGAGCTTCCTCCGCACTCTGTTTCTCCGCCCATTGCGGAAATCCAAAGCGTTTCATAGGAAGGTAATGAATAATACGAAGGTGGATTATGAGCATGTAACAATTCCAAAACAAGTGCGAAACAATTTGCTTGGGGCGTGCGGTAGACTCCGCGCCGTAAACGGTAAAAAGCACGCTTACTACACGGCGGCGAAGCGGGCACGACGCTGCCGAGCTCGGCAGTCATGCAGGCTGCGACGCCATCGGGACGCCACCACGAAGCAGGCTGCGGCGCGCCACCAGCCACCGCCGCAAACGGCAAAAAAAGCGCCTCCACCGTACGGCAGAAGCGCTTTCTTGAAGTCGAAACAACACGCGGAACGCGCATGCGGCCTTCCCGCAATCTTCTACGCGGTGCCTGCGGCAACCTGCGCTGCAGTCCACACGTCAACGCGATGTCTGCGGCCTTCCCGCAATCCTTTACGCGAAGTACGCTACGCCACCTTCAATAAGCGGCTGGAAGTTGTTGCCCGGCACGTTCTTATACAGACCCGCGCCCGCACGCTCGGAGTGGCCCATCTTGCCCAGTACGCGGCCATCGGGGCTTGTGATACCTTCAATTGCCAAAACGGAGCCGTTGGGGTTCACGTTCCAATCCATGGAAGGAACACCCTGCTCATCAACGTATTGCGTGGCAATCTGACCCGCTGCCTTCAGCTGCTCAAGCAGTTCAGGTGAAACCACGAAGCGACCTTCGCCGTGGCTGATGGCAATGTTGTGGACGTCGCCCACCTGGCAGCGCGAAAGCCAGGGGCTCAAATTCGACGCCACGCGCGTGCGCACCAAACGGCTCTGGTGACGGCCGATCTCGTTGAACGTGAGCGTGGGGCACGCATCGTCCATGGGACGGATGTCGCCATACGGCACCAAGCCCAGCTTCACGAGCGCTTGGAAGCCGTTGCAGATGCCCAACATCAGGCCGTCGCGGTTCTGCAGCAAGTCGCGCACTGCTTCGGTCACTTCCGGAGCGCGGAAGAACGCGGTGATGAACTTCGCAGAACCATCGGGCTCGTCGCCGCCAGAAAAACCGCCCGGCAGCATGACAATCTGGCTCTCGCGAATAAGCTGCGCCAGACGCTGCGTGCTTTCGGCAACAGCAGCAGGCGTCAAGTTGTTGATAACGAACGTCGCGGCGGCGGCACCTGCGCGCTCGAACGCATGAGCGGTGTCATACTCGCAGTTCGTGCCCGGGAACACGGGAATAACCACGCGCGGCTGGGCAATCTTGCCCGAGAACACATGCGGAGCGGCAGCTGTATAGCTGACCGTCTCAACGGCTTCGCCCGCCTTGCGGTACGGATACACCGGCTCAAGCTTGCCTTCCCAAGCTTCCTGCAGCTTAGCCAAATCCACGTGCGCACCACCCGCAGCTAGCACATAATCGCTGGTCGTCGTGCCAATTTCCAGCACATGCATCT
>CAKTYF010000155.1 GCA_934631995.1 uncultured Eggerthellaceae bacterium
GGGCTTGAGAAAGAGATCCTTTCTGCGTGGTATGGGCATGAGGTTTCGTTTCGATGAAGCCGGATGGAACGCGGCAAACCTTTACCCAGGCTCTTTCGAATGCCGTTCGTGGTCTAAGCTACGGCGTGCGTTGCGAACGAAATGTGCGTATCGATTGCTGTTTTGCCGTTTTAGCTCTTGTACTTGCGGTGGTATTCCGCGTTTCGCCTGAACAATGGCTTGCTATTGTTATCTGTATTGCTGTTGTTATGGCGTTCGAGCTGATGAACACCGCTGTTGAAGCGTTGACGGATCTTGCGTCTCCACAGCTTCACCCCTTGGCGGGACGCGCGAAAGACTGTGCCGCTGCGGCGTGTCTTGTTGTGTCGGCTGGCGCACTTGCTGTTGGAATGATTATTTTTGCACCGTATGTAGTGCACTTATTTCTCTGAAAGGATTTTCGGTGAGCGAGAAATTAACGTATAGCGACCTTGAACAAGAGGGCTTTCGATCGGGTTTCGTTGCTTTGGTTGGTCGTCCGAATGCCGGCAAGTCAACGCTGCTCAACGCCTTGATTGGCAAGAAACTTGCTATTACGTCTGACACGGCCCAGACAACGCGGCATCGTTTCCGCGCCATCATTACGCGCAAGAATTTCCAAGCAATTCTTGTTGACACACCAGGTCTGCATAAACCCATTGATGCGCTGGGCGAGGAGCTTAACGTTTCCGCGTTGAAAGCGCTTGAAGACGTTGATGTTGTGGTCATGCTTATCGATGCCACGCAGCCTATTGGCTCGGGCGACGAGTGGGTTGCAAAGCAGGTGGCGGCAGCACGCGGCGCAAAACGTATTTGCGTTTTATCGAAGACCGATATTGCTACAGACCACCAGATACACAAGCAGCGTGAAGCAGCTGATAAGCTCTGTGCATGGGATGCTATGGTGGCGCTTTCGTCGGTTTCGGGCAAAAATATCGATGCATTCCTTGAGGAAATGCTGTATTTCCTGCCCGAAGGCCCGGCATGGTTTCCGCCTGATATGGAAACCGACCAACCGCTGGAAGTGCTTATCGCCGAGTTTATCCGCGAGAAGATTTTGCGTTCGTTCGATGACGAGGTGCCGCACGCTATTGGCGTTCAGTGCGAAGAATTCGAATACGACCGCAAGAAGGATCTGTATCGTATTTTCGCAAACATTTACGTGGAGCGCGAAAGCCAAAAGGGCATCATCATTGGCAAGCGCGGTGCTTCCATCAAGCAGATCGGCTCTGAGGCGCGTACCGATCTTGAGCAATTGCTTGGTTGCCGCGTGTGGCTTGATCTACGCGTGAAAGTCAAGAAGAACTGGCGCAAAGACGCGAACCAAATTCGCCGCTTTGGTTACGGCGAAGGTGCGTAATATTGCATTTACGCGGTTCACGTGGAGATATGCGCTATACTTCTTGTTGAATTTTATGACTTTCAAGGATTTGTCTTGCGTGGTTTTGAGCTGCGAAAGGCAGGTTGAGCGAAACAGATGTTGAAGGATGCTTTATGATTTGCCCAAAATGCAGCAGCGAAAACAGGCCAGGGGCTAAATTTTGCGATGAATGTGGCGCCGCGCTTTCCGATGCCAACGTGGATGCTTCAGCCGAGCAGGCGCTTCCCCAGGAATCGGCCGCTCAAACGGTGGTGCTTCCCGCTATTGAGCCTTCCGGTACGTGCGACCAGGAACAATCTGGGGATACGGCTGAAGAGGGCTTTGATTACTCTGACCCCACGTTTTCTTTTGACGAGCTTCCCGTTGCGGACGAAGTGATCGCTGCTTCGTCCGGAAAATATGAAAACGACAGTTCTGCCGATGAGCATGCGGCTCAAAATGACACCGAAGAGGAAGTTCCATCGGCGTTATCCGCCGAGGCTACGATTGACTTGAAGCAGCTTCGCGAACTGCTTCCGGAAACAGAACCCGAAAACGAAGCATTCAGTGGACTTGAGCAGTCGAATTATGAAGAGATGGCCCTGGTGACCCCCTGGGAAAAGGGCGCCACTATGAAGATGAAGCCTGTTGAGGCAACGGGTGATGCCAAGGCGGACAAGCAGCGCACCTTTGTGTCGGGCGAAGACGACGCGAAGCCTCACAAAAGCAAGAAACCGCTTATCATTACGCTGATTGTGGTTCTGATTGCGGCGGCTGCTGCATTTGGCACCTGGTATTTCGAGTTGTGGGGTGGCTATAAAGTACCTGATGTTGTTGGCATGAGCCAGGAATCTGCCCAGAGCGTTTTGACCGAAAAGGGTTTCAATATTCGCGTTGAGCAGGTTAAATCCGATGACGAAGAAGGTGTTGTTCTGCTTACCGACCCGCAAGCGGGCGCGCGCCTGAACGAAGGTGGCGAAGTGGTGTTGCATGTGTCGGTTTCTCGCACCATGCCTTCCATTGTCGGTTCAATGAAGGACGATGCCGATGCAAAGCTTAAAGCAGAAGGCTTCGTCAATATTACGTATAAAGCGGAAAAATCGAACGAGCCCGAAGCGAGCGTGCTGAGCGTTTCGCCCGAAGTTGGCTCAAAGCTCAAGGCTTCGTATCCGATAACGGTTGTTGTGGCCGAGCCATATCGCGTTCCCGATGTGGTGGGGAAGGGCAAGGATGAAGCCACGGCTCTTCTTGAAGAAGAGGGCTACGTTGTTGCCGTTAAGCGTGTGTATACCGAGC
>CAKTYF010000156.1 GCA_934631995.1 uncultured Eggerthellaceae bacterium
CGGCGATAGGCTGTTCTCGTATAGAGCAAGCGGCGGCGTCTGCGGGCGCCAGGGTGCTTTCGGAATAAGGAGATAGAGATGAGCGCAGATAAGAATTATCGTACGGTTCGCCAAGAAGTCGATGAAGTGTGCAAGCAGGCGGGGCGCGACCCGCGCGAGGTTTTGCTTATTGGAGTGTCTAAAACCGTTGGAACGCCCGAAGTTGCGCTGGCGATTTCTGCAGGAGATCACGACTTCGGAGAGAATCGCCCCGAGTGCCTTGAAGAAAAAGCAACGGCATTTCCCCAGGAAAACTGGCATTTTATTGGCAACGTGCAGTCGCGTGCTATCCCACATATCGTTCAGCACGCCTGCCTTATCCATTCAGTGTACCAAGAGCATCATATCCAGGCTGTCGAGAAAGCTGCCGCAAAGCTGGACAAGATGCAAGATATCTTGATTGAAGTTAATGTTTCAGGCGAAGAATCGAAGGGCGGATGTGCGCCCGCAGATGCGCTGGCACTGGTAAAAGTGGCTCTTTCGTGTCCCCATGTGCGTCCGCGCGGCCTTATGACTATGGCTCCTCAGGGCGATAAACATATCGCTTTCGAAACATTTACGGGTTTAGCGTCTCTTTTTCGCCAGATTCGCCAGGAAATAGGGGAAAATGATTCAGATACATTCACGGAGCTTTCCATGGGAATGAGCGAAGACTGGCGCGAGGCCATTGCTGCGGGTGCAACAATGATTCGCGTGGGTCGCGCGATTTTTAGCGATTCCTTTACGGAATAGCTTTTCGATCAAGGTGTGACGGTGGCGCGCTGCGCCCAGATTTATTAGGTGGCATTATGGAACTTCCAAAAATCGGATCGTCGGAGGGTGGCATGTTTGACGGTCTCAAATCGAAGTTGGGTTTTGGATCGAAAAACGATTACCATAACGACGACTACGATGAGTACGATGACTACGACGACGCTGGTTACGACGATTACGGCGATGGCGGCTACGATGATTACGATTCGTATGATGATCGAGGTTCGTATGCCAACGATTACGACAACCGCTCAAGCCGCAATTCCTCGCGGGGTTCCTACGATGACCGCTCGAGCCGTTCCTCATACGACCGCCAGTCTGGTTCTGGCGGGGTAACTCGTCCCCGTTTGGTTTCCATCGATGACGTGCGTGCCAACACGCAGCTCGACATCGATACGCATTTCGATTGGAATTCCCATGCGTCCGAAGGCGCATCCGCTGACCGTAGTGCGTTTGATTTTGAAACGCCGTCGCGTGAATTGCGTTCGGAGGGCTTGAATTCGCTGTTCACGCCCACAACGGATAGTTTCTCGCAGCCCGCTGAGCCTCAACCAGTTCCCGAGAAGCCGGCGGTGATTTCGCCGTTGTCCGAGCAGCCAACGCTGCGTCCTGCAGGTTTGTCGTACGAAGCGTTTTCGGCGGTGTCTGCGCGCCAGTCATCGGGTCCGGCCCCGCGTCTTCTGACGGTTTTGAAGCCTCAGGCGTATGGCGATGTTGCTCGTATGGCAAAAACGGTGCGCACCGGCGACGTTGCCGTGCTTTGCTTGACGGCCACGCAAGAGGCGCTTTCGAAGCGTATCCTGGATTTCTCTTTTGGCGTTGCAAGTGCTTTTGACGCGCGTGTGGATTGCGTGGGGAACAAGGTTTTCGCTATTTGCGTGGGCGATGCGCTTTCCGCTGCCGAACTGCAAGATTTGAAGAATCAAGGTGTTTTGTAGCATGCTCATGTCAGGTGATGCAGTCAAAAAAATCGCCCTGATCGGCGGTGGCAAAATGGGTGAGGCCATTATGGCTGGCCTCATTCGCTCGCAAGAGCAGCCTGCGTGCGCGCTGGATGCAACATGTTTTGAGGTTGCTAATCCAGGTGCGGAGCGTCGTTCGTATCTGGAAGAGACGTATGGCGTTTTGTGCGTGGAGGATGGAAGCCTTATCTCCGACACGCCCGATGTGGTCATCCTTGCGGTGAAGCCGCAGGTTTTGCCTGCAGTGACGGCATCGCTTCGGGTATGTCCCGTTTTCGGTGGCGCTTCGGGTGCAGACGCAGCAGAAAAGAAGCCGCTTTTCGTTTCTATCGCTGCCGGCATTACCACGCAAACGCTTCGCTCTCTTCTGCCCGAAGGCGCACGCGTTGTGCGCACCATGCCAAACACGCCGCTTTTGGTGAGCGCCGGCATGACGGCTGTTGTGGGTGATGGGGGAGCATCGGCGAGCGATGTTGAGCTCGTGCGTGCTTTGTTCGCATGCTTGGGTGATGCAGTTGTTGTTGAAGAGACCGCCATGGATGCCGTATGCGCTGTGAGCGGTTCTGGTCCTGCGTACGTTGCCGCATTCATTGAAGCGCTGCGCGATGGCGGGGTGAAGCAGGGGCTTCCGTTTGACCTAGCGCAGAACTTGGCTCTGCAAACCGTTTTCGGCACTGCTCAGCTGTTGCTTGAAACAAAGCAAACGCCCGAAGCGGTTCGCAAGGCAGTATGCAGCCCGGGCGGTACAACGCTTGCTGCGCTTGATGCTATGAATGCGGCCAATTTCTCTTCGGTTATTGATAAAGGGGTAGCTGCGGCTACCAAGCGATCCCTTGAGTTAGGAGCTCTATCGTGATCACTGCGCTTATTCAGCTCATTTATGCTGCTGTGAATATCTACACATGGATTATTCTGGCA
>CAKTYF010000157.1 GCA_934631995.1 uncultured Eggerthellaceae bacterium
CGTACTTTCTCCAGTTATTTGGGCGGTATCGCACAATGTTTTACATAACGAATTTCTGGGTTATTTCGGGTTTGCTTTATACGTGTTTGGTCACTTGTGCTTCCTGCCCACCATTGTCAAAAATCTTGCCGTGGTAGGACCGCTCCAAGCGCTGACCATCTACGCGATATCGACGGTCCTTCTGTCGGTGACGAAACCGCTTTTGATCAATATCACTTTGCGGACGCTTAACATCGCTATTGCTGTTTTACCCCTGATTATGTTCGCTTGCCTAAGACTTGCGGACGAGAAAGCGCCCGTAGCCATTGAGCTCAAGAAGGATTCGAAGACGAAAGTGCCTAAAGTGCTGGTAGGAACCCTTGTTATTACCGGCATGCTCTCGGGCGTTTATGCGGAGATTGGGCCTTGGCAGCTCGGAAGCGCGCTCACGCATGCATCCATTGCGGAAAGCGTTGTGGCGGCTCTTGCGATTATCTTTTTCTTGACGTCGTTGCACCTCAATTACAACCGCATTCTATATGTAATCAGCATTCCGCTCATGGCTTACGGAATTATGCTCGTTCTTACAAAAGATTTGTCGTTGGGGCTCATGGGCGTGTGCGTTTACCAGTTTGGCTTTGATTTTCTGTACGCGGGGCTTTGGTCGCTTTACGCGTATCTCGTGCGCTATTCCACGTTCAACTATTATTGGCTAGCAGTATCGGCGGCATTCGGCACGTTTCTGGGACGCACGATTTCGGTAACAGCTATCGAAGGGCTCAAATCGGTCCCCTCTGCATCAGTCGGCCTTGACTTCTTTATTCTAACGGTACTTTTCGGCGCGATGCTTGCGGCAATTATGCTCTATGGCCAGAACAATATGAAAAGCGGCTGGGGCAGCGTTAAAATCCAGGCAGAGTTCATTCCTGCTGACCCGCAAGAGCAAAATTGCAACGCCATTGCCGCTGTTTCCAACCTTACCAGGCGCGAGAAAGACGTGTTACTGCTGCTCTCGAAAGGCTGCAACGCAAAATCCATCAGCGACCGTCTTTGCATTTCCCCCGGGACGGCAAAGACGCACATCAAGCATGTGTACAACAAGCTGGGCGTGCATTCCCAACAAGAGCTTATTGACCTGGTAGAACGCAACGGTCAGCAGTTGAAATAAATGCTTGACATGCAAATCCATGCCACTAAAATAGACGTTGATAGTACCCCGCACGCCTCTCCTGCTCATGACAGTGACGCGGACCAGGCGGGGTCGTGCCTTTTCTTCCATAAGGACACCGCTCTAGCAGCATCTGGGACCAAGGCGCAGAATGCGTTTTCCAGACTCAATGCAAATACCCATTTTATTGACTTATTCTCTGAATTGTGATGATTCGTGCCATAATTAACCTAAGAATCGTGGGATACAGTGATAATATTCACATCAGATTCGTGAAGAAAGGCCCGAAATGTTCAAACGAAAAATCTACGAAAAGCTCCTTGCGTGGAAATCCGAAAGCAAAGGAAAAAGCGCTTTGCTTATCGAAGGCGCTCGCCGTGTAGGAAAGTCAACCATCGTCGAAGAGTTCGCTCGTCGTGAGTACGAGACATACCTTATTATCGACTTCACGCGAGTATCTGCCTCGTTCAAGCAAACGTTTCTCGACACCAGATCCGACATGGACAGCTTCTTTTTGTACTTGGCTGCGGAATTCGGTGCCCGATTCGTAGAACACAAGACGCTCATTGTGTTTGATGAGGTCCAGGCATTTCCCCCGGCCCGTGAGTTCATAAAACACCTGGTAGCGGACGGTCGTTACAACTACATCGAAACAGGATCGCTCGTCTCCATCAAGAGCAACGTGAAAGATATCCTCATCCCATCTGAAGAGGAGGCCATCAAAATGCAGCCTCTTGATTTCGAAGAGTTTCTCTGGGCCATGGGCGAGAATGCTTTAGCAACGATGATCAGGCGTTCTTTTGATGAAATGAAGAGCTTGCCGGACTCTCTCCATAGAAAAGCAGACAGGCTGTGGCGAGAATACATGCTGGTCGGCGGCATGCCGCAATCCGTTGACGCCTATGTCGGCACCCGCGACATGGTGTCTTCCGACAAAGCAAAGCGTCTCATCCTCAACCTGTACCGAAACGATGTGGAGAAACACGGAGGAACTGCGGCGAAAAGGATAAAGGCGGTGTTCGATGCGATACCGGGACAACTTTCGCGCCACGAGAAAAAACTTGTCTACGCCAGCATCGACAAGGATTCCCGGGCCCGAGACTACGTGACGGCGCTCGCATGGATGAAAGAAGCAGCAACAGTGAACCTGTGCACGCTGTGCACTGACCCCTCTATCGGGCTGGGTCTGTCGGAGAACGATGAAGCCGTAAAGTGCTACATGGCGGATACGGGATTGCTTGCCAGCATGGCGCTCGCATCACCAGATAGCGCTCTTTCGGGAATATACCGTCAGGTTCTTATGGGTGATGTAGAGGTAAATGAAGGCATGCTCATGGAAAACGCGGTCGCCCAGCAGCTTCGCGCCAACGGCCACCCGCTGTTCTTCTATTCGAAGTACTCGGAAGTAAAAGAGGAGCGAATGGAGATAGATTTCCTTATCGTGCGCCCCTATCCCGATGCAGCCATGAAACCGCGTGTCTGCCCCGTAGAGGTAAAATCAGGCAAGCGCTACTC
>CAKTYF010000158.1 GCA_934631995.1 uncultured Eggerthellaceae bacterium
GCGTATAATTTGAAACCAATGCGGAGCTGACCTTTTCGCCCTTCATGGACGAAATTGCATTTGCTATATTGGTCGGATTCGTTAGCGAGCTAATCTGTGACGCAAGGAAGTCCAAAATGTCATTCAGGATATCCTCGCGCTCAATGCCATTGCGCTCCACGATATCTTTAACATACAGTTCGCGGTAAAGAGAAATCAGATAATCCTTTTTATCCTTGTTGTCTTCGAGCGCCAGCAACCTTGGCATACCGCCATAGAGCATGTAGCTATCCAGCGCTCTTCGCTCATCCCCACCCACGGCTGAATAAAATTCCGCAAATGACAAGGGAAACACATGGATTTGCGTAGCGCGTCCGCGAAACTCCGTAGCGATATCTTTTGAAAGCCCCTTGGAATTGCTGCCCGTAACATAAACATCAAGGTTTTTATACGCCTTGAGCTCATTGAGCATGTCATAAATGGTGACCTCAATGCCGCCGTTTTCCTTGTCCACCACTTTCGTGGTGAGCTGCACTTCATCTATGAATAAGTAGAATTTTTCGTCTCTCTTGTCCCGAACGATACCTTCCACGTATTCGCACAAAATAATAGGATTTCTGAACTTATAGTAACGGCGCTGATCAAGTTCAATTTTCAAGATGCGATCTTCTGGGATGCCCTGCGAAAGAAGATGATCAAAGAACAGGTCGAAAAGCAGCACCGACTTACCGCATCTGCGAATACCCGTGATTACTTTTATTTCACCATTCCACATACTGCGAATCAATCGATTCAGATATGAATCACGTTCAATCATGCTCATCACCTTAAACTTAGGACAAATATGTCCGAACTTTTATGTGTAGTAGACCACGATTTTCGAAAAATGGCAAGAGTTCCAGAAAAGAAAGCCGCCTTTATCAAGCCGATTGAGCAAAAACGCGAAAGCGATATATGAATCCCTTGAATACACCACATAAAACTTAGGACAAAAACGTCCGAACTTTTATGTGCGCAAGGTTTCCCGGATGAAAAAAGGGACCCGATTGGATCCCTTTCCTTTTGCGTTCGATTTTGCAAAGCTTGCAAGAGAATGCGCCTGGAGAAGCATTCGACTACAACCGGAATACGTTCAGCGAAGCACCCACCCGCAAAGCATTACGCGTTATCAGTGAGGGCTTCTGTGTTAGCGGCAACTTCTGCTTCTTCGTAGACAGCATCTTTGCCGGGGAATACTTCAACGCCCGCTTTGATTTTCTGTGCGTAATCTGCAACAGCGGTGAACAGAACGTCGGAAGAAGAGTTCAAGGCCGTCTCGCAGGAGTCCTGGATAACGCCGATGATCAGACCAATAGCAACACACTGCATGGCAACGTCGCTACCAATGCCGAACAGGCCGCATGCCAGCGGGATAAGCAGCAAGGAACCGCCCGGAACACCCGAAGCGCCGCAAGCGGAGATAGCGGCCATAACGCACAGCAGAACGGCCGTTACCGGATCAACGGCAATGCCCATGGTGGTAGCCGCGGCCATAGCCATAACAGTGATGGTAACGGCAGCGCCTGCCATGTTGATGGTTGCACCCAGCGGGATAGACAGCGAGTAGTTCGACTTGTCCAAGCCCAGCTTCTCGCAGAGCTCCATGTTCACCGGGATGTTAGCCGCAGAGCTGCGGGTGAAGAACGCCGTAATGCCGCTGTCCTTCAGGCAGCGCAGCACCAGCGGGAACGGATTCTTTCGCATAACGATGAACGCCATAAGGGGGTTGGCAATCAGCGCAATGATAAGCATGGAAACCACAAGCACCACGATAAGATGTCCGTACTCGTAGAAAATCTCAAGGCCGTTTTCAGAAACAGAAGTGTACACCAAGCCCATAACGCCGAACGGAGCCAAGGAGATGATCCAGCGAACAACAGTCGAAACAGCATCGGAAACGTTGGTGAACACGTCGCGCGTTTCCTGGCTGGCAACACGAAGGGCAATGCCCAGCGCGATAGCCCATGCCAAGATGCCAATGAAGTTGCCGTTCATCAAAGCGGTAACCGGGTTCGTAAAGATATTCATGACCAGCGTCTTCACAACCTCACCCACGCCAGAAGGTGCCGTTTGCTGCGCGCCGTCAAGAGCAAGCGTAAGCGTGGTGGGAGAAATGAAGCTTGCGATAACTGCGACGATTGCAGCCACCAGCGTGCTCACAATGTAAAGAACAACGACCATCTTCATGGCGCCCGAAGTCTTTGCGTTGGCCATGGTTGCGATGACCAGGAAGAAAACCAAGATAGGAGCAACCGCCTTCAACGCCGATACGAAAAGAGTACCCAGCAACGGAATGATGTCGAGTGCGCCCGGAAGAGCAAGCGCCAGAACCAAGCCGATAACAAGACCGACAACGATTCGCAGCACTAAGCTCGTATCGTTCCATTTCGCTATGATTTGCTTCATATTTTATCCTCTCTATGGAAATTGCATGAAGCTATAGTACTCGTACATACGCCGCGCCGCAAACAAAAAATCCACATTTAGTGCTTGGCGGTTACCATTGCCTCGTTCAAGGAAATCTTTTAGGGACAGGCACAAAGCGCAAAACCAACCAACAAGTGAAGAATACAACAGGAT
>CAKTYF010000159.1 GCA_934631995.1 uncultured Eggerthellaceae bacterium
GGGAATGGGCGACCAGGCGATTGTGTTTGCTCGCAGGGAAGCAGCATTGAGCTGGTTGGTGAACAACTCAAGCGTTGCTTACGAATAAGGTTGTCGAATTAACAGCATAGATTGCTGAATAGGAGTTTTTCATGGATTACCAAGAATTAAAAGAGCAAACTGCCGCAAAATCTGAAGAGGAATTGGCTGACTATAAGAAGCTTTTTTCGTTGGCATGCATTGGCGGCGGAGTAAAGGATTGTTTGAAGAGCCACTTGGAGAATGCATCCGACATTGACGAGTTCTATGCTTCCGTATATGCCGACGATGCTTGCCGTTTTGAGAATGCGTGGGGCTATTATGCAAAGATGCAGGGAACTGATTGGCCTAAACGTTTCGAATGCGAACAAGCGCGCTATGGTGTTCAATTACAGCTTAGGGGCGTTGCGATAGAGAATGAAACCATTCAGTTCTTCATTCCCATGATGGGTCGCAGCCGGCGTGCTGATGTCTACATTTTTGCCGACGGTAAGTTTAACGAGGAAGCTGCCGATTATTTCACCTCGGTGAGCGGAACATTTACGTGTCTTGATATGGAATTTGCCGGTACTTACGATATTTTTGTTGGATCGCGCCTTATTATTTTTGAACGCTGGGAGTTTGATAAGTTGGGAAATCGTCTGAACGGTAAGGGTGAAACCAAAATGTGCTGTTCTTGTAGATAGAAAGTGAAAGAGATATCCATGTCCTTCTCTCTCAAGCGTGGGCAGAGGCGACTCGGCCCACGCGCTTTTTTCGCTTGCATATTGTCAATTGATCTCATTGCAATTCTTGCGATAGACATGTATGCACCGGCTTTGCCGAGCATGCAAGAGACCTTCGGCGTAAGCATTGGTTATCTGAATCTGACCATGTTTGCGTTTTTCTTTGTCTCCGCTTTCTCTACGTTTTTAACGGGCCCCTTGAGTGACTGTTGCGGCCGTAAACCACTGTTAGTGCTGGTGACGGTTTTATTTGCTTTTTCATCCGCTGGGTGCGCACTTAGTCCCTCTGTTGAGTTCTTGGTTGTCTTTCGCGTTTTGCAGGGAGCAAGTGTGGGCGGCGTCCAGACGCTTGCCACGGCATTGATCCAAGATGCGTATGCAGAAGACTCAGTGCAGACGGCCATGACGTTTCTGCAGTCCCTAGTAATCATAGGGCCGGTTCTTGCGCCTTTTTTGGGTTCGTTCATTCTAATGGCAACAAGTTGGCGCGGTGTATTTGCCATATTGGCTCTTTTGGGCGTGGTGGCTGTTGTTCTTGCGCTGCTTGTGTCGGAGACTCACGAGGTACGCAGTTCGCATGATGGTGCCGAAGTGGGCATTAAAGAATCGTTGCGTAAAGTTGTGCGCGACTGTGGAACTCTTGCATCAACGCGCTCGTTTTTGTCGCTTGCTTTGATTATGGGCTTTGCCGGCGCGCCGTTTTTTGCGTTCATTGCTGCCGTCCCCTATATCTTGATGAATCATTTCGGCATGGATTACCTTGGTTACAGCATGATTTATGCGCTGACTTGCCTTTTAGACTGTATTGCGCCCTTCGTATATCTCGCACTATCAAAGCGCATGCCCGACCAGCGCATACTGCGTATGAGCTTCGTTCTGATTGGCGTTTCGGGCGTTGCTCTGCTTGCGGTTGGCGAGATATCTCCGGGAGTGTTTTTCCTTGCGTTTGCGCCCTACGCGCTTTCCGAGGGAATCATTCGACCCCTGGCCTATGTTGACTTGCTGAATCAGCCGGAAGATCGCGTGGGATCAGCATCCTCGCTGGTGAATTTTTCCTATGTAATCATCACTGCTGTGGCAACAGTGGTTGCAACGCTTGATTGGCCGTCTCTTATTATGGGTTTGGGCGTAATCACTCTTGCGACATTCGCTATAGCGTTGATTCTCTACTTTTGGGGGCAGGCGCATCGTGACGAAGCATCGCGCGATGCGTCTCTTTAGCGGAGGTAAGGCTTTGCATTCCGGTGCAGGTGCGCTATGCTGCTGATACTGCTCTCGCAATAGTCGCAGCTGGCTGATGGGGGAGTGGCTTCGAACAATATCGTACTGGCAAAAAAGGAAAGAAAAGCATGCCCTTTGTTCTCGGGTTTCTGATAGGCATCTGCCTGCCTATTCAGACGAGCGTAAACACAAGATTGAGGAAAAAAGTAGGGACGCCGTACAACGC
>CAKTYF010000160.1 GCA_934631995.1 uncultured Eggerthellaceae bacterium
ACGCCGTGGGGTTATGCGTGGTGGGAATCTCCGCGAACGTGTAGAACTGCGGCAGCGCCATGGCGAACATGGCATACAGCGCTAACGTTTGCGCGCGATGCTGCAGCCACGCGCCGCGTTTCGTGAAGAACGTGGGCACGGTGCAGGCAATGAGCAGCGCCAGACCCGTGTAGGTGGAGTGGTCGGACATGCAGTTGTACGTGTAGGCGAAGTTCCACAAGTCGTAGGCAATGATCCACATCCACAGCATGTCAGGCCAAATCATGTCGCGGGACTTGTCCTTCGAGATGATGATGCCGAACCAACCGCAGATGGTGACAATGTTCAGAATGCCGGCAATCGCGTTCATGATGTTCCATGGGCCGGAAATCATCCATACGTGGTCAACAATGGCGCCGTCCCACAGGCCGAAGCTGAACATTTGGAAGTCGCGCACCACGGCCTCAGCAATGTTGATGGCCAGAATAAGGGGCGGGAAGCACAGTGCCCACCGCTTTTCGTACAGGTGATGCACGCGTCCGTCGGCGCCGTGCCATTTCACGAAGCGCAACGCCATGAATCCAATGCACCCTGCAAGTGCGGAATACGTTTTTGCCCAGTTGAACCAGTTGCCGGTGCCGTATTCGTTGCCAGGGGCGGCAGTATGGGGCCAAACGAAAATCGTTAGCACGATGGGCGCCACAATGAACAGCGCAACGCCACCCCAAACGCTTGTGCGGCCGAATTCGTTGAACGCCATAAGGGCGAACACAACAAACAGCCAAATTGCCCACACCAGGGGGTCGCTTGCTTGATAGAGAATGCCCATAGGATTCCTCCTAGAGTTATTGGTTGATTTGGGTGGAGTGCCGTGCTGCTGCGAGTTCATGATGTGTTTGGCATATTCGCAGTAGCACGGATTTTGCGGAAACGTCCAGCTTGCAGGGGTCGTTGCAGCCGAAGGCTGCGAACGGGAAAGGACAAGGGCTGCATGCTGGCATGGTTAAAGCGTTCGCTCAGCTACGAGCGCTCTACCATAGTTTTTACGCGCCCTTTTTCGTCCCAAGCGGCGGCGTAGCCGAATTCTTCCAGGTTTGCCAGAGCGGCTTCGCGCTGATCTTCAGGGACATCGATGCTCTCAAGGTAGACCCTGCGGAAGCCGGGGTTGTCAATGTAGAGCTCCTGCTTGAACGGATTGCGCTTCTTCACAATGACGGTGCGCATCTGGTAGATGAACACGCCAATGTTAAACACCAGCGCAATGGCGGAAATAGTCATGTGAGCTGCGGGATTGTTCGTGGAATGCACCACGAAAGCAGGATGCAGGAAGAACCACGGAACCGTCATGGTAACAATCATGTTCACGGCAAGGGTACGCACGCGGTGCTGCGCATAGGCGCCGCGC
The DNA here is from genome assembly GCA_934631995.1 of uncultured Eggerthellaceae bacterium. Taxonomy (GTDB): domain Bacteria; phylum Actinomycetota; class Coriobacteriia; order Coriobacteriales; family Eggerthellaceae; genus CAKUOV01. The sequence goes on from CAKTYF010000160.1 coordinate 1,385, forward strand.
TTGATGAAAAACGCCGGGATGGTGCACGCAGCAAGCAGCACCAGGCCGCAGTACATGGAGCGGTCGGACACGCTGTTGTACGTGTAGGCGAAGTTCCACAGGTCGTAGCCGATGATCCAGAACCACAGCTGGTCGGGCCACACGAAGTCCTTCTTTTTGCCGCGACCCACGATAATACCGAAGAAACCGCAGATGCAGATGGCGTTTAAGATGCCGGCAATGCCGTTCATAACGTTCCAGGGACCGCCAACAACCATGTAGCCGTCTACAATGCCGTTGACGCCGGTAAGCTGGAAGTCGCGGATGCATGCCTCAAGAATGTTGATGGCAAAGATAATGGGCGGAATGCATACGATGTACTTCTTTTGGAAAGCGGGGAAATACACGATCAGCCAGCCCAGAATGGCGCCCGCCAGGCAGGAGTAGGTTTTCACCCACTGGAACCAGGTGCCCGCGCCGGTGCCCTCCACGGCGGTGTGAGGCCAAACGAAGATGGTCAGAACAAGGGGCAGTGCGATAAAGATGGCAGCGCCGAACCATTTGTTCAAACGCGATAGTTCATTCATGCCAATAAGGAACGCCAGATGTACCAGGACGCTCACGATTGCTGTTGCCGAAAGCGGTTCGTAGAAGAACATGACAACTCCCTTCCTATACGTAGGTGCGAAGGTATCGGAGAAAGATTCGCAATGCCCGCGGTGCGCTTGCGCTGCTTTCTCCGATACGGCTCGCCGTTATGCGCGAGAGTATAGCAAGGGGATTTTTTGTTGGTTTGACGCTTTGCTCTTGAAGCGT
>CAKTYF010000161.1 GCA_934631995.1 uncultured Eggerthellaceae bacterium
GCAGCTCGGATGTGAAATGGATAGCTGATTGCGTGTTCAATCCTTCGGTCCTGCGAAAGGGGAGGGACTTATGATTGTAGAAGTGGGCGGTGATTTCCGGGAATGCTGCGTCCTTAAGGGGGCATCGTGCGCGTTCGGCGTATTCGACGGCGTGCATTTGGGGCATCGCTTCATCATCGAAAAAGCCCTGGAAGATGCGCAGCGCAGGGAAGCTCCGAGCGCCATTATCACGTTTGTGCAAGATCCCGATGAAACGTTTCGCCCCGACAAGCTGAAAAAACTCATGTCAAACGACCACCGTCTTCGCACGATCGATGAACTCGGGGCAACGTATGTGTTGGCGCTACCGCCAACCAGGGAGTTTTTCTCGCTTTCTCCGCAGGCGTTTCTTCAGAACGTTTTCGCGAACAACATTCCCGCTTCGCTTCACGTGGGAAACGATTTTCATTTTGGCGCGAAAGCACAGGGCGGCGTTGCGACCATGACGAGCTGGGGTGCTCTGCGTGGCATGGACGTACGTGGCTACGAGCTGCTTGCGCTCGATGATGCGCCCATTACGGCAACGCGCATTCGCGGTTTGCTGGCAGCGTGCGATATTGAAGAGGCCAACAAGTTGCTTGGTGGTCCTTTTGCGCTGGAAGGAGTTGTTGAAAGCGGGCGTGGCGAAGGTCGCGACATGGGATTTCGAACGGCAAACGTCACCATTCCTTCGGATTTGTACTCGTTGGGCGAAGGTGTGTATGGCGCGTATGCGCGGACCGAAAATGGAAAGCGCTATAAAGCGGCTGTGTCAGTGGGGGGCGCTCCAACGTTCGGGGAAGCGGCGCATGCGAATGTGGAGGCACATATCCTTGACTTCAACGAGGACATTTATGGGCAGCGTTTGCGCTTGGAGTTTGTGGCGTTTTTGCGCCCCATGATTGTGTTCGAATCAACTGATGAACTTATTCGCACGGTCATGGGCAACATCCAGTGGTGTCGCGATAATTTATAGGGTGTTTGCCGCGCTCGTTAAGGACGCTGTTCGAAGGCTTCATGCGCCTTCCCTGCGCATCCGAAATGTAACTTTCTGGTAACTTTTCTTCATCTTTGCGGCCTTTTGCCCTGTATACGGGCAAAAAATAAAAGAAAAGGCTTCAAAAATTCTACAAATTGACTAAAATAGACAGGCTATTTCCCTTCGACTCAGAATGCCAGGCCGAAGGGAAATACGAATCGTATTGGAACGTTAAAGGAGGAAATAGGTGAGTGCTTATATAGCAATCATGGCCCCCATCTGTGCCGTTATTGGCATTTGCGTGGCCGCTTACCTGGGCTCTTGGGTTCTGAAGCAGGATCCGGGCGCCGAAAAAATGAACAGCATTTCGCTGAAGATCCAGAAGGGTGCTAAGGCCTTCTTGATGAGCGAATACAAGCTGCTTATCATCTTTATGGTCGTCGTTGCCGTGGTTATGGCTGTTGCTCTGTCCATTCCCACCGCTTTGGCCTTCATCACGGGCGGCGTTTTGTCCGCCGCTGCTGGTTACGTGGGCATGCATGTTGCAACGCGCGCTAACACCCGTACCGCTCATGCAGCTGAAGAGTCTGTTGCTAAGGCTCTGAACGTGAGCTTCAAGTCCGGTTTGACCATGGGTCTGTGCGTTGCTTCTTTCGCGTTGCTCGGCCTTTCCCTGTGGCTCATCGCTTTGGTGTACAGCGAGCTGTTTGGCCTGGACACCGCTCGTATCACCACGAACCTGATGGTCACACTGCATGACAACATCGGTATGGTCGAAGGCTTCGCCACCGGTGCTTCTGCGGTTGCTCTGTTTGCCCGTGTTGGCGGCGGTATCTACACCAAGGCTGCTGACGTAGGCGCTGACCTGGTTGGTAAAGTTGAAGCTGGTATTCCTGAAGATGACCCTCGCAACCCTGCTACGATTGCCGACAACGTAGGCGACAACGTAGGCGACGTTGCCGGCATGGGCGCCGACCTGTTCGAGTCCTACACGGGCTCCATTCTGGCTCCCATCATCTTGGCTGCTACGCTGGGTGCTTTGGGCGGCTACTTCGTGGGCGGCGACATGCTGTGGGCAATTCTTGCTCCTATCATGATCAGCTCCTGCGGTATTATCACGTCCATCATCGGTCTGTTCGCCGTTCGCACCAAGGAAGGTGGCGAGCTGCAC
>CAKTYF010000162.1 GCA_934631995.1 uncultured Eggerthellaceae bacterium
CGGCGATATCCTGGCGCAACTTGAAGCACATGCGCTGCGACACGCCCGACATGATCCAGCTTTGCACAAACGAGCAGATCGAAGAGAGCACGTAAAGCCCCAGTGTGGCAAGAAGAATGCCCGCGATGATATCAAAGTCAATGCCGCCCGTGCCATTCACTTTCGCAACAAGACCGTTGAAAAGCTCGGTCGTCGCCTGCGAAAGCACTTTCGGTCCAATGATGTTGAACACGGTGCTTCCCAGGGCAAACAGAACAACAAAGACAAGCGCGATTTTATATATGCCCATGTAGGCAATGAATTTCTTCAGCGTTCCCTTGAAATCGTTTGCTTTTTCCGCTGGACCCATCATCCGGCCGGGATGTCCCATGCCACCCCTGCGCCTGCCTGTTGGCATCGAACGCGGCGTCATTGGACATCACCCCCTTTCGCCAGCTCTTCTTCCGAAAGCTGCGACAGCGCTATCTCGCGATACGTCTCGCACCCCTCAAGCAGCTGTTCGTGCGTGCCCTGTCCCACAACGCGTCCCTCGTCAAGCACAATAATCGTATCGGCGTTCATGATGGTAGAAATGCGTTGCGCAACGATGACGACCGTTCTGCCTGCGAGCTGCGTTTGCAAATCGTGGCGCAGTTTCGCATCGGTTTTGTAGTCAAGCGCAGAGAAGCTATCGTCAAAAAGATACGTGCGGGCATTAGTTGCCAAGGCACGCGCAATGGCCAAACGTTGACGCTGGCCGCCTGACACGTTCGTGCCGCCCTGCGCGATGGGCTCAAGCACCCCTTCGGGCTTCTCTGCCACAAAATCGGCCGCTTGCGCGATAGAAAGCGCCTGATCACGGTGTGCGGGTGTTAAATCATCAACACCGTAGCCCACATTCGACTCAATCGTGCCCGAGAAAAGAAATGCTTTCTGCGGAATATATCCGAACGTGGAACGCAGCGCCTTCTGCGAAAGATGGCGGATGTCAATCCCATCCAGCTCGATTGAGCCTTCGCTCACATCGTAGAAACGCTCGATAAGACGGATAATGGTTGACTTGCCCGAGCCAGTGGAGCCGATAATCGCCGTCGTCTTGCCGGCCGGAGCACAAAACGACACATGATCAAGCACGTTTTCGCAGCCATCTGCATAGCGGAAACACACGTCGTTGAAGCGAATCTCGGCGCCTTTAACGGCTTCTTCCCCACTTTTCGCGGCACCGTTGCCCCGAGCGGCTTTCGCGCCCGCCGCGCCTTCCGTGCCCTTGTCCACGCCAGCAGCCTCGAACAGCTGCGCGTCGTAGACTTCCAGGGCGTCTTGAATGCTTGAAGCGGTATTGATGACCTCGTCCACGCGTTGCGCTGCCACGTTCGCACGCGGGAACACAACGGCAATAACGCCAATCATCAAAAAGCTCATCACGATAATCATGGAATACGTGATAAACGCAATCAAGTCGCCCGTTTGCACCGTGCCCAGGTCAACGTAGTGCCCGCCAACCCACACAATGGCAACCGACACTAAATTCATGACAAACATCATCGTAGGCATCAAAAACGCCATAGCGCGGTTCGTGAAAAGCTGCGTACCCATCAGATTGCTGTTTGCCGCCTGAAAGCGCTCCAGCTCAAAGTCTTCCCTGCCGAATGCACGAATAACAGGCAAACCGGTAAGAATCTCGCGCGAAACTTCATTCACCTTATCGATGAGCGTTTGCATCTTTTTGAATTTGGGCATGGTAGCCGCGAAAAGAATGCCAATAACCAGGGCAATTGCAATAATGGCAAGCCCTATGATCCAACTCATAGACACGTTCGTTTGCGCCACCATGATAATGGCGCCGACGCTAATAACCACGGTGTACACCACCATGCGCTGCGCCATCATGCAAACCATCTGAATCTGCTGGATGTCATTCGTGCCGCGCGTGATAAGCGATGCGGCAGAAAACGTATCCACTTCGGCATCGGAAAAATCAACAACGCGCTTGAAGAAGCGGCTACGCAAATCGCTACCAATTTTCGGGGCATTGCGGCAGCATAAGAATTTCATGATGCAATGGACGATAAGCGCAATGGCGGCAAGCGTTATCATGATTTTACCCACATGAAGCAGGTAATCCATTTGAATGTCCGCAGTGCTTACCCCGCAGGCATCGTATTCTG
>CAKTYF010000163.1 GCA_934631995.1 uncultured Eggerthellaceae bacterium
GTCAATATCTTCCAGAAGAAGAACGCCCGAACCGTCTATCTGGCCTTTTGACGCATTGAAACGAAGCCCCAAGCTTGTTTGAGCCATAACGCACAGAACTAAATCGCCATGAATATTCTCGTCAACGTTAATGCGAACACCAGGAAGCTCCAGCTCGCCCAACGTTGCTTCCATGAAGCGAGAAGCATCTTCGCGTGCGGCGGACCTGAACACGATTGCATCCGAAACAGGCATCCCCGAAAGACCATGCTTTTCGTTGAGGAACGAAATGAAGTTTTTCAACTCGGGATTATTTGCAAAGCCAATACCCAGCGCATGCATCTGCTCAATAGCATGCTCAAACCCCGCCATATCGGCATACGTCAAACGGTTAGCGGCCTGAATGCTTTTCTGTCCCGCGCCGGGCAAGCCAAACGCGGCAATAGCGCCGTGCCCCCCTTGCAGAATCTGGGACAAAAACGGCAGCACATCGGGCGCCTGCGATGCATCAGCCGCATTCTGGCCATCCCCTTGCTTACCGACAATCGCAGCATGATGCTCCGAGCGGTTGTTCGTGTCCGTACCACCTGCGTTCCGAATAACAAAACGGTCGGAAGCGGCACCCGATTTGCCGGAAGCGACGACAGAATCATCGTCACCCTTCAGCACCTCAGACGCATCCGCCTCATCGGTTGTATCGGGCGCGGTGCCGTCATCACGCGCGCTTTCGCTATTAGAGGTGTCGTTAAGCGCCGGATTCGCCTGATGGTACTCGCAAACATCGAAATCAGGGCACTCCGAGCAATCCTCTTCCGTACAAATGTCGTCCGTCAACTCCATTTCGCCTTCGATTTCGTCAAGGAACTCATCGAAGAGCGCATCCATGCCGCCGAAACCCATATCGGCAAGCTGCGATGGAATGGAAGAGAGCACTTGCTCAAGCTCACTTCGATCAACGCCAAACTCCTCCAAGCGCTCAAGAGCCAAATCCTGCAGGCGCATGACATATTGCTGCACTTCGTCTTGAGAAAGATACGGCTCCATCAAGCTGAAAATGTGCTCGGCCAGCGTGCGTTGCTTGCCCGAAGCAGCCAAAAACCAGGCTTGTTTCAGACCGTCGATAAAAATGTTTTCAGATGCCACGCCCTCTTTTTGGGCGCAATCGAATGCCGCCAAGTAAAGAGACGCCGCCAAAGAGTCGTCCCCCTCTTGCTGCGCACACTGGGCGCGATTCAAATAATCCAAGGAGCGTTTCGCAGAACGCGTACCTTCAGTGTTCAACTCGTCATTCCCAAACACCGAAAACGCCTCCTTCCTAAGGCAAGCGGCGCATTGCCGCCCGAAAACTTACCACTCAACTATATGCCAATTACGCTTCTTCGCGTAGCGCTCAAGCGCAGGACCGGGAGAAACAGCAATCGGATGCTGCGAGAACTCAAGGAGCGGAATATCGGAATAGTGATCCGCATAAGCATACGTCAAATCCCAATTTCCTTCGCCGAACAATTCGTTGCCGAACTTCTTTACGCGGCGTACCTTCTCTTCGCCCTCAACAGCACGACCCTGCACCTTGCGCGTGTAGCAGCCGTTCTCGTCAACCGCCATGCGCACGGAAATCTGACGCGAGAACGCATGTTTTTCCATCGCACGCAAGATAATAGGCTCAAACGTTGCTGAAATAACCACCACGGTATCGCCCTGCTCCGCGTGCCGACGCATGGCCTCGTCCGCCTGAGGGCGGTACAACGGTTCAATCTGCTCGTCGTAAAACTCATGCAGAAACGCATCGACCTTCTCTTTAGGCATACCCTCAAACGCAGAAAACACCAGGCCACGCGCCCATTCTTCGCTTTGAGGAAGATGCCACGCATAAGCGATTCCCCAAGCTGCAAGACGTAAAAGAATGGTGGGGCGCAGCATCTTGCGCGCAGAAAGATACTTCACCAGCGCAACGGGAGAATTTCCCGAAATGCTGGTGCCATCGAAGTCGAAAACTACCACGCGACCTTTTTCCTGCGCTGTCTTATCCTGCTTTTTTTCCATATTTCAAGCCCCTTGGGGCAAGGTCCTTTCTTTCAATGCGAAGGCGCAAGTGCAAAGGTGCGGCCCTGCAACCTGCTCTGCAAGCGCGGAATCCACACATCGCGCGAAAACGCGCGC
>CAKTYF010000164.1 GCA_934631995.1 uncultured Eggerthellaceae bacterium
CAGATGCTGCGGGCACGACGCCGGCGGGCGGCGGCACGGGCGCGGGAGGACTGCCGGGCGCCGGTGCGGCGGCGCGGGCATCGGCAGCGGCGCAGGAGCGAACGCCACCGGCTACAGTACCGCAACCGCCCATGCTGCGGATGAGAGCGTGACAGGCACGCAGCGAACTCGGCGGCTGCGACGTGCGCGGGTGCATGTGCGAGTGCGGGTACGGCGGCTATGGGGACCCTGGCGAATAACGAACGAGAAAGAGCTCGAATGGATACCGAAATACATACAAAAATCCTGGTCGTAGGGTCGGGAATCGCAGGAACGTGCGCTGCATTGAGCGCAGTAGAAGCGTTGTGCAAAAACGAAAATACGTCAATGGCCAGCCTCGGCGAAGGCACAAACGCCACAGGCGCAGACGCAACTCCCGTCATGCTTGCTTGCAAGGGGCCGCTCTTCTCGGGCTCGAGCTTTTTCGAGGGAACGTGGGGGCTGGGATTGATTGCCCCCGATGGCGCCGAAGACGAAGAAGACCTGGTTCAAACCATTCTGCGTGTAGGATGCGGCGTTGCAAACGAAGATATGGTGCGCAGCTTCGTAACGGGAATCCTTCCCTCTATCAAACGGCTGGAATCATGGGGCGTCACCCTGAAAAAAGCCACGCAAGGCGCCTCTGACCAGCGCGAATACATCCCTTGCTTCGATCATAAGCATCGCGCGTGGCGCGGTATCGAGCGCGAACCCTACGTGAACGCTATCGGACAACGCATTGCCGATGCCGGCATTTGCGTAAACGAAGGCTGGGAGCTTTTAGATATCGACCCAGGGGCCCACATCGCTACCTTCTTCGCTGCCCGCAATTTGTTGACAAATTACCCCACCCTTTGTCAACAATTCGTGCGCGTACGCTACGATGCGCTGGTGCTGTGCACGGGTGGCGCAAGCTCGCTGTACCCGCGCCACTTAACGCAAGACGATTGCTGCGCTACCGTGCAAGGCCTTGCTGAGCAAATTGGGTGCCACTTGACGAACATGGCGTTCCTGCAATTTATGCCAGGCATTGTTTCTCCTGTTCGAGGCATTGTTTTCAATGAAAAGACGTTTCGCTACATGGCGCTTGACAACGCAACGGTCGAAGAATTGGGCGGTACACAGGAAGTGCAACGCCTTCTGGATATGCGCAGCGGATACGGCCCCTTCACCAGCCGCTTGGATTCCCGCACGATAGATTTCGCCATCCACCGTGCGGGAAAAGATGGCCTGATTTTCACGCCGCATTTCGGGAACGAAGACGAGCTGCCCGAGTTCGTGCGCACGTATCAAACGTGGCTGGAAACCGTGGCGGGCGTAACGGCGGAAACACCCCTGCGCGTGGCGATGTATGCGCACGCGAACAATGGCGGACTGGTCATTGACCAGCGCGGATGCACAACGGTTTCGGGGATTTTTGCAGCCGGCGAATGCACGGGCGGCATGCACGGCGCCGATCGCCTGGGTGGCCTTTCCAGCGCAAACGGCCTGGTCTTTGGCATGCGCGTAGGAGAAAGCGCCGCGAAATTTGCGCTTACGGAAAGTGCTGCAGGTACAGCGAGCGCGAATGCCACAGACGCTGCGCGTGAAACCGCGGGCGAGATGGCTGCGTCAAACGCAGTGGATGCTGCAAGAGCAGCGCGCGAAGAAGCCGTAAGCGCAACGAATACCCAGAGCGCCGCAGATGCTTCGCCAAAAGCAACCCTTCCCGCCTGGATGCGTCTCGCATCAACGCAAACGAAACGCATCGAGGAAGCGCTTTCGAGCATCATGAATGAATCATGCGGAATCGTGCGCGAGAAAGCGCAGGTCGAACGCGCATTGCAAGAAATCGATGCGCTTTCCAAGCAACTTGCCAGCAGCTCTGCGGAATCAAGCGATGCTGCAACCATTGCCGCAACACGCACCACACAGCTTCGCCTGGCAACGGCGCGCACCATGGTAATCGATATCCTGCGCCAACCGAAAAGCCGCGGCTCCCACTGTTGGAACGCGTAAAAACGCGTTGGCGTTAAAAGTGAGCGTCAAAACTACCGCGTAGAATGGGAAACCTCTCGGAGTTTTCCCATTTCGCATTGAGAAAACTCCGAGAG
>CAKTYF010000165.1 GCA_934631995.1 uncultured Eggerthellaceae bacterium
CATGCCGGTTCTCAAATGGTATAAAGACGATAACGAGATTCTGGACCTGATCGAGACCCGTCTGAATACGGAGCGCAATACTACGAAGAGTTATAGGGTCGAGATTAATTCGTTTGCTTCCATGTGCATGAGCGCAAGTCAAGCAATAAAGATTGATGCATCACTTGGGAAAGCGGGGGTAAAAGACAGTTTCTCGCTGCAGATGCAATTTGAGAAAGAGGTTCGTAAAGTGATGGTTTTTGAGGTTCGATTCTAGTTTTCTGCTTACCACCAACCATGGTTCTTCAAGCAGCAATGTCGTCGGCTTCTATTATGAAGACCGACGCCATTGCTTGATCCCTCTAAAGCAGAGGGGGAACAAAAAAGGTGAATCGAGTACCGTTTAGGTGCCGCTGATGTACTCTATAGCACCACCCCTTATTCTGCGTTCGTGAGCAGCGCAGCAAATCCGGTTGGCTTTCATGCGGGCTGCACCCGTTCGCGCTACTGCATTGCACGCGGCATGCTACTTGATGGAGGCACCCAGCTTACGGCATTCTTCGATTGCGGGCTTGCCGTTAACGGCGCCTTTTTCGTAGCTGTTATTGCACAGAACAATACCCAGAATTTCCTGGTGAGAGTAATTCATGGCAATCTCAAAGCTTTTCACCAGGCCATCGGCGGTGGTGATGTCTTTGTCCTCGAACGGCATGAGCAGCGCAGCGCGCTTCATGGCAAACTTGCGTCCGCCTATGGCGCAGAACTGGCGATCCATGAATGCTTTTACCTGCGCGGGGTAGCTGTAGTAATAAAGCGGGAACGCGTAAACAACGGTGTCGGCCCATTCCAGGTCGCCGTAGAAGTTTTGCATGTCATCCTTTTGGCAGCACTCGCCACCATGGGTGAAGCAATATTCGCAGCCCAAGCAGCCGTTGATTTTCGCGTTGCCTACGTGGGCTACACGAATTTCGTTGTCCGCTTCACGTGCGCCTTCGATAAACGCGTCTGCCATTATTTGGCTGTTTCCGTCTTTTCGGGGACTGCCGTGCACTACCAAGATGTTTGCCATGATGAGTTCCTCTCTCAAAAGATTATCGCTGACAAGTGCTTATGATGTTTCTACTTTTGTAGCTGGCAAGGTTCAGCTATCGGCGTACGTTTTACATCCTGCCCACTTTGACCCGCTCAGTCGAAAGGAACTTGATTTCTTTCGCTATCCGACTGCAGGCCAAAGTCACTTTTACGACAGGCGAGCACCTACTTCTTTTGCGGCGGCTGCTTTATCGAAATTGCCGCCGGTTGCAGCAGTAAGGGCGCCCATGACTTTGCCCATGTCCTTTTTGGACGAGGCACCCAACTCGGCAATCTTCTCTTCGATGAGGGCGATCAGCGCATCGCCCGACAGCTGCTGGGGCAGATATTCTTCCAAAACAGCAACTTGAGCAGCAAGTTTGTCGGTGCGCTCTTGGTCGGAACCCTTTTTGGAATCTTCTAGCGTTTCCTTTGTTTGCTTGATGACGCGCTTAAGCATAGCATCTACGTCGGCTTCGGTAATCTCACGACGCTCATTTACCTCTATGCTTTTGATTTCGGTCTTCACCATGCGCAGAATGTCTCGGCGCAGGCTGTCCTTTGCGCGCATTGCGTTTTTGATCTCTTCGTCAAGGGCTGCATACTCCATAAATGTCTCCTTTCGCTGCCTTTTCGTGATGCTATTATCGCACTTGCGGGGAGCACGTGTTTCCCAGACCTGTATGTTTATACAGGTTTTCATCTTTTGGGTTTCTTTGCGGGTGCAGTTTTTCTTGTTGGCTGCCTGCTGCTCTGTTTAGTGCATACCGTGGATTCGCGCTCGTCAATCCGGCATCTTTGTTGCAGCAATATCTTAGAATGCCTGCACGGCATGGTTTGCACTCGATATCGTTGAGTTTAAAGCACCTGTTTTGGATTTATACTCGTCTGTCCCGCGCCTTTGTCGCGTTCTTCGGGCTTTCAAAAACAAAAATAGGAGGAAATCAAAATAATTTTGATTTCCTCCTATTTTTAATGGTAGCGTGCCGATTGTTGGTGTAACAACTCCGTTTGGGAGCGGCGGGCTTTAGCCCGCCCGAGCAAACGGAGCAT
>CAKTYF010000166.1 GCA_934631995.1 uncultured Eggerthellaceae bacterium
CTCCCGATCGATTGCGTATGGGGCAATCTTGAGCCAACGGGACGATGCTGTTAAGACGCGCTAGCTTTGACGCTCACCCTGGCAACGGCGCGCGCCATGGCGACCGACATCCTGCGCCAGCCGAAAAGCCGCGGCTCCCACTGTTGGAACGCGTAAAAACGCGTTGGCGTTAAAAAGGGACGGGGTCTTTTTAACATCACGCTTTAGCATCGCGCTTGAATCGATGATAAAAACGACCCACTTTTCTGTGAGTTTGCCGCGGCTAACTTTTTTGCGACCTGGGGAAATGCTGACTATTTGCAATTTTGAAGAAGAAAATCCACAGAAAAGTGGGCTGTTTTTATCATGCCGCCCACCCTTCACCAGCTTTTTCGCGCAACCCCAAGAGGCACCCGCCGGCAAGGGTCGAGCCGAACTGCGATGCTCTGGATAAGCTGGGCGGCCTCGGAGCAAGAAAGAGCATTATCCAAGCAAAGTCGTGAGGCGAGCCCTTGCCGGCGGGCATCCCGAATTACGAACGAAAGAAGAGGTGCACGATTCCCGCGCCCCTTCCCCATGCGCGCGAATCGCCAACAACCTACCCGCATCGCTAGGCGGCTCATCCCGAGATTCACCGCTTGATTTCGCGTCAATTGTTGACAAAAGGTGGGGTAATTTGTCAACAAACGGTCTAGAAGCCGGCGAAGTGGGCAGCGGCGAAGCAGAGTGCCACAATGCCCGCCGCAAGTGCGTACAATCCCATTGAGCGCTCGTGGTTTTCGCGATACATTCCCCAGCACAGACCCGCAAAAACAGCTAGCACCACAGCCGTGGGAGCCGTAAAACTTCTACCGGTAACCAGGTCGAACAGCAAAAGAACCAACCACACCACCAATGCCAGGGCAAGCGCGGTTACCGCAGGTCGCATCCTTGCGCCGTCTTCACGGTTAAGCTCGCCCATCTCCTGACGCACCGCTTGAAGCTCCGCTAAACGTTCTTCTTCTTTATATGCACGCATGCTTTAGTCCTTCTTGCGACAAAACGCCTTGACCGAAAAAGCCCACGGCAGCGCAAAACCCGCCGCCGCAGACACTAAACAAGCCGGCAAAAGCCCTACAAGCGCCAACCGTCCGAAGCCTTAGTAATACCGATAATACGCCGCGCAGCTACCCTCGGAGGAAACCATGCAGGGACCCACGGGGTTTTCCGGCGAGCAAACCTTGCGGAAAAGCGGGCATTCGTTTGGCGCCATAATGCCGCGCAACACATCGCCGCAGCGGCACCCCTTGGGGCTTTGCGTGGGTTCAACGGTGGGCTGGAACCGTTTCATGGCGTCGAACTGGGCGAATTCGGGTCGAATCACGCAGCCCGAACCAGGAATATCTCCTAAGCCGCGCCACGTGGCTGTGCACGTATCGAACACCTCATCGATAACCGCGCGCGCAACTGGATTGCCCTCGGGCATAACACCACGTGCGTAGGCAATCTCAATCTCCGCACGTCCTTCGTGAAGCTGGCGCATGATCATGGCAACACATTGCAGCACGTCAAGCGGCTCGAAACCAGAAATCACGCCCGGAATGCCGTACTTCTCCGCAAGAAACTTATACGGTTCAACGCCGATAATCGTGCTCACGTGACCGGGCAAAATAAGCGCATCAACCTTGAGCTGCGGATCAGCGATAATCGCCTCCAGCGCGCCCGGCATGTTCTTGTGCGCCGCAAAAACCGTGAAGTTCTTCAGGCCCAGCGCCGCCGCGCGCTTGATTGCCATGGCAACAAGCGGCGTGGTAGTCTCAAAGCCAACGCCTACAAAAATGACTTGCCTATCAGGGTTTTCTTGCGCAATGGTCAGTGCGTCAAGCGGCGAATACACAATGCGCACGTCGCGTCCGACAGCTTGCTCGGCAAGAAGCGAAGACGTAGAACCCGGAACGCGCGTCATGTCGCCAAACGTGGTGATAATGACATTAGGAACGCGCGAAAGAGCAATAACGGCATCGATGTCTTTGTTGTGCGTCACGCAAACTGGGCACCCCGGACCCGAGCTCAAGCGCACCCCTTCGGGCATCAAATCACGCAGGCCGTTTCGCGCAATGGCAACCGTA
>CAKTYF010000167.1 GCA_934631995.1 uncultured Eggerthellaceae bacterium
CGTGCAGGATCTGGAGAAATATTGCCAGCAGTTCCAGGCATTCGGCTTCGGCGGCACGGATTTTCGTCCTGTTTTCGAATACGTCAACGAGTTGTGCGACCAGGGAGAATTTGAAAATCTGCGCGGATTGATTTATTTCACCGATGGGTTGGGCACGTTCCCCACGGCGCCGCCCGCGTATGAGACGGCGTTTGTGTTCATGGATGATGGTGCGTCGCGCATTGACGTTCCCCCGTGGGCTATGAAAGTCGTCATGGACGAAGAAGAGATTATCGGGTTGTAGGTTTCAATTGGGCGTTTTAGGCAAGAAAAGGAGCGCACAGTGAATATCGCGCAAGCAAAACAGCATGTGAAAGATACGGTTGAGGCGTATTTGGCAAAAGACGACGAAGGCATGTACTGCATTGACCCATCGAAGCAGCGACCCGTTTTCCTTTTGGGTGCGCCGGGTATTGGCAAGACTGCCATTATGTCGCAGATTGCCCAAGAGCTGGGCATTGGCCTGGTCAGCTACTCTATGACGCATCACACGCGCCAGAGTGCGCTGGGGTTGCCGCTTATCGTCCATCATAATTACGAAGGCACTGAATACGATGCCTCCGAATACACGATGAGCGAAATTGTGGCCAGCGTGTACGATTATATGGAACAAACAGGCGTTTCGCGCGGTGTTTTGTTCCTGGATGAAATCAACTGCGTTTCCGAAACGCTGTATCCCAGCATGCTGCAATTCCTGCAGTTCAAGACGTTCGGGCGGCATCGCGTGCCCGATAACTGGGTGGTGGTGTGCGCGGGCAACCCGCCCGAGTACAACAAGAGCGTTCACGAGTTCGATATTGTCACGCTTGACCGTCTGCGCAAAGTGGTGGTGGAGCCGTCGTTTGATGCGTGGCGTGCGTACGCCATTGACCGCGACATCCATCCAGCCGTTTTGTCGTTCTTGGATCTGAAGAAGGAAAACTTCTATTCCGTGGTGTCCACGCCGGCGGGCAAGCGTTTTGTGACGGCGCGCGGTTGGGAAGACCTATCGGAAATCATCAAGCTGTTCGAGCGCATGGGCAAGAAAGTTGATCGCAACTTGATTGAGCAGTTCCTGCAAGACGATGATATTTCCGACCGCTTTGCCACTTATTACTTGCTGTTCAACAAGTACCGCTCCGATTATCAAGTTGAGTCCATTTTGGCTGGTCAAGCAAGTGAAGACATTGTCAAGCGCGCTCAGGATGCCAAGTTTGACGAGCGTCTTGCGCTCATGGGTCTTATGCTGGACGCGCTTTCGGGCTATGCTTCTGATGTGCTGCTGGCCGAAGACGTGTTGGCGCGCACGCGCGATGCGTTGCGCGATGCCCGTCCGCTGGTGGAAGGCGGCTCAAGTGTGGATGACGTGCTGGGTACCATGGTGCGCGAGCGCAAAGAGGCCTTGAAGCGCGCGAAGACGGCGGGAACTATGGCGGCACAGCGCGTGCGGCGTGAGCGTCGCTTCATCGATACGCTGGAGGGCTTCATTTCCGATTGCGCGCTGGCGGGAGCTGAGAGCGGCCCCGACGCCTTTGCCGTGATTCATGGCGATTACCGCACGTGCGTGAGCGATTTCGAGCGTGCGATGAAGGCGGCGAGCGCGAAGATCGATGCTGCGTTTGCGTTCGTTGATGATGTGTTCCCCGAGGGAAGGGAATCGCTCGTGTTTGTGACCGAGCTCACGGCGCGCAAGGCAACATCCCAGTTCATCAACCATTTTGGCAACGAGAGCTACTATGCCCACAACGAAAGCATGCAGACCGATCAGCATGCGCGCGAGCTTCAGCAGCGCGCGGCGCAGCTGAATATCGATGCCAACAGGCTTGAGGGTGCGGCCAACAAGCGACCGGCGGTGCGTGAGCGACCGGAAACGACTTCGGTTTCTGCGGGTGAGCGTGCAGGCGTATCGGCGGCAAAGGCGCTGGCAAGTCCACCATGCTCAACTCAGAGGCGGGTGTGTGTCCCGTGGATGAGGGACG
>CAKTYF010000168.1 GCA_934631995.1 uncultured Eggerthellaceae bacterium
TTCGAGGCAACGGCCATCTTCGGCGAGGAGACCAGGAACCCCCGCAAGACCATCCCCCGCGCCACCATCGCTGCCGTTATCGTGATCGGCCTGGTGTACTCGCTTTCCGCCTGGTCGGTGACTGCGGCGGCAGGCGCATCCGGTGCAGAGATCTTCGCAGCCACGGGCGCCGCCGATCCCACGAGCGTCGTTTCGGTTTCCGAAGTTGCCTACGACCACATGTACCATGACGTAGCCGTGTACTACTGCGGCGATGTTGTGGGCCACCTGTTCAACTGGTTCCTGCTCATCTCGAACTTCGCTTCCTGGATGGCCGCTCACGGCATGGCTTCCCGTTATCTGTACTCGTTCTCGCGCGCTCATCTGCTTCCCCAGCCTTTGGAGAAGACGAACAAGGCGAAGTCCCCGTTCATCGCTTGCTGCGTGAACATGGTTCTTGGTGTGGGCATCTCCTTCATCATGGCTGCTTGTGGTCTTGACCCGTACTCCCAGGTCGGCGCCATCTGCTCCGCTATCGCCATCGTGGGCATCATGGCAATGGAGATCATTGTGAACATCGCCGTCATCCGCTACCTGCGCAAGCACAACAGCGAGGAAGGCTTCGGCCACAACATCTTCCAGACCACGATTGCTCCTGTTTTGGCGTTTGTTGGTATGGGATATATCCTGTTCCTGGTTCTGAGCAACTTCAACCTGCTCACCGGCTTCGAGGACTTTGGCGTTAACCTGTTCTTGGGTTGCTTGATGCTGATCATCGGCGTCATTGGCTTCATTATTGCGGTTGTCCTTGATAAAAAGGGCAGCTTGACCGATCCGGTTTCTATCGAAGTCGAATAATTGAGCGATTGGTCGTTCTCACGCGGACGGGCCCGGCGGTCCGTCCGTTTTTATATGGAATGCTTATAAAAGCAAGGGCTATGACGTACAATGAATAAGCCAAGCATTGGTGATGATTCTTGAAAGGAGAATCGTATGGCTGAGATGAAAGAAGTATGGGTTGACTACGTTCCCAAGGGTTACGAGGACAAAATTCCTGGCCACAAGACGTATGTGCAGATCTATGGCGAATGCGCGCCGGGAAAGAAGCCGCTTTTGGTTTTGCATGGTGGCCCAGGCGATACGCATAACTACCTGCTTGACTTGGCTAAAATCGCTGACAAGTATAATCGTCAGGTCATTTTCTATGACCAAATTGGCTGCGGCAAGTCTATGACCGAAGACATGGGCGAAGACTTCTACAATTACGATTTGTGGGTAAACGAGTACTACACCGTCATTGATGCGCTGGGCTTGGACGACTTCCATTTGTTCGGCAATTCGTGGGGCGGCATGCTGGGCATGCTGTGCATGATGAAGGATGACCGCGGCGTGAATTCGTTTGTCATCAACTCTTCTCCCGTTCTGATTCAGTCTTGGCTGGATGCTGCAAATCACCTGATCACGTTCTTGCCGCTGGAAATGCAGCTGGCACTGAAGGAAGCCGAGGAGACGGGCAATTACGATACCATCCAGGCGAAGGCCGCTTACGACGAGTATTACAAGCGCCACGTGTGCGGCATGTACGAGAAGGATTATCCGCAGCATCTGATTGATGCGTTTAGCCAGGTTGGCGAATGCTACATGATTATGCAGGGTGCATCTGAGTTCGTGGTAACCGGCAAGATGCGCGACTGGGATATTCGCGAAGGCGTGAAGAACATCAAAGTTCCCTGCATGGCGCTTTCCGGCACCGATGACGAGGGTTCGCCGTGGGTTATCAAAGAGGGCGTTGATTTGATTCCGAACTGCGAATGGACGCTGATTCAGGGCGCGCCGCATATCTGCTCGGTTACGCATCCCGATGAGACGTGTGCCGCGGTGGAGAACTTCATCTCCCGTTTTGACTAATGTTTTATGACGCGCGTGGACGTGCATCAAAGGAGACCAGCTATGAGTAGTCAAGACCTTTGAACGAGATTTCTGAGAAAGCTTTCGTAAGTGGTTTGTAAGTAA
>CAKTYF010000169.1 GCA_934631995.1 uncultured Eggerthellaceae bacterium
GCCGCTTGAAATCGCCGCGCCGTCCATGGTCATTCCGAACAGACATGTTGCAATAGGACCCGTTATGGCCGAGGCGAGCGTTGGCGCAATCCAAATGCGCGGATTACGCACGATATTTCCCATTTGCAGCATAGAGGTTCCCAGGCCCTGAGAAATCAAGCCGCCCCAACGATTTTCCTTGAAGCTGATAACAGCGAAACCCACCATCTGCGCGCAGCATCCGGCAACTGCGGCGCCGCCCGCCAAACCGGTAAGCCCCAGAGCAGCGCAAATGGCAGCAGAAGAAATGGGCAGCGTGAGCGCAATACCCACTACAACGGACACGATAACGCCCATCGCGAACGGCTGCAACTCGGTGGCCCACATAATCAGCGCGCCTAAAGAGCTTGCCGCCGCGCCAATGGGCGGAGCAATCAGATGGGAAAGCCCGCAACCCACGAAAATCGTCACGAACGGCGTGACCAGAATGTCAATGCGAGTGGCGCCTGACACCAACTTGCCGCACTCGCTGGCGATAATTGCAATGACCAGCACCGCCAAGGGACCACCCGCGCCGCCGAGCTGATTGGCGGCAACACCAACAGCGACCAGGGAAAACAGCACAAGAGACGGCGCTTTCAAAGCGTAACCGATAGCAATTGCCATAGCAGGGCCCGCTGCCGATTTCGCAAACGCTCCAATGTCAACTAAAAGCTGAAGACCCGTCTGCGTTCCCAGCGTTGAAAGAATGGTACCCATAAGAAGAGACGCGAAAAGACCTTGCGCCATAGCGCTCATTGCGTCAATCAAGTAACGCTGTACCGAAATTTCTACGCCCTTGCGTTCGAATAAATCCTTTACCGTTTCCACGTGATGCTCCCTTACCTTCGCAGTATTGTTTTTCGGGAGTATACACAACTGTCTTGTCACATAGCATGACAATAGTAAAGAAAATACGCAAATGGACACAAAAATGAGGAGACGCGAAGAAACGGCGAATGAGCTATCGAGGAAGCGTAATCTCCCAATGCTGCTCAACGGCGTCGAACGGAAGCGCACTCACCTGGCCAGAGGAACCTTTTTTGCCGCGTTCGATGCGCACTACAACTTCACGACGATTGTGGTCTATCATGATGACCTGGCGAAACGACCGACCTGAACTATTATGGAGCAGCATACCGGGCTCAAGCTGATCGATAACCGCTTTGGTCAAACGATAATCTTTCACGTTCATTGCAGTCCTCCTGGATGCTTCCTTTTATTTATTCTCGTATGACTATTATATGTGAATTAATCTATTCGTATAATAAAATAATTGGGGGAAATCCTACAAAGGGACCTCCCCCAACAGAAAGCGAAGAAATAATTACTCAGCCGCGAAAGTTCTGCGATGAACCTTGTACTGAATGGCGAACGCATCAGCGGCGTCAATCGCGCCGTCGTTATTCATGTTGCCAGCAATCCACTGCTGCATGGAAACCTGCGCGAAGTCAGTGTACACGCCGCACGCCAGATCATAGGCAATCTGCGCGTCCACAATGTTGACCTTGCCGTTAAGGTTCAAGTCGCCATCGCGCACGAATTCCTGAATCATATGATCATCGCTCACCTCAACAACGGTGAAGGAAGCGTCGGTCAGCGCCTCACCCTGCTCTTTCGTAACTAGAGCAACGAACTCTTGGGTTTCGCTATCCCTGAACATGTCTTCGCCGTTCATGGCAATAATCGTACCCTCGAAGACACCTTCGGTGTAAGTCACCTTGTAGTAGTCGTTAGCGAAGGGCTCGGCGGAAACGTTGAATACCGGCGGCGCAGCGACGGTGATGGAGTTGGTGCCCGTCCAGTACGGCTTGCCGGCCGGGTGCGCAGGGCACGAGCGCGAGCTGCAACCCCGCTACTCGAAACCCATCTCGGCGATTTGTTCTTCAGTCATGCCGAAATAATGCCCAACCTCATGGATAACCGTGGTAAACACCTCGTCAAGAATGTCGTCTTTCGTTCCCTCAAGACG
>CAKTYF010000170.1 GCA_934631995.1 uncultured Eggerthellaceae bacterium
ACGGCAGCGATGGTGGCGCGGGGGATGGTCTTGCGGGGGTTCCTGGTCTCCTCGCCGAAGATGGCCGTTGCCTCGAAGCCGATGAAGCACAAAAACGCGAAGCAAACGCCCAGGCCAATACCACCAGGGGCACCTCCGTTGAACAGCGTATCAAACGAGAACACGCTCAGAGAATACGCGCCAGCGCCTTCCGAGAACAGAACCGAGAAGTCAACGATGGCCAAAATGGTGATCTCGCACACCAGGCAGACCATCAGGAACTTCGTGCCGCCCTCGATGCCGAAGTACGAGAACAGCAAAATAACGGCTACGAAAATCAGCGATACGCCCCACCAAGGAACCACCAGGCCCAGCTCCTGCTCAAGAATGGAAGCAGAAAACGTGCCGGCGGCGCAGACAAGGTAGACCGACAAAAGGTTATAGGCAGCAACCGCAATGAATCCGGCGGCAGTGCCGAAGCGCTTGCCCAGGCCCATGGAGATGTAGGCGTAGAACGCGCCGGCATTCGTAATGTGCGTAGACATCGCGGTGAAACCGACGGAGAAAATCAGCAAAAGGATGCCGATAATAACAAAGTCGAATGCCGCCGCCGGTCCGTTGCCCAGCATGAAGATGAGCGGCGTGTTCGTTGCGGATGCGCCCAGCGGGGCAGCCGCGGCGATAACCAGAAACACCAGCGCGATGCCACCAATGGCACCGTGTTTGAGCTGATTGCTCTGGCCTTCTTGATTGGCCATGATTACCTCTCCTTTGTTCTAGATATAAAAAGAGCAATTTTTTACAAAGAAGCTTTGCCCTTCGCATTTCTATAGCAACCTTGCAAAAAATTGCGTGCACAGAATCATATAGGAATAGTGTTAAAAATAGGTAAATTATCTTCACACTTCCTGTTGAAAGAAAGAATCTTCTAGACGAAAGGCTCAAAAAGCGCAAACTGGAGTATCGTAACCATACTATATTCTTGAAATAAAGGAGGATTATGAAGGTACTTATCGCATCTGACCTGCATGGTGCGGCGCAAGCGACCTCGTTGCTGGTTAGCCGAATCGAAGAAGAAAAGCCAACGGATATTCTGCTGCTGGGCGATATTCTGTACCATGGTCCGCGCAATACGCTTCCGCTTGATTATGAAACAAAGCAGGTTGTGAAACTGTTGACCCCTTACGAGGACCACATTCATGCTGTTCGGGGCAATTGTGATGCAGAAGTGGATAACTGGATGTTCTCCTTCGATCTAGAAAAGCCATCGCTCACGCTTTATGACAGCGAAGCGAAGGTTACGCTCTTTGCTACGCACGGACATCGTTTCGGAATGAACCCGAATGAGCCCCAAGAATTGCAAAACCTTCCTGAACCATGCGTTTTCTGCTCAGGACACACCCATATTAAGGTTCTTGAGAAAAAAGGAAACGTGATCTTCGTCAATCCAGGAAGTGTGGGTATCCCGAAAGATGATTGCGCTGGATATGCCATCTACGAAAAGGGCGGCGTTGTTTTAAAGAAGCTGGAAGACGGTAGCGAAATTTCTCAAATTTCTTTCGAATAGTGCTTGCCTTATATTAGATAGCGTCTTATACTTGAGAAGGTCTGAAACACAAAGGGCTGGATGCAAATCCAGCCCGTTTCTTTTTATATGGGATTTCACACATGAAGTTCTGTCTAGGCGGACGCCTTAAAATCAAACTGCATCTATGCAATCAGCAATCCAAAAGCGCTGAACACTCAAATTAACAGCGATCCAGAACTTATCACAGTTCATTAGCTCTGCATCAACAACTGCGAAAGAAGTAATAGATTCTAATTAAATCATTGTCGTATAAAAGAAGAGGGGACCGCATCGCTGCGACCCCCCTTCCCGGCTTCCACGTCCGGGCACGCGGCCCGGGCGCGCAAAACGCCCTTCATGAGCGCGACGTCCTATCCTCCCACGGGCTTCCCCCGCAGTACTTTCGGCGATGGCGGCC
>CAKTYF010000171.1 GCA_934631995.1 uncultured Eggerthellaceae bacterium
CTTCTACATCGTGGCAGCTTGCTCCGGCCTTCACAAAGGCATCAAGTACATCAGCCAGGCGAACATGTACATCTACATCGCGCTGCTGGTATGGGCGTTCATCTTCGGCGGAACCCTGTTCATCATCAACTGCACCACCAGCGCTGTTGGCCAGTACCTAGCAATCCTGGTCCCGCAGTCGTTCTACCTTGAGCCCGCGTTTCAGTCCGGCTGGGTCAGCGGCACCACAATCTTCTACTGGGCTTGGTGGCTGGCATTTGCTCCCCTGGTTGGCCTGTTCCTGATCATGTTGTCCAAGGGCCGCACCATTCGTCAGTTCGTCCTGGTGAACATGATTGTCCCGACCATCTTCGCAATTGCTTGGTTTGGCGTATTCGGAAGCTCTTCCATGCTCGTTGAAATGACCCAAGGCGGCCTGGCAGACACCATCGCCGAATACGGCGTTGCCGCGGCGCTGTTCGCCTACGTCAAGACGCTGCCCCTGTCCCCGATCCTGATTGTGCTGGCATTCTTGGCAATTATCTTCTCCTTCGCCACGCTGGCTGAATCCATGACTCTTTCGCTGGCAGAAATGACCACCACCGAAGAAGAAATGGCTCGTCGCAACAAGGAAGGCAGAAGCGCACCAACCTTCCTCAAGATCATTTGGGGTTCGCTCATGGGCCTGATCGCATTCGCGTTGTTCTACAGTGGCGGCCTGAGCGCCATGCAAACCTCCTGCGTTGTATGCGCCTTCCCCATTCTGATCATTATGGGAATGATGGTTGCCTCGTACATAAAGAGCATGAAGCATCGCAGCGAATACGACATGACGCTCACCGATAAAGAACGAGAAGCCCTGCGGCAGGAAGAGAACAAAAACGCAAACGGCTCTCTGATGGATAAAGTCGAAGCACCGCAAGAAACACCACAAGAAACAGCGTAACTCAGGCTTTTAAAGTACCGGCTCGTTAACAAAAAACGGTGCTTTATGAAAAAACTAGGAAGAGAAAAAAGAGAAAGGAATCACCATGGAGCGCACGAAGAGAATGCAACTGCAGGAAATCCACGACAAGAGCATGCAGATCCTGGAGACCGTAGGCATGCGTTTCCTCCATCCCGAAGCACGCAGGATCCTGAAAGAGCACGGCATTCGCGTTGAAGGCGAAATCGCTTACTTCACCGAAGACCAGCTGATGTACTGGGTTCGCAAGGCCCCCAGCACCTTCAAGGTAAAAGCGCGCAATCCGAAATACGATGTCATCATCGGCGGCGATCGCACCGAGCCCGCTCCTCCTTACGGCGCTCCCAACATCACCGAAATGGATGGCACCAAGCGCAACGCTACCATTGAAGACTACATCAACTACGCAAAGCTGTTCGAGGCGAACTACGACTTCAACATCAACGGCGGCCTTATGGTACAGCCCTCCGACGTGGCCCCCGCTACTTCCAGCTTGGCCATGTTCTACGCAGCGGCAACGCACTCCGAGAAGACGCAAATTGTTGTTGCCGGCGCCAAGAACGTTGTGCATGCCCTTATGGAAGGCGCCAAGGCAATCTACGGCGAAGAGAACATGCGCAACGATCCGTACATCATTACAATCGTAAACGTGAACAGCCCGTTGATGCTTGACCTTAACATGACCGATACGCTGATTGAATTCGCAAGCAACGGCCAGCCGTTCGTTATTGCGAACTGCTCCATGGCAGGCTCCACCAGCCCCGTTACGTTGGCAGGCACCATTGCTCTGATGAACGCGGAGATTCTTCCCGTTATCGCGCTGGCCGAAATGATCAACCCGGGTACGCCGGTTATGTACGCAACGCAGACCACAACCGCCGACATGGCAACGGGCCAGATTGCAATCGGCTCCCCCGAAGGCGCCCTATGCTACAAGTACTGCGCTCAACTGGCTAAGTTCTACGAGCTGCCGTGCCGCGGCGGTGGCGCACTCACCGACTC
>CAKTYF010000172.1 GCA_934631995.1 uncultured Eggerthellaceae bacterium
CGGCTGCTCCACTGGGCGCATCCGCAACGAACACGCCGCTCATCTTCATGCTGGGCAACGGCCCGGCGGCGGCATTCAACTTCCTTATCATCGGTGTTCTTCTGTTGATCTTTTCGGTGGGCTTCACCGCGATGTCTTCTCACATTACGAATTCCGGCGCGTTCTACGCGTACATCTCCATGGGTCTGGGCAAGCGCTTCGGCACTGCTTCCGGCTTCATTGCCGTTGCGGCATACAACATGCTCACTGTGTATTTGGTTGCTGCCAATGGCACGTTCACTGCATCCATTCTTGAGCAGGAGCTGGGCCTGGTGGTTCCCTGGTGGGGCGTTTCCTTGGTGCTTGCCGCTATTATCTTGGTATTCTCGTATTTTGGCATCGAAGGCGGCACGAAGTTCCTGATGGTTTGCCTGGTGTGCGAGATCACCATTCTAGCTATCGTTGACTTCTCGGTTCTGTTCAGCGAGGGCGCCGGTGCGTATTCGCTGGACGTGTTCTCGTTCGACACGCTTCTTAATGGAGGCGTGCCCGGTGGCATTGGTGTAGGTGTGTGCTTCGCGTTTTTGTGCTTCATCGGCTTCGAGGCAACGGCTATCTTCGGCGAAGAAACCAGGAACCCCCGCAAGACCATCCCCCGCGCTACCATTGCCGCCGTTATCATCATCGGCCTGGTGTACTCGCTTTCCGCCTGGTCGGTGACAGCCGCAGCAGGTGCCTCGGGCGCAGAGATCTTCGCAGCCACGGGCGCTGCCGATCCCACGAGCGTTGTTTCCGTTTCTCAGGTTGCCTACGACCACATGTACCACGATGTTGCCGTCTACTACTGCGGCGATGCGGTGGGCCACCTGTTCAACTGGTTCCTGCTCATCTCGAACTTCGCTTCTTGGATGGCGGGTCACGGCATGGCTTCCCGCTACCTGTACTCGTTCTCGCGCGCTCATCTGCTTCCCCAGCCGCTGGAGAAGACGAACAAGTCGCAGTCTCCGTTCATCGCGTGCTGCGTGAATATGGTGTTCTGCCTGGGTGTTGCTTTCATCATGGCTGTTTTCGGTCTTGATCCGTACTCCCAGATCGGCGCCATCTGCTCCGCTATCGCCATCGTGGGCATCATGACCATGGAGATCATCGTGAACATCGCCGTCATCCGCTACCTGCGCAAGCATAACAGCGAGGAAGGCTTCGGCCATAACATCTTCCAGACCACCATTGCTCCTATCTTGGCGTTTATCGGCATGGGATATATCCTGTACCTGGTTTTGAGCAACTTCAACTTGCTTACCGGCTTCGAGGAATTCGGAACGAATCTGATTCTCGGCGGTTTGACGCTGATTATTGGCGTTATCGGTTTCATTGCCGCTGTTGTTCTTGATAAGAAGGGTTCGTTGACCGACCCCGTTTCCATTGAGGTTGACTAACCAGTGCGGCGCATTTCGCGCACTGATATTTTGCTGACCTGCATAAACGCAAACAGCAATTCACGCGGACGGGCCTTCAGGTCCGTCCGTTTTTTTATGCTCGCGTGCCCCAAATATTAATAAGGGACGGCGTTTTTCACCTCTTCGTCTTTTTGCTTTGCGACTGTCGGCAGGATTCTTTACCCTACTATTTAAGTAGGATATATTAGAAGCTCTTTACCCATTATTAACATAATGTGTGTAGCATCATAACTACGCGATTTTTTGCAAGGCTGCTGAAAGTGGGAGTTAAAGCATCTTTGTAAAAACTTGCACGTATTGTTTTTTTGGATTAAGGAGTATTAATCATGGCCAATCAAGAAGGCCAGAGCAATCAGCTCAAACATGGTGCTATCAGTGGTATCGCGTTGGTATTTCTGGTTATCGCCGCGGCGGCCCCGCTGGGCGCATCCGCAACGAACACGCCGCTCATCTTCATGCTGGGCAAC
>CAKTYF010000173.1 GCA_934631995.1 uncultured Eggerthellaceae bacterium
CGCTTTGCACTGGGCGTTGAGTTCGGTGGACGCGATGGCTTGGCTGTAGCGGCAATTGCGGTATGTGCGCTTATGTCAACGGCGCTTGGTGCCGCAATCGGTGCCATCCCAAGCATGCCAACTCCCGGAAAAGAAGGGCTGGCAACAGGCATTACGTGTTTGTGCGCGCTGTTCGCGGGCTTATACGGTGAGCCGTCCATGCAGCTTGCCGATCAAATTGCGCAACATGTTCCCTGGGCGGCACTCATCAACCCGGCAGCGCAGGCGGCAAATGCGTTCTATGATCTTACGTACTACGATTCGCTCGCGCCTTTTTCCTTGACGATGTGCGTGTTGTTAGTGATGGCTGCGGCGTTTTTCGCGGTGGCAGCCCTTCTTATGAGGAGGCAGAATTATGAACGTCTTTAAGCTTGCGGTAAAAATTGTCACGCGACATTGGAACTACCTGATCATTTACACAGTTGCCCTGGGTGCTATGGCTATTTTAGGGTCGGGCGCCATTCAGACGGCGCCGGCGAACGAGTTTTCGAACGACGCGCCCAAAGTTGCCATCATCGACCGCGACAACAGCGTGCTTTCAGGCGCCCTTGAGGACTTCGCACTCAAAGATGCCGTAGAGGTGCCGATTGAAGACTCAACGTTTGCCCTGCAAGATGCAACAGCGAAGGATCTTGCAAGTTACGTTCTTATCATCCCCGAAGGCTTCCAACAGGATTTCCTGGAGGCAGCGCACGAAGGCAACAGTGCCCCTACGCTCGAAACAGTCGTGAGCTACCAAGGAGCGCGCGGGGCACTTATGGACCAGCGCGTGAAGGCGTTCGTACAGTCGATGTACGGTTTTGCTGCAGTTGACCCAGACGCAACTGCGACGGAAGTGGCAGACAGCGCGACTGAAGCTTGCGGAAACGAGACGCCCGTGGAGCTTTTGGCGGTTGAATCGGAAGGTCTTTCGGCAAAATATGTCAACTTTGCATCGTTCTCGTCTTACGCGCTGTTCACATCGTCGGCCATCTTCATTGCTGTTGGCCTAGCTTCGCTGCACCGTCCTGAAATGCGGCGAAGGCTCACCGTAGGCCCCGTGCGCAGTAGCAGCTATGGCACCCAGGTTGGGCTGGCGTGCGTGCTTGCCTCGATTGCGATTTGGGCGCTCATCTCCGTTGCAGGGTTGGTAGTGTTTGACCCCCTGGGCGCGGGCGCGACATTTGCTTCAGTTGCAGTTGTTGTTGTGGGACAGCTCGGAATTGCGCTGATCGGCGCTGCCGTTGGCTTCCTGCTGTGGCAGCTCAGCGCGAGCGATAGCGTTGCGAATGGCGTGGGCAACATTGCAGGTCTTGCATGCAGTTTCTTCAGCGGCGCGTGGATTCCTCTTTCCGTTGCGGGCGAAGGAGTACGCATTGCTGCTGCGTTCACGCCGTTTTATTGGGCAACGCAAGCGATGGTTTCGGTTTCGCAGGCTGCACAAGTAACGTCTGACCTGCTGATTCAAGCGGCTGGTGAAGTCGGCATTACGTTTCTGTGGGCTGCTGCGATAGCGCTTGTTGCCATCGCCCTTGGCCGCGCCCGCCTGCGCGAAGCTGGGGTATAAATGGAACAGGGGACGGAGGTTTGTTCCATATCGATTCATGTTGTTGAAAAAACGGTGCCAGATTCGAAGTTGATGCAGGTTGGAAGTAGGTTGTAGTACTCGTTCTTTCGCTATCCTGGTGAGCCGATTTTCCTTCAACGCTCTGACCTGGTATTTTATACGCATGACTTCAGAGACATCACTGAAAACAGCACCTTCGCCACCCCTGACCTACTTCCAACCTATCGCAACTTCGAATTTGGAGCGCAAAATCCAACAACATGAACGCCGCACCTCTCAAACTGCGCCATTTGCCACAAATTGCATGCCTTTTAGG
>CAKTYF010000174.1 GCA_934631995.1 uncultured Eggerthellaceae bacterium
CTTGTCGCCCGCGAAAACCTGCGCGACGAACGTGCGGTCATGCGGCGGACCCTGCGTATCGATAAGCTTATACGTGGGCGTGATGCCATCTTCTTGCAGCTTTTCCTGCAACGCGCTCTTGGGATTTTCCGGCTCGCGCGCCATATCAATACTCATGCGCGGAATAAGCGTACGCTTTACAAACGTCGCCGCAGCGTCCAAGCCGCCATCAAGATACAACGCAGCAACTGTTGCCTCGTACACGTTCTCAAGCGCGGAATGAAGACCGCGACGCCCCGTGCCCGCTTCCGACAAGCCAAACACAATGCAATCGGCAAAGCCAAGATGCGAAGCAACATCCGACAAGCTTGAACCGGAAACAAGCGCCACTTTAATGCGCGTCAAGCCGCCCTCGTCGATCTCGTGATACTCATGGAATGCCAGCGTGGCAACAATGGCGCCCAAAATGCTATCGCCTAAAAACTCCAGGCGCTCGTAAGAATATTTTACCGAGCGACCTTCGGTAGCGGAAGGATGCGTGATAGCAGCCAGCAGCAGCGATTCGCTGTTGAAACGATACTGCAAGATATCCTGCATGGCATCAAGCTTCTCGCGTTGCTCGCTGGTGATATTCAATAACTCGGGGACATCACTCATGAGACGCCTCCGAAGATGTTTCCTGCGCTGCCTTCTGGGACGCTTCGAGCGCTTTTTGCTCGGCAGCCCACTGCGCAACACGCTCAATCAAGCCTGAACGCACCACTTGCACGGAAGCGTCAATGCCGTTTTGAATGCCCAGCTCAGATGCGGAACCGTGACCGATAATGCAGGCACCTTTCACACCCAAAAGCGGGGCTCCGCCAAACATGTCAGGATCAATGGAGTCCTTCAGAGCCTTGAAGCCGCTCAAGAGCGCCAAAGAACCCAGCTTAGATGCCGCGTTCTTCGCCATAACGCCCTTAACAGCCTTGAACAGCTGCTTTGCCGTGCCCTCGATAGTCTTCAAGCAAACGTTACCCGTAAAGCCATCGCAAACGTACACATCGAATTTCGCCGCCATAATGTCGCCGCCTTCGGCGTTACCGGCGAAGTTCGGAATCTTCTGCTTGAGCAGCTGATGGCACTCCTGAATGAACGCGGAGCCCTTCGTTTCCTCTTCGCCAATGCTCAAAAGCGCCACGCGCGGATTCTCAATGTGCAAAAGATACTCTGCAAAAACCGACGCCATCTGCGCGAACTGCACAAGATACGCGGGCTTGCAATCGGCGTTTGCGCCCACATCGCACATCAAAACCGGGCGAACAGGCGAAGGAATCACCGTAGCAAGCGCAGGACGCGCAATGCCCTTGATGCGCCCCATAATCAGCGTTGCGGCAGCAAGACAAGCGCCCGTAGAACCTGCGGAATAAAAGCCTTGCGCGCGCCCTTCTTTAACCAGACGGCATGCCACGCTAATGGATGAATTTTTCTTCTTGCGCACTGCCTCGGCGGGATGCTCCGCCATGCCAATGACTTCCGTTGCCACCGCAGCTTCGCAACGATCATGATTCGCAGCGAACGATTCAACAACATCGGCCGGGCCGCACAAGATAACATGCAGGTTCGGATCTTTTTCCAGTGCCGCCGCACAACCTGCAAGTACTACCGAAGGAGCATTGTCGCCGCCCATAGCGTCAACGGCAATAGTGATGGATTCTGTCACGTAAGTTCTCCTTAAAAACGAACCGTCCCAAGACGGAAAAAGCTGCCCTTCTCTAAGAGAACGCAGCAGCGTTTGCCGACTCCACTATTTGATGATTATAGGAGATTTATTGGCATACCGAATACATGCAAAGCGCAAATCAACGGCATTGTCATA
>CAKTYF010000175.1 GCA_934631995.1 uncultured Eggerthellaceae bacterium
TCGAATCGGGTGGCGTGATGTTTGAGGCCGGTAGTGCTGTGTCGGAGTGGCTGTGCGCCCATCGCGACGTGCTCACGCCCGCAGAGTTCGTTCGGAGCGTTGAATATCGCTCTATGTGGGAGTCAGAACGTCAAAAGCTGCGTTCTATCAGCATGAATTGCATTGTTCCGCTTACGGTAAACCAGGAGCTTATCGGTTTGTCGGTTATTACGCTGAAGGATCCGCGCGGCTCGCTTGCCATGAATGAGATGGATCATTTGCTTGCCCTTACGGCGGTTATGGCGATTGGCGTCAAGAACAGTCAGCTCTACGAGCAGGCGGCTTATGAGGCGCGCACCGATGACTTGACGGGCCTTCTGAACCGCAAGTATTTTTACGCACGTTTGGACGAGATCCACGACCGCAATCCTCAGGGCGTTTTGAGTCTTATTTTGCTGAACCTTGACGACTTCAAGCTCTACAACCAGCTCTACGGCGAACGCGAGGCCGACGATGTTTTGCTGCGCGTTGCCAACGTGCTGAAAACCACGGTAGGCGAGAGCAACTTTGCAGCGCGTTTAGGTGGCAAGGAATTCGCCATTTTGATGCCCGACCAGGACGCAAGCGCTGCGAAGCGCTTGGCGGAAAACCTGCGCCAGCAAATCTATCATCTGAATTGCGGAGATCGGGAAGAAGCGCTCAAGGTGCTTACCTGCAGCATTGGCATTTGCAGCATGCCGTTTGACGCCCACAATACGCGTCAGCTTATGGATAACGCAAATATGGCAGTATACCAGGTGAAGCAGCACGGTAAGAATGCCATTATGGTCTATTCAACAGGTACGGCGGGCGAGCATCTTGCCGTTGATCAGATCGACCATCACGGTATTTTCTCAAGTTACGCCGATACAGTGTATGCGCTGACCGCGGCGATTGACGCGAAAGACCATTACACGTTCACGCATTCCAATAATGTGGCGTATTATGCGTCCGTGCTGGCAAGCTGCTACGGTTTGAATGCCGAAGTTGTTGAAATCGTGCGCGAAGCGGGCCTTCTGCACGATGTTGGCAAGATCGGTATTCCTGAAGCAATTTTGCAAAAGCCTTCGTCGCTTACTTCCGATGAGTACGAGATTATCAAGAAGCATCCGGAAAACGCTGTTTCGATCATTCGTCACTTGCCAAGCCTTGACTACGTTATTCCCGCCGTTGTGGGGCATCATGAGCGCTGGGATGGCAAGGGATACCCGCGTCGCTTAGCGGGCGAGGACATTCCTTTGACGGCGCGTATTCTGTGCGTAGCGGACTGTTTTGACGCCGTGACCACGAAACGTTGCTACCAAAGCCCGCGCGATATCGATCGTGCGCTCCAGATCATCGAAGACGGCGCGGGAACGCAGTTCGATCCTGAGTTGGCGCATCTTTTCGTTCAGATGTTCCGTGAAGGAAAAATCGAGTTGCAAGCCGGTCGTTCGGCGGATCTTGAATCGTAAAATCGTGTTGCCCCCCATTTCACCTTTCTTTTTCAAAAAAGTTCAAAAAAATGCTTGCATGGATGCGTGGAAACCCGTAATATATCCACTGCTGAAAAGTGCTGGGGTGTTAGCTCAGTTGGTTAGAGCGCTGGCCTGTCACGCCAGAGGTCGCGGGTTCGAGTCCCGTACATCCCGCCATTCCAGCCTCCTTGAAAACCCGATTATTCGGGCTTTTTTTGACAAAAGGGGTGTTAGCTCAGTTGGTTAGAGCGCTGGCCTGTCACGCCAGAGGTCGCGGGTTCGAGTCCCGTACATCCCGCCA
>CAKTYF010000176.1 GCA_934631995.1 uncultured Eggerthellaceae bacterium
CTGGCTTTCCTTGAGTCGATCGGTTGTGATAGTAATGAATACGATGTTGTCCACACCCAAGATGATCTCCAGGAAAATGAGCGTCACTAGGCTAATCCACGCCTCGGGTGTTGCAAAAATCGACAAATCCATGTGTTACCTTTCTTTTCTCTCTATTTTTCGTTTCGGCTACGTCTTGCTTATTGTTTACTTCGTCTACTTCGCTGCTCGTTTGTTTCGCCGTCCGTTTGACTCGCGAACCGGTCATCAAGCCGTTTTCACCCACAAAAAAACTCACGGCGCCCAACGGCACCGTGAGTCTCGTTTATTAAGATACGCCAGTTTGCCCGATGTTTGGCAAGCAGGATTGTTGACGCATCGCATTTATGGAATGCTAACTACTCCCTCGCAGTGCGACCATATTAGCAAAAGCACCCCTGGGGAGCAATGCTATAATTCCAGAAAACAAGTTAATCAGACAAGTCAACCAGGAGAAAAGATGAGCGGTCACAATCCTGCCGATACCAACGATACGCATATCGAAGGAAACGTGGTGTATCCGAATGCCGAAAAGCTGCTAAGGCCCCAATCCATCAGGGGAAAGTCGATTATCGTTGCAGGCATTGTTGTGGTGCTTGCTGCGGTGCTTGCCGTCAATTTCGTGATGAAAGCAGCTGATGGCATTTACTTTTCCGAAGTAAGAAAGTCTACGCAGATCGAGCAAAACATGGCGCGCACGGCAGCGTATGACTTCCCTTATATGAAGGATTATATTACATGGAGCAACGCCCAAGACGTCTACAATGAACTCGCCGGGCAATACACGCTGGTGCAACTGGGCGTAGACGATGTAACCGATAGCACATTTGACGCGTTCAAGCTGCCCGATGACGTGAGCACTGAAGAAGGCACCGTCGCCCTGAAAAACGGCATTGGGTCTATGGACATCCTTGCAGCCTCTAAAGTTCTCAACGGCGGATGGCGCGTTACCATGGATCTGACGAACTATCAAGATTTCCGCATTCGCTATGCCGATTTCCAGGCAACCACCATTGAGGAAGCAATCCTGAATGCCGTTCACAATCAAGGGTTCGATGGCGAAGACTGCGAAATGACGAAAGAAGGCGTTGACGAATCGGGCAACACTTTCAAGAGCGGAACGATCGACATTGACGACGAAACGTATTTCTGGCGCGTGTCTGCCGTGAAGTTCAACGATGCGTATTCTATTAAAGGAATGCCCGATACGGCAATCTACGTTGGCATTAGGATGACGAATTAAGACTCGTTTTGCACGGGACGATTATAAGGAGAAGGTAAAGAGAAGGTTTAATAGCATCTAAGCGCCAGAAAGCCCCCTAGAAGCTCTTAGCACCGCCGCAACCCGCTGCAGACGCAGGGTTCGCGGCGGTTTTCTTTTGGGAATTCCACCTCATCGGTTCGAACCCCGTTTAACCATGCTGCAATACAAAAACAACCTGGAAGCTACTTCCAGGTTGCAAGATTATCGTGGAGCGGACAACGGGGTTCGAACCCGCGACCCCCACCTTGGCAAGGTGGTGCTCTACCAGCTGAGCCATGTCCGCATATGGAGGCGAGAACCGGATTCGAACCGGTGGTGAAGGCTTTGCAGGCCTCTGCCTTACCACTTGGCCATCTCGCCACGTTTATCAAAAAAGTCGGCCATTCGTTTTGTGGAGTGACCGACCAAAGTGATCAGTGGAGCGGACAACGGGGTTCGAACCCGCGACCCCCACCTTGGCAAGGTGGTGCTCTACCAGCTGAGCCATGTCCGC
>CAKTYF010000177.1 GCA_934631995.1 uncultured Eggerthellaceae bacterium
GCAAAGGCTTGTCGGCTTGTTCTCGGGGTCGTTGATGCTCAGGTGCGTGATGGCCTGAGACGGGCAGCTGTCGGCGCATACCTGGCATACCTCGCAGAACTCGGTAACGCCAAAGGACTTCGGCTTGTCGTATTCGAACACGGCATCGGTGTAAACCTTGGCAAGGCGGACGCGCGGACCGTACTCTTCGGTCATCAGGATACTCATGCGGCTGCCTTCGCCTAGACCAGCGCGGATAGCTTCCGCAACGCTGGGGGATGCGTTGTTGCCGCAATGATACGTGTTGTAGCCCATCTTCCTAAGGAACTGGGCAACGCGCAAGCCAACTTCAGCCATGCGGGAATACGCAGTGTACGTCGCGCCCGTTTCAATCATGGAGCCAGATGCCTTGAAGCACTCGTAGTCCATCTCGAACGCCAAAACAATAACCGACTTCGGCTCAAAACCGAAATCCATAGGACGAGAAAGGTTCACACGTTCTTTGATCAAGTTGCCTTCCATGTCGGTGGGCATGGCAACTTCGGTCGCATAGACGAAACGCTCGTCGTAAGGAGCAATGCCAACCAAGTCGGCACCGAACACCTTTGCAGCCTTCTTCAAAGCGTAAGACGCCTGAGCCGGGCTTTCGAACTGGTACTTATCCTTAGCAACGTCGAAACCGCCCTTGCCGCCGTTGGGGAAGCTGGCGCTGGTCTGACCGTACATGGTCAAAGGAGCCAACTCACCGCTGGGGGTGGTGATGTGCACGCAGCTGTCGAATGAGCGGCCCGCACCCGTAACGCTTGCGCCCATCAAGTTGTACGTAGCCTGTCCGCCAAACTCGAATGCATAGTCGATTTGCGTGTAGCCTGGGTCGCCGTAGGTAAACGGCGTATCGGGGTTTGCGCCCGTCCACTGATCGAACAGATCCTGATTGTCGCGATCATCGGGCGGAATCATTCCCTTGGGAACAAGGCGAGCGCGCATGAAGGCAACGTTCTTACCATCGAAGCGCTTGAATTTCTCGGGATCGATCTCCAGCATCTCGTCGATTGTGTTGTAGGTTTTTGCTTGCGCTTTCTCAGCAGTGCCACCAGCGCCCAACAACGAAGCAACGCCAATAGCGCCACCCGCTGCGGCACCAAGCTTCAAAAAGTTTCGCCGGCTCAGTCCGCCGATCTCGGTTTCCACAGTCGTCATCCGTACCCCTTCCCTTAAAGTGTGGATCTGCTTAACCTGCTTTCGCGCTTGCGGTAGATCCGAAAAACGCGTCTGCCTCCCTGCTACGGCTTTTCCTTTTCGCTTGCGCTAAAGCCATGTTGCCATATAATCACGTACCGCGAATGTACCCACCAGGGGTAGATGTACGTCTACCCCTGGTGGGGGTAGACGCCTATTTCCCCTCTTGACGGGGCTAAAAGCAGCCAAGATAATGAATAGGGATAGCGCAATGGGGGTTGCGCGCAGGAAAATTACATGCGGGGGAAGCAGTGGACAAGAATCTATTCCGTCCATCAAAATCAATATGGCCAAAAGGCGCTCATGGCCTTTCTTTAACTGTTGCGTTCTTCTTATTCAACGCCGAACACTTCGACGTTTTTGGCAACAAGAACGTTATCCGGTTGTTTTCCGATACGCTGTGGAGCAGGCCGGCAGAGCTGAACCTGACCTCTATTATCATTGCGTGTATTGGCTTCTTTGCGCTCATGCTGTTATTCCAGCAGAAGCGCTATTCCATCAGCGGCCCGAAAGGACTCGCCGTTGCCTGCGCGCTACTCGTACT
>CAKTYF010000178.1 GCA_934631995.1 uncultured Eggerthellaceae bacterium
GAGCAGGAATCAGAGGGCACCGTTTTATCAACCGATCCGCAGGCAGATGTGAAGCTTGATTCGGGGGAGACGGTTACCATTTCTGTTGCCGTCTCGCGTGAACGAGAGCTGGTGAACGTTGCGCAAGGAGCTTTTGCATCGGGCACGCGTCATACCGTATCGGGCGTGAATTACGAGGTGAGCGCCTTGTCGTCGGTTTCTTACCAGGGAAATGATATTACCGCCGTGCATGTTACGGCCCGTCCTTATACCGTGTTTCTTGGCGTAACCATGTTCCTTGATCCGACCGATTATACGTGGACGGTGACGTGGACCTCGGATAACCAGATTGCTTCGATTTCCTAGTTCTCATGCCCTCCCAGATAACAATCACCGGCGTTGTTCTGAAAAAAACGAAGCTTGGTGAAGCTGACCTTATTGTCACGCTGCTGGCAGAAGACGGATCGTGCGCACAGGTTGTTGCGCGGGGCGCGCGGAAGCCGAAAAACTCTTTTGCATCTCGCCTGGAGCTTTTCAGCTGTGTTGAACTTTTTTGCGCGGCAACAAAAGGCTTGCCATTGGTGCAGGAAGCGCGCCTTATTGATGCGCATGCGTCCCTTCGTCTTGATTTCGATCGTTCGACGGCGGCTTCGGTGGTGGCGGAACTTGTGGCAAAAGCGACTCATGAAGATGTTGCTACTCCGCGTTTGTTTCCTTTGTGCGATGCCTGTTTGCGCGCGATGACGCAGTGTGCTCCCGAGAAATCATATGGGCTTGCGTTGGCTACCTGCCTTAAGGTATTCGCATTCGTTGGCTTACGTCCGCGGTTTTCCGCGTGCGCATCGTGTGGGGAAGTGCTGTTTGAACGCGGCAGCACTACGGCTTCGTTCGTTGCTTTCGCATCGGCGGAGGGCGGCTGTTTGTGCGACGCGTGCGCTGCATCTGCCGAAACGGTTTTAGCGCAAGTGAATTTCATGCAGTGGCTTGATGCGTTGCTGTATGCAACGTTTGACCAGGTTGTTGAAATGGACGTGCCGGCACAAGTGCTCAGTTACGGGCTTCACTTCGTGCAAGATTGGACGCGCGTTCATTTGGGTGCCCATCTGAAATCAATTCCTTTTCTGCTTACTAACGCCACGCTCTCCGAGCCGCAGTGCTAGAATGCGAAAAAAACAAACAGGAGGTTATTATGTATACGTATCGTACTAAAGGCACGTGCTGCCGCGCGTTCAATGTTGAGCTCGACGGCGATGTGGTAAAGGAGATCCAGTACTTCGGCGGTTGCGATGGCAACCTGAAAGCAATCAGCAAAATCGCTCAGGGAATGACCGTTGATCAGCTTGCTGCTGCATGGGAGGGAAATACGTGTGGCAACAAGCCCACGTCTTGCGCTGACCAGCTGGTAAAGGCTTTGCGTGCCGCTCAGGCAGAGCAGGCTAAGGAATCATAACGCTGCCCTCGCTTCCTTGTTGACAAATTACCCCACCTTTTGTCAACATTTCTGCGTTAGAACGGGGGACGGAGGTTTGTTTCAATCCATTCGCCTGGCTGGTAACTCTTTCTTCCCCCAAGGCGACCTTGAGCTGACCTGGTTCTGAGCAGGCTTCCTGTTGACAAATTATCCCGACGGCACGCAGTCCGAGTTGTGCCTTTTTCTGGCGCGATGTCGCCTAGTTATGTGATTTGGCGTGATAAAAACGACTCACTTTTCGGTGGATTTTCTTCTTTGTAATCGCCAAAAATCGATGTTTCCCCAGGTCGCAAA
>CAKTYF010000179.1 GCA_934631995.1 uncultured Eggerthellaceae bacterium
GCCCCAGGGTGTTGAGGCACTGCTTGCTGCTGATGATGATGTGCAGATTTACGTGTGCGCTATCGATCAGACGTTGAACGAAGATGCCTACATTGTGCCGGGGTTAGGCGATGCCGGCGACCGCATCTTCGGCACCAAATAATTAGAAGGCCGATACGCTCGCTGCGAGCTTCGTTCGCGGCACGTAAGGCCAGCTCACTGCGCTCTCGCGGCGTCTAGGCCCTCGAATTACTTGGTGAGGGGCGCGCGAAGGCCAATTCGCTTCGCCCTCGTGGGCTCTAGGCTTTCGATCTATTGGTTCCATTGGGATTCCGCTGTTCTGCCGAACAGCGGCGCGTAAGGCCAGTTCGCTTTCTGGTTTTGGTGCGGATGGGATTCGGTTAAGGATGGACATCGACTTTCCGAAAGGGGAAGACATGGAACAGCTGCATCGTCCCTCGTGGGATGAGTATTTTATGACGCTGGCAAATCAGGTTGCCACGCGAACTACGTGCGTTCGACGCGGCGTGGGATGCGTGCTGGTGCGCGATAAGCGCATTCTGGCAACGGGCTATAACGGCGCGCCCACGGGCCTTCGCCATTGTTTTGAAACGGGATGCCTTCGTCAGCAGCTCAATGTTCCCAGCGGGCAAAACCATGAATTGTGCCGCGCGCTTCATGCAGAGCAAAATGCCCTGATCCAGGCGGCGCGCTATGGCATAAGCGTAGAGGGCGCCACGCTGTATGTGAACACGCAGCCGTGCGTGCTGTGCGCGAAGATGATCATCAATGCCGGCATTGTAGAGGTTGTGTATCAAAATCCGTACCCCGACGAGCTTGCCATGAGTATGCTGGAAGAATCGGGAATGCGTATTCGTGTTTTCGAAGGGTAACCATTTATGGGGCGCTGCTGTGTTACAATCACCCGCGAAAGAAAAACACGATGATAAAAGGAGCATCACATGAAAGTTGATATTGAAGACGTACGCGCTGTGTTGGAGCTCATTCGTCCGTCTCTGCAGGCGGATGGCGGCGACGTGAAGTTGATTGGCGTAGACGACGAAGGTGTTGTCACTGTTGAGCTGCAGGGTGCTTGCAAGGGCTGCCCCATGTCGCAGCTGACGCTGGCAAACGGCGTTGAGCGCATCCTGAAGGAGCGCGTGCCGGGCGTGACTTCGGTTGTTCCTGCCGATCTTGACATGGACGAGCTTCTGAACAGCCCGAACGTCATTGTTGTTGACGACGACAAATAAGAGCAAGTCGCATTTCTTTAGCGCCCCGTGTATCCCGCGGGGCGTTTTTTGTTGACAAATTACCCCACCTTTTGTCAACAAAACCATAGCGAAATAGTAGTATTTTCATATCGAAATAATCAACCGCATAAAATAATAGACTATTGCAAATAGATGCGCGCGGTGCTTATAATGCGAGAACACTTAAGTCCATTACCAAGGGAGCGTCCGCGTGCGTCAAAGCAGCCAAGAAAGAGCACTCGCGCGTTGCATGGAGAAAAATCCCGCAGCGCGTTCTTTCCACGTGCCGTCGTACGGTGCGAAACAAGCGCTTGCCACCATTATTCGCGTGTTTTTGGGTATTGCTGTGGGCTTGATTATTTGGGAGGCTTGCTCGCTCATCTTTAACGCAAACGGCTCTACTCTGGGCTTTCCCGATCCTCTATCTGCGTTCCAGCGTTTGGGCGAGTACCTTTTTGCGGGTCGTCCCTTGTATGGT
>CAKTYF010000180.1 GCA_934631995.1 uncultured Eggerthellaceae bacterium
CATCAACGCGACTCGTTTGCGCTACTCTCTACCGGAAACAACAAAATCCCCGTTCAGCGTTATGTATTCAGGCAGAAAACAGCGGCGCATCGAACTATCGCGAATAGGTTTGCAAACAATACATTCTGGCGGCATTGTAACCCATGAGGCCGCACGAGCAGGGCTAAAGCGCCAAATTGGGCCGCGCCCCCACACGAGGCTCATGAAATCGCGCCGCCTGACGGTCCAGAAGCAGCGCAACAGCAGACCCAAAGCCCGCCTTTTTCGCCGCATCAAGCGCCTGAGCGTAATCGTCGCGCGTGAAGATCGGCGTTGCCCGGTCAATCGAAAGCAACGCGTCAAGCTCATCTAGCGCATTTGCCGCAGCAAGAACCGCTAGGACACGGGGAAGACGCGCCGCAGCAGCAAGCTGACCGCGCTCTTTGCACTGCCCCACCGCGAAGCAAGCCACGCGGGGAAGCGTCTGCAACACGTCCCAGGAATCGAAAACCGCCGGCGGGTCGGCAATAAGCGCGCAGCGAGCAACGTCATCGCGCACGCCCATCTTCAGATACGCGCCGCCAAAGCCTTTACCCGATGCACCCTTGTCCAGCAGCAGCTGAGTGAAATCGGCATTCCCTTTTTCCACCGCCGTCTTGAGCAAGCGACGGAAGCGATCGGCACCGAAAGAAAGTACGTCCACCAGGCGCGCTGCCGTATTGACAGCGCTCAGACGTATGGCTGCATTGCACAGGTGGAAGATGTCGGCATTGGATAGTTCTCCCTGGTCAAGAAGATGAAGCACGGCGCTTATGCTGGGCTCTCCGCCCGAAAGAGCCACTTGTGCGGTTTCCGCGCGCAAGTGTTCGCGCTGCAACAAGTGCGCCGCTTGATCCGCCAAGCCGTAACGCAATGCGGCGCCCGCATGGGGAAGCAACGGCGCATCGGGAAGAAATGCCTGCTCACAGGGTGCGTTTTGAGCGGCTCCGGAACTCCCTGCGTCTCTGGCGGCAGCGGCAGCAGTGCCGCTGGCGTCATGCCCGGCACGCAAAGCTCCGGCAGACCCGGCAGTCGCGGCAGCCCCAACACCGTCACCAGCCCCGCCACCCGCAATCGCAGCGCCTGAAACCACCACAGCGGGACGCACCCCAATGCAATCAAGCGATGCATGAAACCCGTTGTAATCAATGGACCCGTTTTCCGCCACCGCAGCACACGAAAACTGGTGACCGCCCGGCGCACGCAACCACCACCAGCACGTAAACGGCGCGCGTTTCGCATACGCCGTAGGGTGCGCTTGCCTCATGGCATCAACCGAAAAGAAACGTTTCGCCTGTTCAAAGCCAAGACAGAACACAAAGTCCTCGGTGTCACCGCCGCCTTCCGTGCGAAAAATAGCATTGTCTTCCGCCGCACACGTTTCGGGAATCACCAATGCCTGCTCTTCAGATGAAAACGCACGCGTGAAGAACACCGCGTTCAGCCAATAACGCAAATCGCAGTTTTGCCAGGTAATGTCGCCCTTGGAATCATGGAAGCTGCGGCACTCTATAATGTCGTGACACAAAAGCAGCGCATCCCCGTTCGCACGCACCTCAAGCA
>CAKTYF010000181.1 GCA_934631995.1 uncultured Eggerthellaceae bacterium
TTACTCCCACTTTGCTTTTGCAACTCGCAGCACCCCATACGTGGCCAGCCGCAATCATGCCTACGCTGGTTGGCACTGCACTTGCCCTGCACGATGTAGGAACAATTTCCGTTTCGCTTGTACTTGCTATTTTGCCAATTGTCATTTGCATGCAATCTGCCGTAAACACGCTCAATGACT
Organism: uncultured Eggerthellaceae bacterium; assembly: GCA_934631995.1. Lineage (GTDB taxonomy): Bacteria > Actinomycetota > Coriobacteriia > Coriobacteriales > Eggerthellaceae > CAKUOV01. Next base: position 181 of record CAKTYF010000181.1, read on the forward strand.
ATTTTGATTTCAAAAAAGGTGCCGACACTGCTGAAAACCAGATGGACAAAAACGATGCCGTATTGGTTTTCAATAACGTGAACCCGAAATCGGTAAAACGATTTGCCATTGTTCTGGTTGTTCTTGCCTTTGTAATTGGCACGTACGTCATTTATCGTGCTGGCTGGATTCCTTTAGTCTTAGGCGTGATTGGCGCGGCGGTGCTGTGTCTGTATTCAGGGGGGCGTCTTCCTATTTCCTACCTGCCTATTGGAGAATTCGTGAGCGGCTTTACCATGGGAACGCTTATTTTAGTGGCAACGTATCAAGCGCTTACCTTAACCCTTTCGTGGGAAGCATTCGTTTGGAGCATTCCCGTGCTTATTGGCATTGGGCTTATTCTCATGACGAACAACACCTGCGATATTGAGAAAGATGTCGAAGCGAAGCGCAAAACTTTATCCGTTTTGGTCGGTAGAGAAAAAGCGCGCAAGCTCTATCATGCAGCGTTGTATAGCATGGTACTCTTAGTGGTGTTCTTCGGGTGCATCTGGTGGACGAAAGGGCTGGTCATTGTTCCGTTCGCACTTTTAGCGCTGTATCCTTTCGGGAAGGCATTGGTAGCAAATCCACTCGTGTTGCAATCCCGCGTGGCGGCCATGAGCCAGATTTTAACCGTAAACGTAGTGGTAGATACATTCTATGCAGCACTTATTCTTTGCGACGTTTGCGGCTCACTCACGTTTTAGCTCACTGCTCCAACATTAAACACAAGACATAAAGCACGCTCCGCAAAACCTAACGCCACACAATAGGCTGCAAAATGCCAATTTCTTCCCGAACGCGCTTTGCAAAGCGCTCGAGACCAAAAGATGAGAGCAATTCCTCTGGCGTTGCGGGTTCATCCGCATCGATGACTTTGCCAATAAACGCAATATGGCCCAAAAGCGCAGCAGGAGACCGATACGTTGCAAGCATTTCCTGAAGCGAAGCGTCTTTATCGCGTTTCGAAAGGCGTCTTCCCCGTTCATTGACGAACAAGGGAACGTGAGCATACTTGGGTGCCGCATATCCCAGCTGTTCAAGAAGAAACATCTGCTGAGGTGAAGATGTAATTAAGTCATAACCGCGCGTCACCGAAGTGACCCCCTGCGCGGCATCATCAACAGTCACCGCGAGCTGATAAGCGAACATCCCATCGGCACGACGAATCAAAAAATCACCGCATTGCGATGCGAGATTTTGTGAGAAATCGCCCTGAATCGCATCATGAAACGCATATGTCTTATCGGGAACAATCAAACGAAACGAAGGAAATGTGTTAAAAATGGATTAGACAACA